>CAZZBI010000051.1:0-6315 GCA_964652385.1 uncultured Pirellulaceae bacterium | reverse complement strand
CGTCGAGGACGACGCGGGCCTACGCCGGGGCGACGCGACGGAAGGGGATTCCGCCTGCCACCGCCCCAAGTCGCCCATCGTCAACTCACCCGAACGTCTGACGGCAAGGTACAACCAGATGTCCATTCCCCCGCATCGCTCGCTCACGCCGCTCTCGCCCCCCGAACATCACGACGATGATCGCACCGTGTTCCGAATCCGAACCGACTGACGGCGCCGCGGCCGAGCCGCGCTCCCGACGACCGGCGCGGCGCCCCGCGCCTCGGCCCGCGTCGTGGCGAGTCAAGTTGCTGGCGCTCGGTCTCTCGTCGCTCCTGGGAATCGGCGTGATCGAAGTCGGCTTGCGGCTGATCGGTCGCGGGCCGCTCGGCGAGCGATCGACGCCGACCGATGCTTCGGTTTCCGACTCGGGAGTCCTCCATTCGGACGATCGGATCGCCGACGCACAGCGCGTCGGCTGGGTTCCGAGGGGATCGGTGACCGATCGCCTCGCGCCGTTCGACGAGCATCCGGCCGGTGCCCTGGAATTCCGGCGCAACGCGGCCGGCCTGCGCTCGGACGAGGAAGTGCCGCTCGAAACGCCGAGCGGCGAGACGCGGTGGTTGCTGCTGGGGGATAGTCATGCCGAAGGGATGGTGACGCGCGACGAGTCGCTGGCGGTGCGACTGGAAGAGCGTTCGTCGATCGAGGAACTGCGCGTGCTCAATGCCGGATTCCGCCGCGCTTCCCCCTATCAGGAATGGCTCGCGTACGACCGAGCGTATCGGCAGTTCGCCCCCGAACGCGTGTTGGTACTCTTCTTCGTCGGCAATGACCTGATCGATCTGCTCCGCTCGAGCGATCGCGTCCACTTGGTCGCCGATCCCGAAACGGAATGGAAGCATGCCGAGCCGGCAGCGGCAGCGAATCTGACCGACGACGAGGATTCGTGGAGCGAGCGGATCAAGCAGCCGCTACGACGCTATTCGGCGATCTATCGGGCGCTGACCGAGATACCGGCGCTCCGCCGTTCGATCGTCTCGGCGACTGCGTCGGATTATCGCCGCCGTCTGGAAGCGGCTGCCGAACGGGAACCGGGTTGGGTCTGGCAGCAGGGGAACGAGCTGGCCTACTTCCGCGAGCATCCGGACGAACTACCGACGGCGCTGGCGCAGCTTGACTGGATCTGGCGACAGTTCGCGGCCGAAACGGGGCGAGGGACCGAGGTGACGATCCTGATCCTGCCGACCGGGCCGCAGGTACACCCCGACGCGTGGCCCGAGACGCGAGACGAGATCGATCGGCGACTCGGTCTCGACGCAAGCGACTGGAATCGGCTGGACCTCTGGAGCGACCAGGTCGCCGACTCGGCTCGTCGAGCCGGCCTCGACGTGCTCGACCTGCGCCCGGCGCTGCGAACGGCGGCAGCCGTCGATCCCGAGGCTCGGTTCTACTACGCTCGCGACCAGCATCTGAATGCTGCCGGCATCGAGATCGTCGCCGAAGCGATCATCGAACATCAGCGCCCGTGAGTGGGCCCGGCCACTCCGTGGCCGAGGCAAGGTTTCGCCTCGACACCGAAAGAACTGCGCAGCGTCAGCGGGGTCGGCATCGACCCGACCTCGGGCTCGGAGAGCCCGGGGCCATGTTCGACCTCCTCCAATGCCTCGGCTTCTCCTGCTCCAACTGCTCTTGGATCGTTTCCCGAGTCGCGTGTACGGTACCGGCCCGCGAATCCCCTTCGATGGCAACCCGCCGGAACCGCTGCCATGATCCCGTCGTCGATGCAACCTCGAATCCTGATCGTCCGTCTGAGTCACATCGGGGATTGCGTCCTGACGATGCCGCTGTTGACGGCCTTGCGCCAGGCGCTCCCTCAGGCACACATCAGCTGGGCGGTCGAGTCGCCGTCGCATCATCTGCTGGAAGGGCATCGGGCACTCGACAAGGTGATCCGCGTGCCGAAGGGTTGGCTCAAGCGCCCCTCGACGATTCTCGCGATGCGTCGTGAGCTGCGCGCCGGGCGTTTCGACCTGGTGTTCGACCCTCAGGCGCTGACCAAGAGCGCGATGCTCGCCTGGATTTCGGGAGCGAAGCGACGGATCGGTCCGGCCGCTCCGGTCGCCAAGGAACTCGCTCCGTGGCTCTACAGCGAGTCGGTGCGGACCGAAGAGGAGCACATCGTTCCGAGGTCGCTCGAATTGCTGCGCGTTCTCGGCGTCCGGCGTCCGAACGTCGACTTTCAGGTCCCGCTGCGAGCCGCGGCGATCGATGCGATGTCGCAGTTCGTGCATCGGAATCGGTTGGCCGACGGATTCGTCGTCATCAATCCCGGCGCCTCGTGGCCGTCGAAGCGATGGGAGCTCGATCGGTTCGCGTCCGTCGCGTCTCGTCTGCACGCCGAACGACAGCTCCGTTCGGTCATCGTCTGGGCCGGCGATGAGGAACGGCGTGCGGCAGAGCGGGTCGTCGAGCTCTCCCGTTCCGCGGCGCTGTTGGCTCCCGCTACGACGCTCCCCGAACTGGCCGCGCTCGCCTCGCTCGGCTCGTTGTTCATCAGCTCCGATTCGGGGCCGCTCCATCTGGCGGCGGCGGTCGGATCGCCGGTCGTCGGCTTGTACGGAGCGACTCGTCCCGAGGCATGCGGCGCGTGGGGCCCCGCGGCTCGCAATCTGCAGGTCGCTTATCACAGCGGTTCGGCTCGCGAACGCCGCTCGGCCGACAATACGGCGATGCGTTCGATCACCGTCGAGCAGGTGGTCGAAGCGAGCGAAGAGCTGTTGGCGCGAACGCTCTCCCGATCCGGCGCCGCCTGAGGCTAATCGTCCGGCAGCGGCACGAAACCTTGCCTCGGCTACGGCGTGGCCGGGCCCACGAGCAGGCCGTTCGTCTATAATCCTCTCCAGGGGCGATTCCTCGTCCCTTCCCGCCTGCCGACGGTCCCGCCTCTTCCCGTTCTCCGGGAGTCCTCTCGATGCTCGCGACTTCTTCGAGTCGTTCGAGACCGTGCGTCCGGTCGTTCGCGTTCTTCGCGGCGTCCCTCCTGTCGCTCGCCTCCGCTCGCGCCTCGGACGAAATCGATTACGTCGAACGGATCCGCCCGATCCTCGCGACGCGCTGCTTCAACTGCCACGGCCCCGACGAGGGTTCCCGAGCGGCCGACCTTCGTCTGGACCGGCGCGAGGATGCGTATGGGGCAGGGGAGAGCGGCGAGACGGCGATCGTGCCGGGGGACCCTGACGCGAGCGAACTGATCGCGCGGATCCGCAGCGACGAAGCGGGCTACCGGATGCCTCCTTCCGACCACGCGCCGCCGATGCCGGCGGACGAGGTCGAGTTGCTCGAGCGTTGGATCGCGTCGGGAGCGGCGATGCAGGACCATTGGTCGTTCCAGCCGCCGGTCGCCGCTGCACCGCCGCTCACCGGATCGAACTGGCCGCGCCGACCGCTCGACGCCTTCGCGCTCGCCAAGCTCAACCAACTCGGCCTGTCGCCGGCCGAGGAAGCCGAACCGGCGGTCCTCGCTCGGCGACTGTCGCTCGACCTGGTCGGTCTCCCGCCCGATCGATCGGAGGTCGACGAGCTGCTTTCGGGCGAGCGTCCCGACGCGGTCGAACGCTACGTCGATCGGCTGCTCGCGTCCCCCGCGTTCGGCGAGCGGTGGGGAGCGATCTGGCTCGACCTGGCTCGCTACGCCGACTCGCAAGGCTACGCCCAGGATTCCCCTCGCAACATCTGGCGCTATCGCGACTGGGTCATCGACGCGATCAACGCCGACCTGCCGTTCGACGACTTCACGATCGAGCAGCTGGCGGGGGACCTGCTGGACGATCCGACCGACGAACAGCGGATCGCCACGGCGTTTCATCGGAACACGATGACCAACAGCGAAGGGGGAACTGACGACGAGGAGTTCCGCAGCGCGGCGGTCGTCGATCGCGTCGTCACGACGATGCAGGTCTGGATGGGAGTGACGATGGCCTGCGCCCAATGTCACTCGCACAAGTACGACCCGATCACGCAGCACGAGTTCTTCCGTCTGTATGCGGTCTGGAATCAGACCGAGGATCAGGACCATCCGGAAGAGCTGCCGTTGCTGTCGCTCGACTCGGCCGAGCAGCGCGAGCGCCGCGCCGCACTCGCTGCCGAGGTCGAGCGACTCGAAGCGCTCGTCGCGGCTCAGGCCGCGGAAGCCGCGCCGACGCTTCCGCTGCTCGCCGCCGACGCGCCGCTCGAGGTCCGCCATCTTCGGATCGAGCTGCCGGGAGCCGACCGCATCCTGTCGCTCGCCGAAGTTCAGGCGTTCGTCGGTGACGAGAACGTCGCGACCGGCGGCCTCGCGACCCAATCGTCGACCGACTACGAAGGGGATGCGGCGCGCGGGATCGACGGCAACACCGACGGCGATTACGCCGGAGCCCGTTCGACGACGCACTCCCGCCAGGGAGCCGATCCGTGGTGGGAGGTCGATCTGCAACAGGCTCGGCAGATCGGGCGTGTCGTCGTCTGGAACCGATCGGACGCGGCCGGAATCGGCGATCGCCTGCGCGGCGCCCGTCTGGTGCTGCTCGATGCCGAACGTCGTCCGCTCTGGCTTGCACCGCTCGATCCGGTTCCGGCGCCGTCGCTCGAACTGACGATTCCCTCCGTCGCCGGCGAACGCTCCGACGCGATGCTCGCGGCGATCGACGCGTGGTGGCGCGAAAGCGGTGCCGGAGCGACTCCCGAGACGATCGCGCTCGCCGCCGCGCGCAAGCAACTCGACGAACTGAAGCCCGACGTCGTGACGCCGGTGATGCGCGAACTGCCGACCGAACGCCAGCGTCGCACCTTCGTCCACCTGCGAGGCAACTTCCGGGCTCCGGGGGACGAAGTGACTCCGGGGCTGCCGACCGCGTTCGGTCCGACGCCGGCGATCGAACGGCCGACTCGCTTGGACGTCGCTCGCTGGCTGGTCGGTTCCGACAATCCGCTCACCGCGCGCGTCATCGTCAACCGTCACTGGGAACAGCTCTTCGGGACCGGCTTGGTCGAAACGGCGGAGGACTTCGGGACGCAAGGGGCGTGGCCGAGTCATCCGCAGCTGCTCGACCACACCGCCGTCAACCTGCGGGAGCGAGGGTGGGGAGTCAAGTTCCTGCTGCGCGAGCTGACGACCTCGTCCACCTATCGTCAGTCGAGCGAGGTGACCGACGAGAAGCTGCGTCTCGATCCGCAAGGGACCTGGCTTTCGCGCGGTCCGCGATTCCGCCTGCCGGCCGAGACGATCCGCGACCAGGCGTTGGCGATCGGCGGCCTGCTCAGCCGCAAGATGCACGGGCCGAGTGTCCGGCCGATCCGCCCCAAACTCGGGCTGAGCTCCGCGTTCGGCGGCTCGACCGATTGGGAGACGAGTCCGGGCGAGGACGCGCGCCGCCGCGGGCTGTACACCAGCTGGCGCCGCACGACTCCGTATCCGTCGATGACGACGTTCGATGCGACGAGTCGCGAAGTCTGCACCGTGCGGCGAATCCGTACCAACACGCCTCTTCAGGCGCTCGTGACGCTGAACGATCCGGTCTATGTCGAAGCGGCTCAGGGGCTGGCGCGCCGCCTGCTGACCGAAGGCTCGACCGATCGGGACGAGCGGCTGGCACGACTGGTCGAGCTGACGTTGTTGCGTCGGCCGACCGTCGAGGAGCTCGACGTGCTACGTGCGGCTCATGATCGGACGCGCGAGCAGCTGGCCGAAGACCCGGCGTCGGCCGAAACGCTGGCGACTCGCCCGCTCGGTCCGCTGCCGCCGCAGGTCGATCCGACCGAAGCCGCGGTCTGGACCGTCCTCGCCAACGTCATCCTGAACCTGGACGAAACCCTCGCTCGCCCCTGACGATTCCGCAGAGCGCGACTCGTGTCGAAGTGCGACCGATGTCGTAGTGCGATCGCCCCCGGTCGCACCGATTGACGTGGGCCCGGCCACTCCGTGGCCGAGGCAAGGTTTCGGTTCGCCGCCGAACCGGCACCGAAACGCGAACGACCTCCCAGCGAAACCGACCACGGGCTCGGAGAGCCCGCAATCACCGCCCCCGGTCGCACCCCCGGCGTCCCTCGCCCCCCCCCTCCGAGCTCACTCGCCTCCGAGAGACCGAACGATGAAACCGCTTCCCTTCGGCTCGCATCCGCTCGCCGCCGCGACTCGACGCCAGTTTCTCGGCAGTTCGTTCGGTCTCGGCGCCGCGGCGCTCGCCACGCTCGGCGGAGTGACGGCGCGCGCCGACGTCGCGTTCGACGACCGCCAGCCGCTGGCGCTCCGACCGTCGCACTATCCCGGCAAGGTGAAGCAGGTCATCTTCCTGC
>CAZZBI010000050.1:11592-21996 GCA_964652385.1 uncultured Pirellulaceae bacterium | reverse complement strand
ATCGACGACTGCTCGCCTCGCGGCAAGCCAAGCTGATCGATGCCGAGCGCAAGGCGCTGACGACCGCGATCAAGCTCTCGCTGTACCTGCGCAGCGAAGCCGGACAACCGTGGGTCGCGGACGCCGCTCTCGTCCCGACCGATTTTCCCCCGCTCCCTGCGGTTCACGCCGACTCGCTCGCCGAGGATCTGACGCGAGCTCTTTCGATGCGCCCGGAGTTCCGTCAGCTGGAACTCGAACGCGAACGCGAAGTCGTGGCGCTCGCCAAGGCCGAGAACGATCTGCTGCCGAAGCTCGATGCGAGCCTCGGAGCGGCTCAGGACCTGGGGGCTCGCGCTTCGTCCAGCGGCGACAAGTCGCCGTTCGAAGGAGAGCTCGGCGTCTACGGCGAGATGCCGATCCAGTTCCGTCAGGCTCGCGGCAAGATCGAATCGCTGCAGACCAAGATCCGCCAGATCGACGTGAAGCTCGGCTTCGTCGCCGACAAGGTGAACGTCGAGCTGTCGGCCGCTGCCGCCAATCTGGACGCCGCCCTCCGCTCGATCGAACAGGATCGGATCCAGCTCGAAACCGCGTCCGAAGCGCTCGTCCTGGCTCGCTTGCGGTTCGAGGAAGGGGACATCGATCTGATCATGCTCAACATCTACGAACAGGCGGTGACCGACGCCGAGCTGAACCTGATCTATGCCCAGGCCGCCGCGTTCGTCGCCGAACTCGACTACCTGGCCGCGATCGGCGATCTGGTGCCGGCGACCGAGTGAATCGCCGTCGCTTCCCTTTCGCGAGCGACGCTCACAGTCCCAGATGCTGACTTGCCAGCGCGCGGGCCCGCACCGGATCCTCGGTCCCGCCGACCACGATCCGCCCGTCCGAAAAGATCGTGAACTGATGATCGCCGATCGCCAGTCGGACCAGGAACCGGTTGGTGGTCACGACGACGGCGGGATCGAATCGAGCGGCGAGTGCGACCGGGTCGATCGGACCGGTCCCTCGAATCTGCACGGCGTTCCGGCCGCACAGGACGGCGGCGACCGGAGCTCGCGTCCCGTCGAGCCACTCGCGTCGCCCCAGATCGCAGGCCGGACACGGGGCTCCCTGCTTCAGGCCGCCGAGATCCAGACGCCGGAAGCTGCCGTTCCAGAGATCGACCACGGTCAGATGGCGATTCACCTGATCGCCGGCACCGACCAGCAGCTTCAGTACTTCGGTCACCTCGATCGATGCCATCACGTGGATGATCGACCCGAGAATGCCGGCGGTATCGCAGGTCGGCGTTTCGCCGACCGCCGGAGGCCCTTCGGGCATCAGACATCTCAGGCAGGGCGTCCGATGCGGGACGATCGTCATCGATTGCCCTTCGGCTCCCAGGCAGCCGGCGAAGACCCACGGGATGCCGCGGTCGAGCGACGCGTCGTTCAGCAGGAATCGGGTCTCGAAGTTGTCGGTTCCGTCGACGATCGCATCGACGCCGTCGAGCCACGCGGGGAGCGTGTCGAAACGCAGGTCGCCGACGATCGGCTCGATCGTCAGCGACGAGTCGATCCGTCTCAATCGCTCCGCGGCGGCGATCGCCTTGGGCAAGCCGCCGAGCACGTCCGCCTCGTCGTACAGACTCTGTCGCTGCAGGTTGTTCCACTCGGGAAAGTCGCGGTCGACGATCCGCAACCGTCCCACGCCGGCTCGCGCCAGCAGTTCGGCGGCCGCCGAACCGAGCGCACCGACTCCGGCAATCAGCACCGTGCTCTGCGCGATCTTCGCCTGTCCCTCGGGGCCGATCGGCGCAAAACGCCATTGCCGCTCGTGGCGATCGACCTCTCCGCCGGCGGCGCCGAGCGGCGGCGATCGATCGGCGAGTTGCCGAGGGGCTGACGGCGGAGGGGGCGTGTCGTTCTCGTTCACGATCGCAACCGTTCGGCAAGCATGCGCTTCAGCTCGCGTCCCGTGACGCTCGCCTCGTTGGCCGCCACCTCTTCCGGCGTTCCCGTCGCGACGATCGTCCCGCCGTGTATCCCGGCCCCCGGACCGACGTCGATCAGATAGTCCGCGGCTCGCATCAGTCGCGGATTGTGATCGACGACGATCAGCGAATGGCCGACCGACAGCAGCGCGTCGAAGCTGTCGAGCAGTTGCACCACATCGGCGAAGTGCAGTCCCGCGGTCGGTTCCTCGAGAATGAAGAGCATGCGGCTGCGCTTGAGCTGCGACGTGTAGGAGGCGAGCTTCAGCCGCTGCGCCTCGCCGCTCGACAGCGTCGTCGCGCTCTGCCCCAGTCGCAGGTAGTCGAGTCCGACGTCCATCAGCGGCTTGAGCTTCAGCTGCACCTTGGTCTGGCCGCGGAAGAACGAAAACGCCTGTCGCACGCTCATCTCGAGAACGTCGGCGATCGACTTCCCGCGATGCTTCACCGCCAGGATCTCCTTGCGGTAACGCTTGCCGCGGCATTCGGGACAGCGGACATAGACGTCGGCCATGAACTGCATGTCGATCGCGAGCACGCCGTCTCCTTGGCAGCGCTCGCAGCGTCCCCCTTCGACGTTGAAGCTGAAATGACTGGCGGTCAGGTTGCGCGTCCGCGCCTCGACCGTCGCGGCGAAGACGCTCCGGATCTCGTCGAACGCCTTGACGTAGGTGACCGGATTCGATCGGGGACTCCGTCCGATCGGGCTCTGATCGACCAGCACCACATCGTCGATCTGACCGTCGCCGATCAGATCGTCGTACGGCAGCGGGCGATCCGATTCCTTGCGCTTCCGTCGACAGATCGCTCCGTACAACGTCTCCTGCACCAGACTGCTCTTGCCCGCTCCGCTGACTCCGGTGACCAGACAGAGCACGCCGAGCGGGAACTCGACCGTCAGGTTCTTCAGGTTGTTGCCCCGAGCACCGATCAGCTTGATCCAGCCGTGCTTCGTCGGCCGGCGACTCTGTTCCGACAGGAAGCCGCGCTCCCCCGTCAGGAACGGCGTCGTCACGCTCTCGTCCGACTCCATCAGCTCGGCGCCGGTCCCCTGGAACGTGATCCGCCCGCCGTGATCCCCCGCTCCGGGACCGACCTCGATCAGGTGCTCGGCGCCGCGGATCATCTGCTCGTCGTGCTCGACACAGACGACGGTGTTCCCTCGATCGCGCAGGCGGCGGATACAGCCGCTCAGTCGCGACACGTCATGCGGATGCATTCCGGAGGTCGGCTCGTCGAGCACGTACAGCATATGGACCAGCGTCGAACCGAGCGCGGTGGTGAGCGCGACTCGCTGAGCCTCGCCGCGGCTGAGCGTCCTCAGCGGACGTTCGAGCGCCAGATAGCCGAGACCGACGTCGTTCAGGTAACCGAGCCGCGAGCGGATCTCGGTCAGCAGCCCGCGGGCGACTTCCATTCGGGAACCGTCGAGATCGCCGCTGTCGAACCAGGCGGCGGTCTGTTCGATCGTGGCGCGACAGACCTCGGCGAGATTCCGATTTCCCAGTCGCCAAGCAAGCGGGAACTTGCCCAGTCGCGAGCCGCCGCAGGCGTCGCACGTCACGTAGCTGTGCCAGCGGTTGTAGAAGACCCGCAGGTGCATCTTGTACTTGCGCCGTTCGAGCCAGCGGAAGAAGCCGTCGAGGCCGCCGAAGTTCCGCTCCGGCACGCCCCGAACGATCAGCTCCTTCTGAGCTTCGCTCAGTCGCTTGAACGGCACGTCGATCGGCAGGTCGTAGTCCGCCGCCAGCGCCAGCAGCTCGCGCAGTTCGTGCGAATAGGCGGGCGTGTTCCACGGCGCGATCGCGCCGTCCTTGAGCGTCTTGCTGCCGTCGGGAACGATCAGATCCATGTCGCGGACCTGGATGCTGCCGAACCCTTCGCATTGCGGACAGGCGCCGAGCGGGCTGTTGTAGCTGAACAGTCGCGGCTCCGGTTCCGGGAACTCGATTCCGCACGTCTCGCACGACAGGCGACGACTGAACCCGAGCCGTCTCCAGGGACGCTCGTCGATCGTCGCGACCGGCGCGGCGACCGCCAGTTCGTCCGCGCCTTCGACCCAGACGATGCAGCGCCCGGAACCGAGGTCGTAGGCCCCTTCGATCGAATCGGTCAACCGCTCCGCCGTCACCTGTCCGACGCGCAAGCGATCGACGACGACGTTCGGATCGGCGACCGTCCCCTCGGGCCAAGCCGGCGGCGACGCGATGTCGAAACTCCGGCCGGCGAGCAGCCCGCGGACGAATCCCTGCTGCGCCAGTCGCTCGCACGTCTCGGCAAACTCTTCGGCGTTCGCCGCATCCATCGGCACCGAAATCATCAGTCGCGCACCGTCCGGGAGCGCCAGGATCCGCGACACGATCGATTCGGGCGAGTCCTGTTCGATCGCGCGACCGCAGTCGGGACAGACGACCTGCGCGACGCGAGCCCAGAGCAGACGCAGGTAGTCGAGCAGTTCGGTCGCCGAGCCGACCGTCGCTCGGCTGGAGGTCTGCGGCACGGTGCGAGTCACCGCGATCGCCGGCGGAATCCCTTCGATGTGATCCGCATCGGGCTTGTCGAGCTGTTCCAGGAACTGCCGCGTGTACGGCGAGAAACTCTCGATGTACCGCCGCTGCCCTTCGGCATACAACGTGTCGAGGGCCAAGCTGCTCTTGCCGCTCCCGCTGACGCCGCAGACGACGATCAGACGACCGCGCGGCAGATCGAGATCGATGTCGCGCAGGTTATGGACCCGGACTCCCCGCAGCCGAATCGTCGCCTCGTTCACGCTCGCTCCTTCTGCTCCCTCGTTCCGCGCGCCGTCCTCGGAGGTCGTCGTTCGAGGCCGCTCAGCGAGGGAACTCGGTCGTCACCGCTCCGGCTCCGTCCACCTGGCGAATCGCCGGACCGCGCGGATCGGCGACGACGATTCCCGTGCCGTCCGCCGCGATGCCGACCGGATAGACCAGCGTCTCGCTCGACGGCAGCGGAGTCGTCGTACCGTCCTCGCCGATCCGATAGATCGTCTTGGCGTAGCTGTCCGAAACCCAGATCGAACCGACCGCGTCGATCGCGATCCCCGCCGGATACTGCAGGACGTCCGACCCTACGATGGTGGTCACCTGGCCGTCCCCCTCGATCCGTCGAACCGGGTTCTCGTAGCCCGAGACGACCCAGACGCGATCCTCCTTGTCGCAGGCGAGCGCCCGAGGCGCCCGAATCGCCGCCACTTCGGTCGGTTCGACCGGTTCGCTCCCCGGCACCAACTTCAGGATCCGGTGCAGCTCGATGTCGGCGACGAAGAGATTCCCCTGCGAGTCGAAGGCGAGCCCCATCGGAATGCCGATCCGCTCCGACGAGATCGGACGAGGGGGCGCATCGGCCGATACTTCGAAGACGTTGCAGCCCCCCGAGTCGCCGACGAAGACGCGACCGTCGGACGAGACGGCAATCGACCGCGGCGCGTTGAGCGGTTCGCGATTGATCTTCGACCCGCGAACCAGAATCGACGCCTGGCCGTCGACGATCTTCCAGACGCCGGGGAGGTTCCGGTCGACGACGTACCGCGCCCGGTCGGGACCGATCGCCACGGCGAGCGGATAGAGCGGCGCACTCGGCTCGGCGGCGCCGTCGGTCGCGGCCGTTTCCTGAGCCGCGAGGGGAGCGTCGCCGAGGGGACTCGACGCGAACATCGCTCCGCACAGCACCCAGACCATCGATGCCGCAGCGGCGATCCGCCTGGGCGTTCGCATGCCGACGAACTGCTTCACGACGAGATTCCCGAATCGACAAAGGAATAGGAAACGACCGGGCAACCCGGGTTCGCTGTCGCACGGTCCTGTAAGGAAGGCCGGCCACGACGAACGAACCCTCGATCTTCGCATGCCGCTGCCGCCGGTTCAACGGAGCGAGAGAGGTTCCGACAGCGACGTGCGCGTCTCCCCAGCCCGCCGCGGCCGGTGACGGTCGCCGTTCGGTGCCCCGTGTCCTCCCCAGCCCGAAGCGCCAAGCGCAGGGGTCCCCGTGTCCCCTGACTTCGATTGCTGCGCCCGAGGTCGGTCGCACAACGGTTTCGACCTCTGTGACCGAGGTCGGTCGCACTACGGTGCCCCGTGTCCTCCCCAGCCCGAAGCGCCAAGCGCAGGGGTCCCCGTGTCCCCTGACTTCGATCGCTGCGACCGAGGTCGGTCGCACTACGGTTTCGACCTCTGCGACCCGGGTCGGCTGCAGAACGACGCCAAGAAACGCGAAAACCCCGCGAGCGGGACTCGCGGGGTTCTCGTCGATCGGAGTGGAGGATAACGGGTTCGAACCGATGACCTCTACAATGCCATTGTAGCGCTCTCCCAACTGAGCTAATCCCCCGATGGGTTCGCTCGCCGAACGACGTTGCCGACGATCGGCGGCGATTGCGAGAAAACTATCAACGCGGCTCCCGGGTGTCAAGGTGTGCCCGGCGCCGGTCGCTGCTCGATCGGAAACGTGCGACGGATCGGTGCGCGGCCGCTCAATCGACGACTCGGACCACCGCTCCGCTGACGATCGCCGTGCGCCCCGCTTCGGTTTCCAGCACCAGGCGGCCTCCGTCGTCGATCCCCAGACAGCGGCCGGTCCGTCGCTCTCCCCGTTGTTCGAGTTCGACGATTCGGCCGGTCAGTTCGCAACGAGCCCGAAACCGCTCGGCCCAATCATCAGGAGCGTCGGGCGGCGGAACGAGTTCGCGCCGGAGCCCGCGAATCACGGCGATCAGCACCTGAGCCAAGTCGCGCGTCCGGCCGTCGAACTCGTACGGACTGGTCGCCCGCAGTCGAACCTCGTCGGGCGCTTCGTCGAAACGCTGATTGACGTTCAGCCCGACTCCGATCACCAGGCCGCTGGCCGAGGCGTCTCGTTCCACCAGCAGCCCCGCCACCTTGCGACCGGCGAGCGACAGATCGTTCGGCCACTTGAGCGTCAGCGGAGCCGAGGGGGCGAGCAGCGACGCGAGGCCGCGAGCCGTTCCCAATCCGGCTCGCAAGGTCGAACGCGAGATCGCTTCGGCCCCGGTATCGATCGTCGGCCGAATCAGCAACGAAAAGGTGAGCCCACCGTCCGCGCTCCACCAGCGGTTCGCCCCTCGACCGCGGCCGGCGGTCTGTCGCGCCGCGAGAATCAGGGTCGGATCGAGCCAATCGGCCGCTCGCAAACGCTCGAGGCCGCGATCGTTGGTCGAGCCGATCGAGGGATGGAACTCGAGCTCTGCCAACCCCGCCTCGTGCTGCACCCGTTCGAGCGTCGGTCGGTCCCAGAGGGCCGCCGCGCTATCGTCGAACCGATCCTGGTCGTGCATGGACATTTTCCGCAGGAACTCGGCCCGATGCGGTCGCGCCGGAACGCCTTGCCGCGACTTCGTCGACCGGGAGAACGCGACCTCGCCGCGCGGCATTCTGATAAGCTGCCTTCGCCGCGCGAAGAGGTCGATCGCGCGGCCGTCGCTCGACCGGCGATCCGACGTGCGGCGTCGGGAGCGAGCGGCCTCGCGAACCGCGACCGGGAGCAGCAGCACGATGAGCTTTTCGTTGGCCGGCAAGGTGGCTCTGGTGACCGGAAACAGCACCGGACTCGGCAAGGGGATCGGACTGGCGCTCGGCAAGGCGGGAGCCAAGGTGCCGATCAGTTACGCGAACCGTCTGGATCGAGCCGAGCAGGCGGCCGCGGAGTATCGCGCGGCGGGCATCACCACCTCGATCTGCCGCGCCGACGTCACCTGCGAGCAGTCCGTCGACGAACTCTTCTCGCAGATCGAACGGGATCTCGGACCGGTCGACATCATCGTGGTCAACGCCACCTGCGATCAGCCGCTCAAGCCGATCGAGCAGTACGACTGGGAGTTCTACCGGAGCATGCTCGACTTCTTCGTGAAGAGTCCGTATCTGCTGGCTCGTCGAGCCCTGCCGCACATGAAGCAGCAGCGGCACGGGCGCCTGATCAACATCACCAGCGAAGTCTTCCAACGGAGCGTCGCGCCGTTCAGCGCGTACGTCGCGGCCAAGGGGGGACAGATCGGCTGGAGTCGGAGCATGTCGCAGGAGCTCGCACCGTTCGGCATCACCGTCAACATGGTGGCGCCGGGGTGGATCCCGGTCGAACGGCACGACAAGGATCCGCAGGAGATGAAGGACGGGTACTTCCGTCTGATTCCTGCCGGGCGCTGGGGAACTCCCGACGACGTCGCCAACGCCTGTCTGTACTTCGCCAGTGACGAAGCGTCGTTCGTCACCGGCCAGACCTTGTGCGTCAACGGCGGCATGTCCCCGTGGTGAGCGAGTGCGCCGCGCGAGTCGGATGACGACTCGGAACCGAATCGCGTTGCGGCGACGTTCACGCCCCCAGCCGCACTCTCTCCGACCGTCGGCCCGCTCGACGATCCGGGTGTCCGTTCATGGATCGCGAAACGAAAACACCCCGCGCAACGCTCGGTTGCGCGGGGTGTCCGGGAAGTCGACATCAGGCCTGAAGGCCGCGCGGAACCCGCCGATCGCAGTCGAAGCGGATCCGCGAATCGATCAGCGGTAGGTCGAGCCGGGAACCTGGAAGCTCCCGCCGCCGCTCGGCGAGCTCGGAGGCATCGTGCCGTAACCGGTCGAGCCGCCGGGGGCTGCACCGTACGGAGCCGCTCCGGTCGACGGATACGATCCGGTCGTCGGCGAGAACGAACCGCCGTTGGTCGACGGGTAGCCGCTCGACGGATTGGGAGTCGAGCCGTAGCCCGGCTGCGTCGCGACGCGCGGACCGCCACTGGGCGCGCCGCCGGTCGAGAACGGAGCGTAGCTCCCCTGGGACTGCGAGACCGACGGCGGAACCGCGCGAGTCGTACCGGTGAGCGAACCGGGGCCGCTCGACATGCTCGACGGCGGCATCGATCCGGTGGAGCCGCTGCTACCCGGCGGCATCGCCTGAGTCGCGGGAGCTCCGAAGCCGGTCGACGGATAGCCGCCGGGCGTTCCCATGCCGGAGTTCGGCGTGGTCATTCCTCCACGATTCGGCGTGCCGAGCGAGGCGCCGTTCGGGCTCGGAGTCGCATACGGGTTGGCGATCGGATTGCCGGGAGTCATCGCTCCGCCGGGCATTCCCTGCGGCATTCCGCCCTGGGGCATCATGCCACCCTGCGGCATGCTCTGGCCGTATCCGCCGGGCTGACCGTACGGCGAGCCGCTCGGAGCCTGGCCGCTCGGGGCCTGGCCGTACGGATTGCCCGAGGTGCCGGTTCCCCAGCCTCCGGCGGTGTTCGCCTGAGCGGTACCCCGTCCCGTCCCTTCGTAGTTGGTCTGAGAGTTGCCGTACGGGTTGCTGCCGTAGGGGCCCATACCTCCCCGAGCGTCGGCCGTTCGAGTACCGCCGTAGGGGTTGTTCATCGACGGGCCCGCCTGGGCATAGCCGCCGGCCGTGCCTCCCTGGGGATTTCCGCCGGCATAGCTGCTCCCGTAGGACGCACCGCCGGTCGGCGAACCGCCGGTCGGACCACCGCTCGGCGCTCCGTACGGATTACGGCTGTTGGCCACCGACGAACTCGGCGCAAAGGCGCTGCTCGGTGGCGGAGGGGTGGAGCGGGCGTAGCTGTCTTCTTCGTTCTTTCGCCACCAGGCGAGCGAACTCATGCTCGGCGCGGTCTTGCAACCGGTCGCCATCAGCCCGCTGACGATCACGAGCGCTGTCATCAGGCGTCGAAACGCCGGTCGAGTGAATCCCATGGCGAGATGCCTTCCCTTGCGAATCCGTGTTGGTGGCGAGCGGCCATGCTCGTCCGCTCTCGAGTCGCCGTCGTCCGCTCGGCCGAAGGCGATGGTCTCGGACGGATTTCCGAGACGTGCGAAACGGGGGGCTGCGACCCGATCCGATCCGCACGACACGAGCCCCCGGGGGACTCGCTGTCCGCATCGCTTATCGACCGCCGAAAATCGACACGATCAGGAAAACCGGCAAAGTCAGCCGAATCGCCACGACCGTCAGAATCGATTTCGCGCAGGCTACTTTCGAGCGGGGCGGAGAATAGGGATCCCCCGAGTCGCGGTCAACGCCAACCGGAACGCCCCCGATCGGTCGCTGCGACCTCACCGGTAACGCTCCTGCGACGCCCCGATCCCGTTCGTCCGGCTCGCGGCGCCCCCCCGCCGACTCGGGCCGAACGACGCGCCGTTCGCTCCGGTCGCGAGCGTCGGGGAGGATCGGGGAGCGCCGAGCAGGGACGTTCTCGAACCCCGCGTTTGCGACCGCTTTCCCCCCTTCGCTTGCCATGTCTCTGGAATTGCTCACACTGGAACTCACGAACCGCCCGCCGCGTCCCAAGAACGCCCTCCTCGGAATCCCTTCCGCACCGTTCCGACTTCTCCCCCCTCGGGTGCCATGTCCGATCCGCTCTCGATCTTCTGGAAGCGGTTGCAGACCAGCCAACTGCTGGCGCCGTCGAAGTACGAACAGCTCCGCGC
>CAZZBI010000050.1:0-11582 GCA_964652385.1 uncultured Pirellulaceae bacterium | reverse complement strand
CGGACGTCAAGGGACTGGCGAAGCGTCTGATCGCCGAAGGGCTCCTGACTCGCCATCAGGCCAAGTCGCTGTTGTCGGGAGGGCGGATTCCGCTCGTCTTCGGCGAGTACGTCGTCGTGGACGACATGCCCGAAGCGCCGTTCCATGACGCGTTTCGCGTTCGCCACGTCCCGACCGGTCACGAGTTGGCGGCGATCGTGCATCGCAAGGATCTGAAGACGCGCCTGAAGGACCCCGAGCAGGTCGCTCGCATCCAGCAGCGTCTGGTCGCTGACCGGGAGGTGCGACAGGCCCAAGTGATTCGCGCCTACGAGTTGGTCGAGAACGGCGAGTACGCCGCGCTGATCATCGATCCGGCCGAAGGAAAGACGCTTTCGGTCCGCCATCCCGCCGAGCGTCTCGATCCGACCGTCGCTTCGTCGATCGCGCTCCAGGTCGCATCGGCGCTGACCGCTTGGCACGATGCGGGACGCGTGCATGGGGACGTTCGCCCCGAGACGATCGTCGTCGCCGCCGACGGCTCCGCATCCCTCTGGCGCGATCCGCTGTACGAGCCGGTTCCGTTGATGTCGGCCGATGCGGCGACGCTGTCCGAATTGCAGGATCGGGCGCCGTATCTCGCTCCCGAACTCGACGTACAGCAGGCCCCCTACTCGCCGCTGACCGATCTCTACGCGCTTGGTGCGGTCTACTTCGGCATGCTGTCGGGCGAGCCGCCGTTCCGTCGCGATTCGCTTGCCGCCACGATGCAGGCGCACGCGTCGGAACGGATCGCGCCGCTCGAACCGCTCGGCGTCCCGAAGCCGATCGAGCAGATCGTCACGTATCTGATGGCCAAGCGGCCCGATGTCCGCTACCAGCGAGCCGCCGACGCTGCGGCGCAGATCGCTCGCTTCGCCGGACTCGAAGGAGCGGGGCCCTCCCCGCCGCTCGACGATCCGACCGCCGTCGCCTTTCGGAACTGGCTCGATCGTCGCGGGACGCCGAAGCGGTCGAGCGCTGCCGATGGTGTCGCGCCGAACGCGCCCGCGAATCCGCTCGTCGGCTTGTCGACGCCGAGTCCGGGAATCGCCGGCATCGCGACCGAAGCGGCCGGCAGTTCGCACAACTCGCCGCTGCGACTGATCGAAGCGCGCAAGAAAGCGCGGCGCCGCCAACGGATCATCGCCGGGATCGTCGTCGGCCTGTTGATCGTGGGAAGTCTGGGAGCCGCCGCGGTCTACTTCGTCGGACCGATGATCGCCGGCCGCTCGAAGCCGACGAACGATCAGGACATTGCCGGCGAAGGCAAGTCCGATCCGACCGACGGCGATACCGCGCCGGTCACGACGGTCGAGTCCGACGCGGCGGTCCCGCAGACGATCGTCGACGACGACGGCAAGCTGCTGTGGGAAAGTCCGACTCAGGGGCGACCGCTGACGCTGGCTGGACTCCCTGCGCGTCCGCGACTGTTGCTGATCGCTCGCACCTCGGCACTCTTCGCCGGCGATGGAGCCGCGACGCTGATCGCTGCGCTCGGTCCCGACTTTCGCGACCGGTTCGATGCCCTGAACCAGGCGATCGGCGTCGATGTCGATCGGATCGGTCGCCAGATCGTCGCGCTCTTCGATCCGGCTGGCTCCGCACCGGACTATCGCCCGTTCATGCAGATCGAGTTCGATCCGCCGGTGCCGCTCGAGACGTTGACCGAAGCCTGGGAAGCGGCCGGTTTCGATATCGACGCCGGAGCCCCCTATCGGCGCGGCGGCGAAGCGATCGGAGTCATCGCGAGCGATCTGGACGGCGGCGTGCGGACCATCGGCCTCGGGCCGATCGAACTGGTCGAGGAAGCGATCGCGGCGACCGCCGAACCGGAGCTCGCGCCGAATCTCAAGTTGCTGCTGACCGTCTGCGATGCCGATCGCCACCTGACGCTGATCGGCGAAGGGACGACGCTTTTCGGGCCTGACGGGCGAGCCGCGATCGGACCGTTCTGGGCGCCGCTGCTCGATTCGTTCGAACCGGTGCTGCGCAGCGGTGTGCGCGCCTTTGCGATCAGCGCTCATCGGGACGGCGGCTGGTATCTGGAGCTCGATGCCGCGCGCGACCTCTCGACCACCTCGGAACGCCTGGTGGAACAATGGTCGAACGACGGAAGCGAATGGGGGATGCAGCTCGAGTCGGCGATCGCCGAAGTCCCGCAGCATCCGTATTGGGAACGAGTCCGGTTGCGGTTCCCCAGCTGGTCGCGTCAGGCGATCGGTGCGATGCGGTTCGGTGTCGAAGGCCCCTTCGCCAAGGCGAATCTCTGGCTCCCCGAACCTGCCGTTCCCAATCTCGTCGCCGGTACCGAACTGATCCTCGCCTCGCTGTCGGCCGACACAGTGACGACGGTCGCCGAGCCGCCGGTGGCCGCCTCGCTTCCGGCCGATCTCGACGAGCTGCTCGCGGCGAAGGTCGACTTTGCCGTCACCAGCGACGACATGATCAATGTCATGAATCAGCTGCAGCTGTCGGTCGAGCAGCGCTATCCCGGGCTCTCGTTTCCGTTCGCCATCCGACTGGTCGGCAAGGACCTGGGGACCGAAGGGATCACGCAGAACCAGCGGATCAGCAACTTCTCGGTGACCGACACGCCGCTCGGCGAGGTCCTGACCCAGCTGGTGGTCAAGGCGAATCCGGACAAGGCTTCGACCAGTCCGCGCGACGACAAGCAGAAGTTGCTTTGGATCGTCGGCCCGCACCCCGACCAGCCCGATACGATGGCCGTGCTGATCACGACGCGCGCCGCGGCGGTCCGCGACAAGCGGGAACTTCCCGAGCCGTTCCGACCCGAGTGATCCGCGGCGCGTGATCGTTGCACCGGGCGCAGAACTGTCCGAGACGTCGAACCGGAGATGCCGGCGTGAAACCGTTCTCGATCCGCTGCGGCGAATGCGACGCCAAACTCCGAGTGACTCGTCCCGAGATGCTCGGACACCGCGTCAAGTGTCCGCGCTGCGGAGCGAAGATCGCCGTGCCGAGCGCCGACGAGGCGCTCGCGTCGCAGGCCGACACGCTCCCGCCGGACGGGCTCGGACCCGACGGGCTCGGTACGGAGTCGATCGCCCCGCAATCGGTCCCCCGAAGCGCCGCGAAACCTGATGCCGAAACCTTCGACGAGGTCCTGCCCGACTTCGGCGATATCGATTCGCTGCTGGCCGCCGAACGAAAGCAACGCCCCGCATCGCGGACCAAGCAGACGCCGTCCGAGGCGGTGGAATCGGCCGGGGGAACGCCGACCGGAGAACGCCGGTCGACCGCCGAAGCCCCGGTCGCCTCGGCCGGCGCCGTCGATCGACAACTGCTCGATCCGACCGCCGCTTGGACGAGCGCCGAAACTCAGTCGCGCCGCAAGCTGATTCTCTGGAGCGCGATCGGAGCGGCGATCGCTCTCCTCGCGGTCGGAGGGCTGATCGTCGTCGTTCGCGAGCTGACCAAGCCGGACGAGGTCGCTTCGAATCCGAGCGACCCGAGTTCTTCCGCAACGAACGACTCCTCCGACTCGACGCCGTCGTCCGACGACTCGGAGACGACCGATCCGGCGACCGCGGACGATTCCGAGTCGCCGTCGACCGACGACGGCGAAACCGAGGCGTCGTCCGACGATCCGAACGCCGCGGACTCGCTCCCCGCCGATTCGCTGCCGAATCCGATCGTCCCCGATTCGCCGCCGATCGGAACGGTGCCGAGCGGTCCCGATTCGAATCCTCTCGCCGCTCTGCTCGGCAACGACGGCAGTGACGCGACCTCGTCCGACGATGCCCCTCCAGCCGGCCTCGGCACCGACGAAGCGCGGCCGTTCGATGTCGTGCTCGACGATCTCGCGTCGCTCGGCGCGATCATGGAAGAGACGCCGTTCGACAAGGCGCGGGTGATGGCCGATCAGGAGCTGCGGATCGCCTATCGATCGCGCTTCGATCCGCAGGAGGTGACGGTCAATCGACCGAAGCCGCGCGACCCGCAGCTGGATCGTCAGATCGATCTGCCGCTCCCCGGGCTGACGCTCCCGCCGATGCCGCTGCTGCAGTTCGTCGACTTCGTCTCGCGCACCGCCGGCACGCCGTTGCAGATCGACCCCGAGGCGCTGGCGGCGGTCGGAGCGACGCTCGAATCCGAAGTGTCTTTCTCGGGAGAGGAAACGACGCTCGGTCAGGTCGTGCAACAGACGCTCGCGCCGATCGGTTTGGGGCTCGGACGTCGCGGCGACGTGCTCGTCATCGGACTTCCCGATGCCGAGGTGCCGAACGAGCGGATGCATGACGCGTCGGGGCTGAGCAGCTTTGTCGCGGCCCATCCCGACCTGCTCGTCGAGGTGATCCGCTCGATGGTCGATCCGCCGAGCTGGGCCGAGGGGAACGGAACGTCGATCGCTCTCGAAGGCACTCAGCTGAAGGTCGTGCAGCGTCCTGCGACGCATGTCCGGATCGAGCGGTTCCTGGCGCAGTGGAAGGGTTTCGTCGACGGCGACGATGCGACGATCGCCGCGACCGAGGCTCAGGCGGCGCTCGCGCGTGAACGGCTGACGACGCGCGTCTCGATCGAGCACCTTCAGGAAGTGCCGCTCGTTCAGTTGGCGCGCGAGTTCTCGGCGCTGGCCGGCATCGACATCCTGGTCGACTGGGTCACGCTCGGCGAGGAGGGGTGGAGCGGCGACACCGCGCTCTCGTGCAACGTCGAGGATCTGCCGCTCGGACTGGCGCTCGACGAGACGCTTCGTCCGGCCGGTCTGACCTTCCGGATCGTCGATGCCCGAACGCTCCAGATCACGACTCGTTCGGCATTGCTCGATCGCCCCGAAACCCGCTTTCACGACGTTCGAGCGCTGGTCGCGGCCGGTGTTACCCCGGACGATCTCGCGGAGCGGTTGCCGCTGGTCTTCGCGGCGGTCGGCGTGCAGGATCCGACTCGGCGATTCTTCTACGATCCCGATGCCGGACTGCTGATCGCGGCGCTCCCTCAGCCGCAGCAGCGGGCGCTGGTGAAGTTCATCGAGGCGTGGGCCAAGTTCGCCAACGTTCCCGCGGCGGGCTGAAGCACCGGCGTCGCGGCGCCGCTCTCGAACGCCGGCGGAGAGTTTCGATTGCGTTGGCCGATCCGGATCCAGTGGTACCTGCCGACGGCGCTGTTGCTGGCCGCGACCGTCGCCGTCACCGCGTTGGCCGGCAGCTGGTCGGCGATGTCGCGGGCGACGCAGGAGCGGGAACGGCAGCTCGATCGAATCGTCCGAACGTTCGGCGGTGCCCGCGTCCCCTACACTCCCGAAGTGCTCGAGCGGATGCGGGGGCTTTCGGGAGCGGAGTTCGTCGCCGCGTGGCGCGATCGCGGTCCAATCGCGGCGACGCTCCCGATCGCCGGACTTCCCGACGCTTGGTGGGAGCTCCCCGACGGCCAGGTGCTGACGGTCCGGCTGGAAGGGCTCGCGTATCGACTGACCGGGCTCCGCGCTCCTGGTGACCCGCCCGGCATGCGACTGTTCGTGTTGGTGCCGGCGGCGAGCTACAGCCAATTGCAGCGCGAGGCGGCTTGGCCGCCGCTGGCGATCGGCGGCGTGACGCTGCTGATCCAGCTCGGCGTTTCGGGACTGATCGCGCTGCGCCAATCGCGACGACTCGGAGCGGTCAGCGACGGGCTTGCGCAGATCGCCTCGGGGACCTTCACGCCGCTCGCATCGCAGGGGCCCGATGACGAGATCGCCGACCTGACCGTCTCGGCCAATCGCCTTGCCGGCCAACTGTCGTCGTTGCACGCCCAGATCCGTCGGACCGAGCGGTTTCGCGTTCTCGGTCAACTCGCCAGCGGCCTGGCCCATCAGCTTCGCAACTCGGTCGCCGGCGCGCGACTGGCGATCCAGCTCCATCGCAAGCGGCATGGCGACGAGCAGGACCAGACGCTCGAAACGGCGCTCCGGCAACTCGAACTGATGAATCGCCAGACGCGATCGCTGCTGGCGCTGTCGCGGCCCGAGGGGCGACCGCCGGTGCCGATCGCGCTCGCCGATCTGATCGACGAGACGGTGCTGCTCTGTCGCCCTCAGGCGGAGCATGCCGGACGGGCATTGCACAGTCAGGTGGCGTCCGGTCCGGGGCCGATCGTCGACCGCGACGATCTCCAGGCGGCGCTGCTCAACCTGATCACGAACGCCTTGGAGGCGACCGAGGCTCAGGGTACCGTGCAGGTAGCGGCCGGGCCGACCGAGGACGGAACGCGTTGGTCGGTCGAGGTGGTCGACGACGGTCCCGGCGTTCCCGAGGAGCTGCTCGAGACGCTGTTCGAGCCGTTCGTGTCGGGAAAACCCGAAGGGGTCGGCATCGGTCTGACGATGGCTCGCGCCGCCGCCGAACGGCATGGCGGTTCGCTCGTTCATCGACGCGAGGGGGGACGGACTCGATTTCACATGGAACTGCCGGTCCCCGGGACGCTCGCCGGATCCGGGATGCCGTCGTCGTTCGATCCGGCGCCGCCGTCGGCGCCGGGGACGTCGAACGGTCCGCAACGGGAAGGATGAGTGCCGGATGAGCCGGGTGCTGATCGTCGACGACGAACCGACCATCTGCTGGACGCTGACCGAGGCGTTGCAGGACGAGGGGCATGTCTGTCGCCAGGCGGCGAGCGCCGAGGCGGGGCTGGCCGCTGCCGGCGAGTTCGCTCCCGATGTCGTGCTGCTGGACGTGCGGCTTCCCGGGCGATCCGGTCTCGACGTGCTCGGCGATCTCGATCGCGCCTCGAAGGGAGCCCCGGTCGTCGTCATGACGGCGTTCGGCGATCTGCAAACGGCGGTCAAGGCGGTCTCGGGCGGAGCGTTCGAGTATCTGGTCAAGCCGTTCGAACTGGATGACGCGCTCCGTCTGGTCGAGCGGGCCGCGCGCCAGCGGCAGGTCGAAGGGACAAGCGAGACGTCGAACGCGGTGGTGCCGATTCCGGGCGAGATGCTCGGACGATCCGCCGTCATGCAGCAGGTCTTCAAGCGGATCGCCCTCGCCGCGGCCAGCGATGCGCCGGTCCTGATCACCGGCGAGAGCGGCACCGGCAAGGAGCTGGTCGCTCAGGCGATCCATCGACATTCGCGGCGCGCCGAGCGCCCGTTCCTGCCGGTCGTCCTCGCCGCACTCAACGAAAATCTGGTCGAGAGCGAACTGTTCGGACATGTGCGCGGTGCGTTTACGGGAGCCGAACGGGAGCGTCCCGGCGTGCTCGAACTGGCGCAAGGGGGGACGGTGATGCTCGACGAGATCGGCGACGTCCCTCTCGCCGTGCAAGTCAAGCTGCTGCGAGCGATCGAACGTCAGGAGTGGCTCCCGGTCGGCGATGCTCGGCCGAAGCGAGGGGACTTTCGGGTCATCGCCGCGACGCACCGTCCGCTCGAACGGATGATCCGTGAAGGGACGTTTCGCGAGGATCTGTACTATCGGTTGAACGTCTTTCCGATCGAGCTTCCGCCGCTGCGCGATCGATCGGAAGATCTTCCGGAACTCGCTCAGGCATTCTTGGCTCAATGCACCCGAGCCGGAGAGCATCGGCGATTCACGGACGAAGCGTTGGCGGAACTGGCGCGGCGCGACTGGCCGGGAAACGTTCGCCAGCTGCGCAACGTCGTCGAACACGCGTCGATCGTTTCGCGCAGTCAGGAGATCGGTCGCGAATCGTTGCCGCCGCCGAGTCGTCGGGAGGCTCAGTCGGAAGCGAGCCCGACGACCGATGCGCGCACGCAGTTGGTCGAGGCGACTCGGCGATTCGTGCGCGACTTGCTCACCGAGCCGACGGCGGCGAATGAAGGGGAGTCGGAGGCGGGGTTGCACGATCGGCTGCTCGAAACGGTCGAGCCGGCACTCTTCGACGAGACGCTGCGGCATTGCGGCGGCAATCGCCTGGCCGCCTCACAGCGACTGGGCATCCACCGCGCCACGCTCCGTCAGAAGATGCGCCGCTACGGCATGGACGACCCCGAGTAGAACGAGTCCGCGCTCTCTCCGTGTCCCCACCAGCCCGAAGCGCCAAGCGCAGGGGTCCCCGTGCCTCGGTTCGATTACTCTGTGCGACCGGGGTCGGTCGCACTACGACAGCGGCGACCGGGGTCGGTCGCACGACGACCGCTGCGACCGGGTTCCGTCGCACGACGACAGCTGCGACCGGGGTCGGTCGCACGACGACAGCGGCGACCGTAATGGATCAGCGGGCCCGCGATCACACCGCATCTCAGCGGACGGAGAGGGATTCGAACCCCCGGTACGGCAAGCCGTACGCTGGTTTTCAAAACCAGAGCCTTAGACCACTCAGCCATCCGTCCGGCACCGAGTCGAAACGGAGTTCGCCCGGCGGTCTGCGGCCGTTGTATCGCTCGCTGTCGATCGCGTCAAACCAGCCGCAGTACCGCGCGAACCTCCGTCCGGACAAGTCGCGACCGCACTCGGTTCGGGCTCGGAACACCACATCGGCCTCCCCCCTCGCCGCGGAAGCGACCGCTTGAGACAAGCTCCGGGGGCTCCTACCATGAGCGGTTTGCCTCGAGCTTCCGAGCATCCTCCGGGGATCGGCCTGGTGCCTGCCGACCGGGAGCGACGCGAACGAGACCGGTGGAGCCGCGGCGACGGATGTCGCATTCGATGGACATGGACAAGACCAGAGTCGCGATCGTCGGGATGGGAACCGTCGGCACCGGCGTCGCGCGGTTGTTGCTGGACCACGGCGATCGGACCGCTCGTCATGCCGGCCGCACGCTCTGGCTCGAAAAGGTCGTCGTCCGCGACCCGTCCAAGGCGCGCGGCGTCGACCTGCCGGCCGGAGTCCTGACGACCGATCTGAAGCAGGTGCTGGACGATCCGCGGATCGAAGTGGTGGCGCAGCTGATCGGCGGACTCGAGCCGGCTCGCACGATCATGCTCCAGCTGCTCGAAGCGGGAAAGGACGTCGTCACCGCCAACAAGGCGCTCCTCGCGGAGTACGGCCCGGAGCTCTTCGATCGGGCTCGCGACCTCGGCCGCTCGATCGCGTTCGAAGCGTCGGTGGCGGGAGGGATTCCGATCATCAATGCCCTCAGCCAATCGCTGTCGGCCAACCAGATCCAGTCGCTGCGGGCGATCCTGAACGGGACGAGCAACTTCATCGTCACGTCGATGGAAGAGACGCAGGCCGACTTCGCCACCGCGGTCGCCGAGGCGCAGCGACTGGGATATGCCGAAGCCGATCCGACGCTCGATGTCGACGGCAGCGACGCCGCGCAGAAGCTCGCGATTCTCGCTCACTTGGCTTTCGGAGCCCGCGTTCACTGGAGCGAGATTCCGCGGACGGGGATCGACGGTCTCGAATCGGCCGATCTGCGTTACGCCAATCAGCTCGGCTATCGGATCAAGCTGATCGCCGTGGCGCGACTGACCGACGGCGGTCTCGAACTTCACGTCTCGCCGACGCTCGTTCGGATGTTCACGCCCTTGGCCGAAGTCCGCGGCGCGAACAACGCGATCAGCGTCGTCGGCGATGCGGTGGGGCGAGTCTTCTTTCACGGTCCCGGAGCCGGTCAGATGCCGACCGCTTCGGCGGTCGTCGCCGACATGATCGACACGGCGGTCGGTCGAACGCGGATCACCTTCAAGACGCTGCAGCTCTGGAGCGATCAGGAGGCGCGGGTCGGCATGGCCGACCCGAGTCGTACTGAGAGTCGCTTCTACCTGCGACTGCACGTGCACGATTCTCCCGGTGTCCTGTCGCAGGTGACCGGCATCCTGGGGCGACACGAGATCTCGATCGCTTCGGTCATCCAGCACGCTCCCGACCCCAGCGACAACGACGGGAGCGGCCCCACGGTCGTTCCGCTGATCGTGATGACTCACAAGGCCTATGAAGGAGCGACCTCGGCGGCGCTCCGCGAAATCCAACGACTCCCGAGCGTCCGGTCGAACTGCGTCCGGATGCGCGTCCTGGACTGACGTCATGAAGACCGTGATCGTGATTCCCGACGGCTGCGCCGACGAACCGCTCGACGCGCTCGGCGGTCGGACGCCGCTCGAGGCGGCACGGATTCCCTCGATGGACGCGATCGCTCGCGCCGGCATCGTCGGTCGCGCCTCGCACGTGCCGGCTCATCTGCCGGCCGGCTCGGACGTCGCCAACATGAGTCTGCTCGGCTACGACCCGACGCGGTACTTCTCGGGACGCGCTCCGCTCGAAGCAGCGGCGCTGGGGATTTCGCTCGGCGCCGACGACTGGGCGGTCCGCTGCAATCTGGTGACGGTCGAGGACGGGACGATGCGGTCGTTCACCGCGGGACACATCTCGACCGACGAGGCTCGGGCCCTGTTGACCACCGCAGCGGAACGGACGGCGGGCGAACCGTGGGAGTTCGTTCCCGGCGTCAGCTACCGGAACCTGGCGCTCTGGCGAGGTACGGGGCGTCGCGCACCGTTCACGATGGAGACGCGATACACGCCGCCGCACGATCTGACCGATCGCTCCATTCTCGACGACTATCCGCGCGGACCGGGAAGCGACCTGCTTCTCGAGATCATGGAACGCTCGGGGGATTGGTTCGCCGATCACCCGGTGAACGTGGCGCGGCGAGCCGCGGGGAAACTCCCCGCGACCCACGTCTGGCTCTGGGGACTCGGCCGCACCCCCGCTCTGCCGTCGTTCGCCCAGCGGTACGGAGTCCGCGGCGCGATGATCACCGCCGTCGATCTGCTCCGCGGGCTCGCCGCACTCGTCGGCTGGGAGCGGATCGAGGTTCCGGGAGCGACCGGTTATCTCGACACCGATTATGCGGCCAAGGGGAGAGCGGCGGTCGCGGCGCTCGGACGAGACGAGATCGATCTGGTCTGCGTGCACGTCGAGGCGACCGACGAGGCGTCTCACGAGGGGCGCGTCGACGCGAAGATCGAAGCGCTCGAACGGATCGATGCTGACATCGTCGCCCCGCTCCGCGAACTGGCCGAGCAGCGCGGGGATATCCGGATCCTGATCACCCCCGATCATCCGACGCCGATCCGCCTGAAGACCCACAGCCACGGCGCCGTTCCGTTCGCACTCGCCGGTCCCGGGATTTCGGCCGACGAGGCGACCGCCTACGACGAACGACAGGCTGCCCGATCCGAATCGGCCTACGACGACGGCTGGAAGCTGATGGGACGGGTACTCGATCGGCCGGTCCCGGTCGAGTGAGTGTCGGTCCCGGCCAACCGGACGAACCTGCCGCTCGCCGCGAAGCTCATTTCGTATCGGTCGAGCGTCATCGCGAAAAGCCGAACCGCGGAGCTTGTGGCTCCCGGCGCGGTCCCTCCGATTCGAGGCGAGCCTCCGCTAGTCCGCCCCTGTCCGCTGCGGCCGTCGATTCGCCGGCCGTTTTCCGGATCGATCCTCGGACCTGCGAACGGCCTGCCGCATCGTGAACCTCCCCCCTCGAAGTTCGTGAGCCCCTTCAACCACGCGCGATCCGACCGGTGACGGTCGTCCGAAGAAACCGTCTCGCGCCAACCCCCTTTCGAGCCTTCCCATGTCGGCCCCTTCCGATTCCCCATCGATCTCCGCCGGTTCCGTTTCGCAGCGTTCCAAGCTGATCGTGCAGAAGTTCGGCG
>CAZZBI010000049.1:13811-22016 GCA_964652385.1 uncultured Pirellulaceae bacterium | reverse complement strand
GCCGAAGAGAGTCCCGAGAAGATCATCAAGGAGCACTTCGATCCCGCCTACGGTCTCGAGAGCTACCAGGTCCGGAAGCTCTGCCGCCGACTCGGTCTCGAAGGAGCGACGGTCCGGAGCGCCGAGAACTTCCTCAAGAATCTGGCTCGCGTCTACGTCAAGTACGACTGCAGCCTGGTCGAGATCAATCCGCTGGTGGTGACCGAGTCGGGCGAGCTGCTGGCGCTCGACGCGAAGGTGACCTTCGACGACAACGCTCTCTATCGCCATCCCGAAATCGTCGGCTATCGCGACCTGTCCGAGGAGGACGAGTACGAGGTGCGGGCGGGCAAGGCGGGGCTCAGCTACGTCAAGCTCGACGGGAACATCGCCTGTCTGGTCAATGGTGCCGGACTGGCGATGAGCACGATGGACATCATCAAGCTGCACGGCGGCGAGCCGGCGAACTTCCTGGATGTCGGCGGCGGAGCCAACGCCGAACAGGTGACCGAAGCGTTCCGGATCCTGCTGGCCGACCCGCACGTCAAGGCGGTGCTGGTCAACATCTTCGGCGGCATCATGCAGTGCACGACGATCGCCAAGGCGCTGCTCGAGGCGTACCGGACCGTCGGCTTCACCGTGCCGCTCGTCGTCCGGCTGGAAGGGACCGAAGTCGAAGAAGGGCGTCGGATCCTGGCCGAGAGCGGCGTGAACATCGTCACCGCGACCGACCTGACCGATGCGGCTCGCAAGGTGGTCGCCGCCGCCGGCGCCTGATCCCTCTCGTTCCCGACCGCATCGCTCCGCGGTCCCGACCGGGACTGCCGCCCGAATCCAAACCAACGCGGACGACCGACATGAGCATCCTGATCGATCGGAACACGAAGGTGATCTGCCAGGGGATCACCGGCAAGGCGGGAGCGTTCCACACGCGAGGCTGTCTGGCGTACGGGACCAAGATGGTGGCCGGCGTGACGCCGGGCAAGGGGGGCCAGACCGCCGAAGGGCTCCCGGTCTTCGACACGGTGTCGGAAGCGGTCGATGCGACCGGCGCCGATGCGTCGATGATCTTCGTTCCCCCTCCGTTCACCGCCGATGCGATTCTCGAGGCGCTCGATGCCGGTATCCGAGTGATCGTCGCGATCACCGAAGGGGTGCCGGTGATCGACATGGTCCGCGTCTACGAGCGGGTCCGCGCATCGAACGCCGTCCTCGTCGGACCGAACTGCCCGGGCGTGATCACCGCTGACGAGTGCAAGATCGGCATCATGCCGGGCTACATTCATCGCCGCGGCAAGGTCGGCATCATGAGCCGAAGCGGAACGCTGACCTACGAGGCGGTATGGCAGACCTCGTCGCTCGGCCTCGGCCAGACCACCTGTGTCGGCCTCGGTGGCGATCCGATCGTCGGCACTTCGTTCATCGACGTGCTGAAGTGGTTCCAGGATGACGACGAGACCGAAGCGATCCTGATGATCGGAGAGATCGGCGGGACCGCCGAGGAAGAAGCGGCGGCCTTCGTCGGCCAGTACGTCACCAAGCCGGTGGCGGCCTTCATCGCCGGAACCACCGCCCCTCCGGGCAAGCGCATGGGACATGCCGGCGCCATCATCTCGGGGGGTAAGGGGACCGCCTCCGAGAAGATCGCCGCCCTTCGCGGCGCTTCGATCGAAGTCGCCGACAGCCCGGCCGACATGGGACAGGCGGTTCAGCGAGCCATCGCGGCTCGGCGCTGAATCACGTCGCCGATTCGGCGGCATGTCGGGGATGCGCGGTCAGCTGCGCTCCCCGTCGCGATCCGGGGGCCGAAGAGAGCGAGTCTTCCCCCCGGGCTTCTTCACAGGCGTCCCGCTTTCCGATCGATCGGCATGCTCCCTCCGATCGGACTCGTTCGGCTCACCACCGTCGACGGCGATGTCGTCTTCAGGGCGGTCGTCCTCTGGCGATTGAACGGCGTTTCTTGACCGCGGTCGATCGCTTTCCCAGGGGCCGCCGAGCATGACTTAGACTTCGGCACGCAGGTCGCGGTCGACCTCGGACGTCGTTGCGCCGAACGGGCCAGTCATGTTCTACGTCCTCTTCGTGGCGATCCTCAACCTCGGCCTCGGCGCCGCGTTCGCCGTCATGGTCGGCCGGCGCGAGGCGCAGTCCGATCGACGGCGCGGGCCGGCTCGTCGATCGGCACGGCGGCTGAGCGTCGACAAGCCGGTCGCGGCAACGGCCAAGAGATCCGAATCGACTCCGGCCCCCTCCGAGGCCGCTCCCGCTCCGCCTCCTCCGCCCGAGCCGTTCCGCGTTCCGGCCGATTGGGCCGAACTGATCGGCAGTCGCGACTACTTCGACGCGATCGAACCGTCCGCTCGCTTGCTGCATGCGACGGCGCGCGCCGGGCTCGACTCGCTCTCGCGACTGGCCGATGTCGTCGCACGCTTGTCGGACGATCAGGGGGACGGGCCGTTCGCGAAGCTCGGCAACGAGATCAAGGGGATCGTCGCGGAGCAGCGACGGCGCTCCCAGTTGATGCTCGACCTGTTCGACGAGGCGGGATATCAGTTCGGACCCCTCACGCCGCTGGCGGTGCGACTCGAGAGTCTGGTGCAGGGAGCGTTGCAGGAGTGGGATGAGCTCGTCGAGCGTTACGAACGGGCAGCGGAGGCCGAGGAAGGGCGCAATCAGGCGGCGCTCCGCGTTCATCACGATCTCGCTCGACGACTCCACACGCTTCGTGACGAGATGGACGAGATCGCCGTCGCGGCGATCGTCGCAGCGGGGCGGATCGAGCCGTCGAAGTTCGGCGAAGCGCCGCCGGGGGACGGGCGGATCGAAGGACGCTTGCCGCTCGAGTCGACCTTTGCCGCCTGGCTTGCCGACGATCCGACTCGGACCCGTCTGCTGAGCTTCGTGCTGATGGATCTCGACGAGACCGACCGCTTCAATCGCGAGTGCGGCCTGGAGCTGGGGGATCGTCTGTTGCAGGAAGTGTCGAAGGTCCTGTTCGCCGGGATCCGGAACAATCGCGGCTTCGATCGCTTCTATCGCATCTCGGGACAGCAGTTCCTGATGTTCCTGGGCGACACCAGCGCGAAGGATGGAGCGTTCGCATCGGAGCGGATTCGACAATCGCTCAGCCAGACCACGTTCCGCATGCGGAATCGGCCGGTCGAGATCCGCTGCACCGCTGCCGTTACCGGACTTCAGAAGTCCGACACCTGCGAACACGTGATCGAGCGGCTGCTGCGAGCGGTGCGCAAGTCGAAACGCTCCGGTCTCGACCAGACCGTCATCGTGCAGGACGGCAAGGCGACGAACGCGGAAGCGAAGAACTACGACATGCCCGCTCGGTCGGTCGAGATCGAGTCGGCCGAGTCATCGGTCGAGACCGCGTCGCCAGGAACGCCGGGCAAGGCCTGATCGATCGCGGCGCCGCCGTCGTCCGGCGACTGACGCCCGTCATTTCGAGACGACTCGCGCCGAGACGACTCGCGGCAGTCCGGCGAGATCCTTGCGGATCGAGATCCCCTCGTATCGACCGTCGGCGCGCAAGGCCTCGACCAGTCGCTCCGCGATCAGCGGACTCGTCTCGAAGATCAGCAGGCCGCCCGGAAGCAGATGCTCCGGCGCTAAGGCGATCAGGCGCCGCGTCAGGTCGGTGCCGTCCTCGCCGCTGAACAGCGCCTCGTGCGGCTCGTGGTCCCGCACGTCGGTCGACAGCGACTCCTTCTCCCGTTCGCCGATGTAGGGCGGGTTCGAGGCGATGATGTCGAACCGCTCGTCGGCGCACGGCCGAAAGAGATCGCCGCAGCGAAAGTCGATCCGCTCGGCGAGGCCGTGACGCGCCGCGTTGCGCCGAGCGACGTCGAGCGCGGCGGCCGAACGATCGATCGCCGTGACGCGGACGCGCGCGTCGTGCTTGGCGACGGCGACCGCGATCGCGCCGCTCCCGGTGCCGATGTCCAGCAGCGTCGGCGCTCCGCCGTCGAGCTTCTTCAGCGCATCGAGCACGCCGACGACGACGAACTCGGTCTCGGGACGCGGAATCAGGACGGCCGGCGAGACGTCGAACGGCAACGAGAAGAACTCCCGCTCGCCGGTCAGATAGGCGACCGGAGTTCCCTTGGCGCGCCGCTTGATCGACTCGCGAAAGCACGAGCGCTCGTCGTCGCTCGGTACCGCATCGTAGCGCGCGTAGAGTTGAATGCGAGGCCAACCGAGCGCCTTGCCGAGCAGGATCTCGGCATCCAGACGCGGCGAGTCGGCTCCGCTGCGAGCCAAGTAGTCGGTCGTCCATTCGAGAAGACGCTTGACCGTCCAGACTTCTTCCGTGGTCATGATGTTCCGCAGCAAGGAGGCGGGCTCGTCGCGATTCCGTTCCGTGTCGTTCGGCGCCCGTCTCGGCTCGCTCCTCGCCGTTCTCGACCGCTCCGACCCGTTCAATTCACCATGAACGGCGCCTCGAAGCAACGGCCCGCCGGGCCGACTCGACGGACCGGGGCGCTGCGAGCCGAACGCCGGGGGGAGAACGAAGCAGGAGCAGAAGACGCCGAGAGAGAACGCCGAGCAAGGGCACGGCGGGGATCGCTCGGCGAAACGCCGTCGGTGCGCCGCGATGCCTCAGGACTCGCCGAGCAGCAGTCGCTGGAGTCGCGCCGTCGCTTCCGGATCGCCGATCCGACTCTTGCCGAACGAGCCGTCGACTCCTGCCGCCAACGCTTCCGCCTGCTTGTCTGCCAGATCGGTCAGGAGCAGGAATCGGGCTTCCGGACGAGCCGAGCGGACCGAGGGGAGCAGGTCGAGGCCGCGGCTGCCGTCCCCTTCGAGAATCCGATTGGCGATCACCAGATCGAACGGTTGACGTTCGATCGCCGCCATGGCGTCTTGGGCCGAGTGGGCGCGAACGACGCACACCGAACCGAGCGTTTCGAGCCAGTGGCTCAGACGCCCGTGGTCGTAGCCGCAATTGCCGACATCGAGGACCGCTCGTTCGCCTGCCATCGCCGAACCTCTCGAACGAATCGATCGCTTCATGATCCGGCCCTTGCCGGTCGTGCCCCGGCGAAGTCCGTCCCGACTCAGCGAGGAAAGGTGCCGTTCCCCTCTCCGGCTCCGAACGTGCTGCCGGCGCCGTCGAGCGGCAGCGAGCGCCCGGCCGAGCCGCGGATCGGGACGAAGCGTCCGCCGCCGAAGGTCGTGTTGCCTCCGGCAGCCGGGAACGTCCCGCGTCCGCCGCGCCCGAAAGTCCCGTTGCCCCCCGCAGCGAAGGTCCCGTTCCCACCGCGGCCGAAGGTCCCGTTCCCGCCCCAGCCGAATGTGCCGTTCCCGCCGAAGGTCGAGTTCCCTCCGAACGTTCCTCGCCCCGCTGATCCTCCGCGCGAACGTCCCGGCACGTTCACGAACGGATCGCGTTCTCCCGGACGGAGACGCGGGATCCGGGGCTTCGCGACTCGGCTTCGCTCGGCGCCGCCGATCCCGAGTCGTTCGGCCAGCAACGCCAATTCATCGGCGGCGACCGAATCGACGTCGGCGGAGGTCGAGGCGTCATCGCTGGTCGGATAGGTCGAACGGGTCGCGGAAAGTGCCCCTTGCCGAGGGACGCAACCGACGCCGCTCAGCAGCAGCAGACCGAAGAGTCCGAATGCGGCGACGCGGGGGAGGGGGCCGAGGGTAAATCGCGAGTCGAGGCGGGCAAGAGGCATCACTCGGAAGACTCCCGGGGATGGTCGGAACACGGGTCCGAAGTCACAATAATCCGCTGTTCCGGCTCGGGCAAGTTACCCGGTTCGGCGGTCCTCCGGTCTCGTGGGGGGGCGAGTCTGCGGCAGCGAAAGGAACGGACGTGTCAGCCGAACCACAGGGAGCGGAGCGGTCTGCCGAGCGTCGCACCTATCGCGTCGTCGATTTTTCGGGGATCGTGCCGGTGCCGTGCCCCTGCGGCACCGCTCGCCGGGCTCTCGGCGACGAGCCGGCCTTTCCGGGATCGCTGCATGTGACGCGGGTCGAGGGGCGGGCGCAGCCTCATTTCCACCGGCGCCTGACCGAGACGTACTACATTCTCGCGTGCGACCCCGACGCGACGATCCGCCTGGATGACGATCGAGTCGCGTTGCGCCCCGGGATGGCGATCGTCATTCCTCCCGGGACGGTTCACGCGATCGACGGAGGCTGCGAGCTGCTGAACATCGTCGTGCCGGCATTCGATCCGACCGACGAGCAGTTGGTGGACGATTAGCGGCCGGCGGTGCGCTTCGGCTTCGGCTCGCGCTGCAGCCTGCTCGCTTGGCCGTCACTGCTAGCGGCCGTCTGGGGCTCGTGTCGTTCGGGTTCGAAAACCGCATTCTCGCGGCGATGTTTCTGGTTCGAACGTCACGGCGTCGAGCCGAACGTCAGCGCCGCACTTCGCCTGCCTTGCTCTCGCCCCTGCGGCCCGGCCGTTTGCTCTCGCTTGCCGAGTCGCGTGCGAGGCCGACCGAAGCGCCCGAGGTGCGGGGGAGGCTCGCCGCCCTGACTGTCGGAGGTCGACGGTCGGGAAGGTGAGGTCGTCTCTCGTCGCTGCGCGTCAGATCTTGCCGTGCTTCACCGGTCTGTGTGACCGGCAAAGGTTTGCTTTCCGTCAACGTAAGTCCGTGAAAGAAAAAAAGTTAGGCACACTCAAGGCTTCTTTCCCGGGGTTCCGATACCTGTGCTGGCAACGGGAAAGCCCCCGTCGACAAGCCAAGCGGAGATCATCGTCCGGTGCTCGGTTCGGACACTGCGGGTCAAGGATTGGCTCGACCAGCACCGGAGGAAAGACCCAGGAATCGACGACTGCGACCCAACTTCTCTCCCGCAATCCGTTCGGCGGAGCCATCTGCCGAAAGGGATCGTTTGCCTCGCGTCCGACCCTATCGGGCGGCAGGATCGGGCGACGGAGCGAACGTGGAAGTCCAACGGTCGGACGGTTCTCAGACAAGGAGACGTGTCTCGATGAAGTTGAACATTGCTCTTGCCTCGCTCGTGGCGAGCGTGGCCCTCTGTTCGCAGAGCTTCGGTTTCGACCTGCTCGACCGGATGCTCGGCGGCTCGGGCTGCGGCAGCGAAGTCTCGTGCTGCGAGACCGCCGCGTCGTGCTGCGATGCGGACCCCTCGTGCGGATGCAACGCGGTTGATCCGTCGTGCGGCTGCAACGCGGTCGATCCTTCGTGCGGTGCTGATGCCTGCGATCCGTGTGCGACCTCGTGCGGTCGCAAGCCTCTGATCCAGATCAACCTGCCGAAGATCAAGCTGATCCAGATCAATCGCTGCAAGCCGGCGTGCGATCCGTGCTGCGATGCCGATCCGTCGTGCGGTTGCAACACCGTCGATCCGTCGTGCGGAGCTGACCCGAGCTGCGGTTGCGAGACCACCTCGTGCTGCGGTCGCAAGGGTCTGCTCGACCGGATCTTCGCTCGCAAGCTGATCCGTGGCAGCAGCTGCTGCGACATGGGCTGCGAAGCCGCTCCTTGCGGCTGCGGCTCGACCAGCTCGGAAGCCGCTCCGGCGGACGCTCCGGCTCCTCCGGCCCCGGTCGTCGATCCGGCTGCCTTCTCGGCTCCGGCTCGCGTGATCGCCAGCCGCTGATCGCGAACGCCGACCTCGGTCGGAGTTCTCGAAGACAAGCCTGCCCGACCCGGCACTCGAAACGGTGCCGGGTCGGGTCGTTTCTTGACCGTGCGGAGCGCACCGGTCAAGGTTCGTCGCCGCGGCACTCGCGCCGCCTTTTCCCGCGCCGAGCCGCCTCCTAGAATCGCGCCGTCCGCGTTGCCCGAGCGGATCCTCTCCCGGGAGCGGGCGGAACGGATGACCGATCGTGGGAGGAGCCGTCGTTGAGGACATTGATCGAAGCCGCGGAGATCGAACGCGGCGTCGCGCGATTGGCCGCCGAGCTGAACGAGCGGTATGCCGGAGGGTCGTTGACCGTGCTCGGCGTGATGACCGGCAGCCTGATGCTGCTGGCCGATCTGGTCCGCAAGCTCGAGATGCCGCTGCGCGTCGGCGTGATCCAGGCGTCGAGCTACCGCGGGACGACCGAGCCGGGGGAGCTGCGGCTGTCGCTCGATGCGATGCCTGACGTCGTCGATCAGGAGGTGCTGCTCGTCGACGACATCTTCGATACCGGTCGGACGATCGATCGTCTGACCGAAGTCGTCTCGTCTCGTGGTGCCCGCTCGGTCCGTTCGGCCGTCCTGCTGCTCAAGCGAGGGAGGAGTCGGG
>CAZZBI010000049.1:0-13801 GCA_964652385.1 uncultured Pirellulaceae bacterium | reverse complement strand
GGTGACGCGGTCCCCCGACTTCCGTGTCTTCGAGATTCCCGACGAGTTCGTCGTCGGTTACGGTCTCGACCACCGGGATCGCTACCGGAATCTGCCGTATGTCGCCGTCCTGGAGCCGTCCGACCTGGACGCCGAGGCAGCGGGGATCGACGATGCCGAGAGCGGGGCCGAATGAGGCTCGTCGGGTTCGGCTCGCGGCGCTCCGGCGTCTGTGGGGTGCAGCGACGAAGGGAGCGGGGATGCGAATCGCGATGGTCACTCGAAGGTTCTGGCCGCTGGTCGGCGGAGCCGAGATGGCGATGGCGAATCTCGCGTCGGAGTTCCGCGATCGGGGGCATCGGATCACGCTCCTGACGGCGCGTTGGGAGCCGAGTTGGCCGGCCGAGTTCCGCCATCGCGACATTCCGGTCGTCCGACTGGCTCAGCCGCGCGGTCGAGGTTGGGGAACGTTCGTCTACTTGCGCGCCCTGACCCGACGCCTGGTCGAGATGAGCGACGACGTCGATCTGGTCTTCGTTTCGATGCTCAAGCATGACGCCTACGCCGCCGTCGCGTCGCGCCATCGTCATCATCTGCCGGTGGTGATTCGCGCCGAGGGTGGGGGAGCGACCGGCGATTGCCATTGGCACGAAGAGGGGCGTTTCGGCCGCAGGATCCGTCGTACGACGACGCGGGCCGAGGCGCATGTCGCGCCGAGTCCGGCGGTCGCCGACGAGATGATCGCCGCCGGTTACGATCCGCTGCGACTGAGAACGATCGAGAACGGAGTCCCGGTACCGCCGGAGCGACGCCCGGAAGATCGACGTCGGGCTCGGGCCGCGCTGTCGGAGCTGCATCCGGCGCTGGTGGCCGCCGACCACGAACCGTTGGCGGTCTACACCGGTCGGCTGCACCCCGGCAAGGGACTTGCCGAATTGGTCGACGCCTGGCCGGCCGTCCTGCGGCGACGTCCCGAAGCTCGGCTCTGGCTGGTCGGCGAAGGGGAGTTCGAGCGCGAACTGCGTCTGATGATCCGCGAACGCGAACTGCAGGACAACGTGCTCCTGCCGGGAACGTTCGACGATGTCGGCGACGTGCTGTCGGCGGCCGACCTGTTCGTCCTGCCGGCGCATCACGAAGGGCTTTCGTTGGCGCTGCTCGAAGCGATGGCGGCCGAACTGCCGGTGGTCGCGACCGAGATTCCGGGGAACTGCCGTGTCGTCCGAGACGGCGTCCAGGGGAAGCTGGTGCCGGTCCGAGATCCGGGAGCGATCGCCGCGGCGATCCTGGCTCTGCTCGACGATCCGGAGGGACGACAGCGGATGGGGCGAGCCGCGCGGCGGACGGCCGCCGACGAACACTCGATCGGCGCGATGGCCTCGGCTCACCTCGATCTGTTCGAGCAGGTCCTGAGTTCACGAGAGGCGAGATGACCAAGATCCGCGTGCTGCTGCTGGTGCCGACATTGGACGAAGGGGGAGCCGAGAAGCAGCTCGCGCTCCTGGCGGTCGGCCTGCCGCGCGAGCGTTTCGACGTGACGGTCGGCGTTCTGACTCGGACCGGTCCGCGCGAACGACAACTCCGTGATGCCGGCGTTCGGATCGTCGAGTTCCGAAAGCGCGGCAAGCTCGATCCGACGGTGATCGGACGGATCGTCGCCGAGTTGGACGCATTCCGGCCCGACGTCGTTCATACCTGGATCTTCGCCGCGAACGCCTACGGCCGATGGGCCGCGCTCCGCCGACGCGTGCCGGTGATCCTGGGCGGGGAACGCTGCGTCGATCCTTGGAAGCGGTCGTGGGAACTGGCGATCGATCGCTACTTGGCAAAGCGCACGACCGGCATCGTCACCAACAGCGCGGGCGTGCGCGACTTCTATGCGTCCAAGGGAGTTCCGGCCGATCGATTTCATGTCATCCCCAACGGGATCGAGCCGAAGGAGGTCGATCGCGTCGCGGCACGGCGCGAACTGGCGGCGGCGATCGGTCTCGACGACTCCGCCGCCAGTCGAGCATCACTGATCGTCACGGTCGGCCGACTCTGGCCTCAGAAGCGCCACAAGGATCTGATCTGGGGGACCGAACTGCTGCGCTGCGTCCGCGACGAGGCTCATCTGCTGGTGATCGGCGACGGACCGGAACGCTGGCGGCTGACCCGTTTCGCCGAACAGGTCCGGATCGCCGACCGCGTCCACTTTCTCGGCCATCGTTCCGATGCGGCGAGGCTGGTGGCCGGAGCCGACCAGTTCTGGCTCGGCAGCGGTTACGAAGGTCAGAGCAACGCGCTGATGGAAGCGGCGGCGGCCGGCGTGCCGGCGGTCGTCTCGGACATTCCCGGCAATCGCGATCTGGTGATCGACGGCCGGACCGGACTGCTCTTCCCGGTCGGAGACACCGCGGCATTGGCCCGAGCGGCTCGTCGGCTGCTGGACGATCCCACCTTGGCGGCTCGACTGGGAGCCGCCGCGGCACGGCGAACCCGCGACGACTTTTCCGTCGTCAGGATGATCGACGCTCATGCCGCGTTGTACGAACGTCTGGTCCGAGAAGCGTCACGGCGAACCGAACGCTGACGAACGACCGATCGGGAGACCCGACGGTTAATTCCCGGCAAGGTGGGCTCGACGCCCGCTCAGTCGTTCGAGACCTGCTTCTTACGGAACCGGGGGACGCAAAGGCCGAGCGTGCCGAGCAGCAGGAAGAGCGACAGCAGGACATAGGCCATCGCGTAGTTCTGGCCGATCAGCGTCTGGTCCTGGGCAAGCAGGAGGGCGAAGGTCGCTGGGGCAGGCATCGGTAAAGGGCCCGAAAGAGGACGTCCGATCGGTAACGACGCGAGCGACGATCCTTCGCCGCGCTTCCCCTCGATTCTAGTTCGATGCGGCGCGACAGGGAACGCTCTCGAAGCGAGCCGATCGAATGAGGGCAGACGCGCGCGGCGACCGCCGCTCAGGAGTCCTTGAAGCGATAACCGACACCGCGAACCGTCTCGATCACGTCGGCCCGGTCCCCGAGCTTCTTTCGCAGTCCTCGAACGTGAACGTCGATCGTCCGTTCGAGCACGAGCGTGTCCTCGCCGAGAGCCGAGTCGATCAGTTCGCTGCGGTCAAAGGCTCGCCCCGGCTGGCGCAGCAGCGTTTCGAGCAGTCGGAACTCGCTCGGCGTCAGGTCGACTCCCTTGCCGTCGACCAGGACGCGGTGCTTGATCCGATCGACGGTGATTCCGTGCAGCGAGACGACGTCATCATCGAGCGTCGCCGCCGCGGCTCGGCGCCGCACGAGCGCCTTGATCCGTTCGACGAGCACCTTGACGCTGAACGGCTTGACGACGTAATCGTCGGCGCCGACCGAGAAGCCGACGAGCTGATCGGTCTCCTCTCCCTTGGCCGTGACCATCACGATCAGCAGGTTGCGCGTCTCGTCGGACTGCCTGAGCTTGCGACAGACGTCGATGCCGTCGAGCACCGGGACCATCACGTCGAGCAGGATGACTTCGGGAAGTCTCAGCCGGGCCTGGTTCAGACCGTCCTGTCCGTCGAAGGCCTGAAAGACCTCGAACCCGCCGTGCGAGAAGTTGTATCGCAGGACTTCCGAGAGGGCTCGATCATCCTCGATCACCAGAAGTTTCGGGCGACTCATCGGTGGTTCCGTCAGCGGTTGGCGGGGAGGCCGTCGGAGGCGTCGTCATGCTTGTGACGGACGATCTCCCCTTCGACGATGTAGATGACGTCTTCGGCGATGTTCTCGGCGAGATCGGCGATCCGCTCGATGTGCCGAGCCGCCGAGAAGCAATGCAGTGCCGGCTCGACCAGTTCGGGGTCGCGCTTCATCAGTTCGGTCAGTTCCTCGATCGCTTCGCGGTTGAGGCGATCGACATGCGTATCGAGGCGGATGACCTCGCGAGCCTGGACGGCGTTGAGTTCGACGAAGGCGTCGAGCGCCTGCTTCATCATGCTCATCGCCAATCGGACCATCGCCGGGACCTGATCGGGGATCGGAAAGTCGTCGTGGCGGTTGAGACTGAGCGCTCGCTCGGCGATGTTGCAGGCGAGGTCGGCGATCCGTTCGAGGTCGGAGTTGATCTTCACGACCGTCGCGATCCAGCGGAGGTCGATCGCGACCGGCTGATGCAGCGCCAGCGTCTTGAGGCACGCCTCTTCGATGTGCACTTCGCGCTCGTCGACGGCGGTGTCGGAGCCGAGGACCGAGTCGATCAGGTCGGCGCGCCGGTCGACGAGCGAGCGGACGGCGTCGTCGACGACCTTTTCGACCAGTCCGAACTGCGAGAGAAGGTCCCGGCGGATCCGCTCGATGTCCCGTTGCAGATGTTTCGACATGGCTTCACCCGAACTTTCCGGTGACGTAGTCCTCGGTCCGCTTCTGACGAGGGCGGGTGAAGACCTGGTTGGTCGGACCCGCCTCGATCAGCCGCCCTTCGTAGAAGAAGGCGGTCTGGTCGCTGCAGCGAGCCGCCTGCTGCATGTTGTGCGTGACGATCACGATCGCGTATTGCTCCCGCAGCTCGAAGATCAGATCCTCGATCGACAGCGTCGACTGGGGATCGAGTGCGGAGCACGGTTCGTCCATCAGCAGGATTTCGGGCCCGACCGCGATCGCCCGGGCGATGCACAGTCGCTGCTGCTGGCCGCCGCTGAGACCGAGTGCCGGTCCGCGCAGACGATCCTTCACCTCGTCCCAGACCGCCGCCTTGCGCAGCGCCCACTCGACTCGTTCGTCCAGCTGGCTGCGCGTCATGCGGAAGTGGAGCCGCGGTCCGAAGGCGACGTTGTCGTAGATCGACTTGGGGAACGGATTCGGCTTCTGGAAGACGATGCCGATACGGCGGCGGAGATCGACGACATCGGTGGCACGGGCCAGGATGTCGAGCTCGCCCATCTGCAGCGTTCCGGTCGCTCGCGCCTCGGGAACGGTATCGTTCATCCGATTGATCCAGCGGAGCAGCGTGCTCTTGCCGCATCCGCTCGGGCCGATCAGCGACGTGACTCGCCGCTCCGGAATGTCCAGCGTGATACCGTGCAGCGCATGGAAGTTGCCGTACCACGAGTCGAGATCGGCGATCCGGATGGCGACCGCGGTCGGCGACTCGTCTCGCGACGACGTCTCGGCGACCGGCGCCGGTCGGCGCCCCGGCAACTCGGGATGGTCATCCGAGGAAGCGGCGGTTGCGGAACTCATGGAAGGCCTCGTCCGGGGCGTGAATGCGGTTCGCATGGAAGCCCATTCCGTCGGGAGCATTGGCGGATCAGTGAAGTCGTCGTTGGGCGCGCTGGCGCACGAGCACGGCGGACAGGTTCATCAGGGTCAGCAGGACGAGCAGCACGATGATGCCGCTCGCCGCCAGATCGGCGAACTCGCGTTCGTGGTCGTCGGCCCACTGGAAGATCTGCAGCGGCATCACCGTGTATTCGCTCATCAGGCCCTTGGGGACCGACGACAGATAGAGCACGCCGCTGACCAGGAGAATCGGAGCCGCTTCGCCGATCGCGCGACTCATCGCCAGGATCGCTCCCGTCATGATTCCGGGGGTCGCCGAGGGGAGCGTCACGCTGCGGACCACCTGCCAGCGGGTGCAGCCCAAGCCGAGCGCCGCGGCGCGCAGCGAACCGGGGACCGCTCGAACCGCCTCCTGACTGGCGATGATCACGACCGGCAGGACGACGAGCATCAGCGTCAGCGCTCCGGCCAACACCGTGTAGCCGAACGGCAGGCGAAGGTAGTACCAGGCGGTGCGTCGAGTCGGACTGCCGACCGTACCCAGGCGAATCGTCCGCCGGGCCAGCTTCGGGTCTTCGACGCGCGGAGCGTCTCGATCGATCGTCCGCAGCGAGAAGCTGCGCAGGTCCGACGTGTAGACCGTCATGCCTTCGACCACAGCGGTCGGCGCGTCGTCGCGTTCGGACGGGATCAGGATCATCCGATCGTCGGCTTCCGACTCGTACTGATGGTAGCGCCGCACGCCGATCTCGAAGAACGGCTCCTGGATCGTGCCGAACAGTCCGAACAGATGCACGAATGCGGAAAGGCCGAGCAGGCCGTAGACGACCGACGGGACGCCGGCGAGATTCGAGATCAGCAGTTCGAGCTGCCGGTGGAGCATGTTGAGCCAGCGGTGCTGCGGGCGGTACTCCTCGAGAAAGATCGCCGTCGCGACTCCGATCGGCAGCGTCGCGGCCGCACAGGTGACGCAGACCAGTGCCGACCCGATCAGTGCGCCGAGGATGCCGGCCTTTTCCGGATCGCGACTGGACATGCCGGTGATGAAGTTCCAGGAGAGCCGGGGCAGACCCTGCCAGAGGATCGCGCCGATCAGCGTCACCAGCAGCACGACCGAAAGCAGGCTGACCGTCGTGCAGAGGATCCGGAACGAACGCTCGATCGCCCGACGTCGCGACGCAGGGATCGGCTCGAATCGGACCGTCTCGATCGGTGTCTCGCGACTCATTCGTACGCCTCCCGAAATCGGAGACGGATCCACTGACCGAGCAGGGTCAGGACGAGCGTCAGCAGGAAGAGCGTCGCGCCGACCGCGTACAGCGTCAGGTATTCGGCGCTCTGACGAGCGACGTCCCCCTTGGCCATCTGAGCGATGTAGCCCGTCATGGTCTGAGCCGGTTCGCGAGGGTCGAGCGTCAGTTGGGCGCTGCTGCCGGCCGCCATCGCCACCACCATCGTCTCGCCGATCGCCCGCGCCGTCGCCAACAGGAACGCCGAGATGATGCCCGACAACGCGGCGGGAACGACGACGCGCACCGTCACGTCGAACTTCGTGCCCCCCAGACCGTAGGCTCCTTCGCGAAGCGCTCGCGGAACCGCCCGCAACGCGTCCTCGCACAGCGAGCTGACGATCGGCAGGCAGAGAATCCCGACGGCCAGTCCCGCGGCCATCACGTTCTGGCTGTGGAAGCCGTGGATGCCGAGAACCGGATCGGTCAGCCAGCGCAGGCCGGGGGTGATGAACGTGATCGCGAAGAGACCGTAGACCACCGTCGGAATGCCCGCGAGCACTTCGAGTGCCGGCTTGAGCAGACTGCGGACCGTCGCCGAAGCGTATTCGCTCAGATAGACCGCGGTCAGCAGGCCCATCGGCAGCGCCACGAGCATCGCGATCGCCGCGACGAAGAGCGTGCCGTTGAGCAGCGGCCAGATCCCGAACTTCCGCTCGGCTCCCAGCGTCGGACTCCATTCGAGCCCGAACAGGAACTCGGAGAGACTGACGCCGTCCATTCGGAAGAAGCGGATGCTCTCCGAAGCGAGAATGAAGACGATTCCGAGCGTCACCGCGATCGAGAACGACGAGGCACCGCCGAGGCCGGTGAGGGCGACGCGATCGAGCCACCGTGCGACGCGTGTCGATCGCCGCGCCGGTTCGACCGAAGGGACCGAGCGATTCGAGCTGTCGTCGGATGGGCTCAAGCGAGGCTCGTGTCGAAGGAAAGAGGACGGATCGAAGGAAGCCCGGGGAGCCGGAATCGTCGGTCGCGCCCGCCGACATGTCGTGCCCAGGTGACCGCTCGAAACGACGCGGGATGGCTCGGCGCATCGTCGCGCGCCGAGCCGTCTCGCATCAAGTCGTCGCGAATCAGGGGGTCTCGGTCGAGCCGTAGATCTCCTCGAGAGTCCCCTTGCGCGGCTCGCCCGACGCATCCAGGAAACGAGTTCCGGTGCGCCCGGCGTCGAGATTGCGACGAGCCGCCTCGTAGATCGCGGAGGGAAGGGGGACGTAGCCGACTTCCGCAGCGACTCGCGGAGCGTTCTCGAGGTAGAAGTCGACGAATCGTCGGACCTCGGTTCGCTCCAGACTCTTGACGTTCACGTAGATGAAGAGCGGGCGGCCGAACGGAGCGTACGATCCGTTCTCGATCGTCTCGGGGCTCGGCGTCACCGCTTCGCCTGACGGATTGACGATCGGCACCGCGCGGACCTTGTCCTTGTTCGAGAAGTAATAGGCGGCTCCGAAGAAGCCGAGCGCGTTCTTCTCGCCGGCGATGTTGCCGACCAGCGTATTGTCGTTCTCGTCGGTCGAAACTCCTTCACTACGGATCGAACCTTCCTTGCCCGCGACGACCTCCTTGAAGTAGTCGAAGGTTCCCGAGTCGGTCCCGGGGATGAACAGGCGGATCTGCTCGTCCGGCCAGTTCGGATCGATCTCCTTCCAGGTCTTCGCGGCCGAATCGGCCAGGAAGATCTGCTGCAGCTGCTCGACCGTCAGCTTGTCGACCCAGGTATTCGCCGGATTGACGACGATCGTCAGACCGTCGTAGGCGACCGGGACCTCGACGAAGTCGATCCCCCCTTCGACTCCCTTTTCGATCTCGGACTTCTTGACCGGCCGCGAGGCGTTCGACAGGTCGGTCGTGCCGGCCATGAACTTCTCGAAGCCTCCGCCCGTTCCCGAAAGACCACCGCTCACCTCGACCTGCGGGTACTTCGCGTTGAACTCCTCGCTCATCTGCAGCGAGATCGGATAGACGGTGCTGGAGCCGTCGTACGAGACCTTCCCCTGAAGGTCCGAGACCGACGCCGACGGGTCGGTCGAATCGGAGTCGAGGTCCGAATCGTCAAGCGGCTTGGGGCCGCCGCAGCCGGTGAACAGGACCGAGAGAGTCATCAGGCCGGCCAGCAGCCAATCGCGTCGCATGATGCGGAACTCCGAAGCGATAAACCGGGGAATCCGGGAAGCGGTCATCAATCGAGCCGCATTGTCGAAGGGCTCCGCGGAGGTTGCGTGAAGCGTCGGTGAAGAAACGGTGAAGAGGGGGCCGCGGTCCGCTCGATTCGGCTGCTGGTAGACTGAGTCGCCTTGCGGCGGCCGAGTCCGATCGGCTCCGGTCCCCCGCGACGATCTCCCGCTCGGAACCGACGCCGATGGCCCCTCTCAAGAAACCTCGACTGATCGACACGTTCGCCGAAGCGTTCGACATGCGGTGCACGCGGTTGATCGTCACCGCGGACGATCTCTACTGGCTGGACGCCGCTCTCCGCAGCGTCGCCGGATATGCCTCGTCGGTTATCGGCTGTGATGCCGAAGTCGGCGTCGAGCGACGATTGAGCGAGGCTCAGACGCCGGACGGTCGTCCGGGAGCGGCGGTGCTCGCGTTCGGCTTCTCGGCTGACGGGCTCGGCAAGGCGGTCGCGAATCGAGTCGGACAATGCCTGATGACCGCCCCGACCGCCTCGGTCTTCGACGGCATGCCGGACGAGCCGAAGCGTCTGCCGCTCGGGCGGCGCCTGAGGTACTTCGGCGACGGATTCCAGAAGAGCAAACAGATCGACGGGACTCGGAGCTGGCGGGTGCCGGTGATGGACGGCGAGTTCTGGGTGGCCGACGAGATCGGCTTCCGACCGGGCATCGGCGGCGGCAATCTGATCTTCCAGGCGCGCCAGCGGAGCGAAGGGTTGGCGGCGGCCCGTGGGGTCGTCGAGGCGATCGCGCCGCTCGTCGGAACGATCACGCCGTTTCCGGGAGGGATCGCGCGCTCGGGAAGCAAGGTCGGCTCGCGCTATCCGGGACTCGTCGCCTCGACCGCCGACGCCTACTGCCCGACGCTCCGCGGGCGGACCGCTTCGGTCCTGCATGCCGAGGCGCATTGCGCCTACGAGGTGGTGATCGACGGGGTCGATCGGCCATCGATCGAGACGGCGATGCGGGTCGGGATCGAGGCGCTCGAGCGATTTCCGCTCGTGGCGATCGGCGCCGGAAACTACGGCGGACGACTGGGCAAGCACCACTTCCGACTGAGCGAGCTGGCACCGAGCGATGCGAGCTGACAAGCGCTCCCGCCGCAGCGAGCCGCGCCGCATTCGGCGGCCCGAATGGCTGCACGCCGCGACCGGACATCGCACCCCGACTTCGCATCGAGCGGCCGACCGGCGATCATGATCGCCTCGATCGCCCGGCGATCGGTGTCGGCGATGTCCGTCCCTCGTTCCGAACTTCCGTCGCGAGTCCTCTGATGTCCGAATCCCGTGAACTGCTCGGTCGTCGCCTGCTCTGTTTCGTCGACGACATCTACGAGGACCTCGAACTCTGGTATCCCAAGCTCCGGATGATCGAGGCGGGGGCCGAGTTCGTCGTGGCCGGGCCCCAGGCCGGTTCGACCTATCGCGGGAAGCACGGCTATCCGTGTCGCTCGGATGTCGCGATCGCGGAGGTCGACGATTCCGGGTTCGACGGTCTGGTGGTGCCGGGGGGCTTCATGCCCGACAAGCTGCGCCGCGATCCGAAGGTGCTGGAGTTGGTCCGCGCCTTCGACCGGACCGGGCGCCCGATCGGAGCGATCTGCCACGGGGGTTGGATTCCGATTTCGGCCGGCGTCTATCGGGGCGTGCGGGTCACCGGTTCTCCCGGCATCAAGGACGATCTGACGAACGCCGGCGCGATCTGGGAGGACGCTCCGGTAGTGATCGATCGGCATCATGTCTCGAGCCGCAAGCCGGACGATCTTCCCGAGTTCTGCCAGGGGCTCCTGAAGGTTCTGAGCGGCCGGCCGACCTGATCGAGACGGTCCGGTCCGACGATATGGCCCCGAGCACATCGCAGCGAGAGCGAGAGACGCATGACCCGACGAGCTGACGGACGACGGCGCGTGCTGGTGACCGACTATGCCTGGCCCGATCTCGAGATCGAACGCGGCATTCTCGAGCCGGCCGGAGTCGATCTCGTGCTCCCGCGCGGACGGAGCGAAGCGGAACTGATCGAGGGGGCGAGCGGCGTCGACGCGATCATGACCAACTGGGCGACGACGAGCGCCGCGGTGATCGGTGCGGCGCCCGATTGTCGCATCGTCGCGCGGTTGGGGATCGGTCTCGACAACATCGACGTCGCGTACTGCACGTCGCGGGGAATTCCGGTGACCAACGTCCCGGACTACTGCGTGATCGAAGTGGCGGAGCATGCGATGGCGTTGCTGCTGGCGCTGGCCCGCAACGTCGCCTGGTACCATCAACGGACGAAGCAGGGGACCTATCTGCTCCAGGAAGGACCGCCGCTGCGCCGGATCGCCGGCCGAACGCTCGGCATCGTCGGCTTCGGCAAGATCGGTCGCGCCCTGGCCGATCGGGCTCGGGCCTTCGGGCTCAGGATCCTTGCGACTCGTCGTCGTCTCGAACAGGCGGAACCGGGAGTCGAGTTCCTGCCGCTCGACGATCTGCTCGCTCAGTCGGATTTCGTCAGCCTGCATGTGCCGCTGACCGACGAGACGCGCGGCATGATCTCGGTCGAACGGTTGGCGCGGATGAAGGCGGGGGCGTGTCTGATCAACACGGCGCGCGGCGGAGTCGTCGACCACGACGCGCTGGCTCGCTCTCTCGCCACGGGACATCTGGCAGGGGCTGCGCTGGATGTCCAGACGCCGGAGCCGCCGGACCTGAGCCGAGCTCCGTATGACGATCCGCGCGTGATCGTCACGCCGCATGCCGCCTTCGTGTCGGCGGAGTCGCTTGCCGATCTGCGGCGCCGCGCCGCGACTCAGGTCGTCGAACGTCTCGCGGGTCGAGTTCCCGAGAGCGTCGTCAATCCGTCGGTACTGCGCTGAGTCGGCACGGGGGACGAGTCGAGATTCGCACTGAGAGCCGATTCGAAACGCGGCGCCGTGCGGCAGCGGCGAGTCGGCAGCCGATCACGAGTCGGCAGCACGGTGCGACGAACCGATCGTCAGCAGCGCGGCGGCGAAGCCGTGGAAGAAATTCCTGCCGGCGATCGGGCCGATCTCCCCCGCGGCGTGACAGCCGACCTGCGGCAGTCCGGGCCAACGGCGAGCGACGGCCGCGGCGTCATGATCGGGGACCGAGAAGAGTCGCGATCCGCGGCCGTTGCACGAATAGACGACGGCGGCGACCGGCGGCGTGCCCAGTCCGGCAATCCGACCGAGCTCGGCATCCAGATCGGCATGAGCCGCTCGTTCGTCCCGCAGTTCGAAACGGACCCGAGTCCCGGTCTCGAAATAGTCGCCGACGACGATTCCCCGCAGTTCGGGTTCGATCCCGACGACGTTGCGCACCAGATAGGCTTCCGCGGCCGAACGCGGCTCGTCGATCCGCTTCGACAGCTGCAGCCCGTGACGGAAGATCTCCTGTTCGCCCGTCGGCAACGATCGGAAGAGTTCGTGGAGCACGCGCAGGGCGGGGCGGCCGTCGAGCTCGAGCACGGCGTTCCGTTCCGCCTTGGTCACCACCGCCGGTTCGCCGATCGGCCGGCAGCCCTGCGAGACGGTCGCGTCGACTCGGAAGTCCCCTCGCAACACCACGAATGCGGCTCCCGAATCGAGAACCGTATCGTCGATGATCAGGCGGCTCCCGCCCGGCTCATGACCTCCGCTGCACATGCCGCCGACGATCGGCAGATCGGGATGGTCCTCGTTCATTCGGGCGAGCCAAGCATCCATCGGGAACGAGAACGGATCGCCCAGCGCGACGATCCCTTGCGCCCGATCCCACAGATCGGGGCGGTCGGGCCAGCCGACGAACGCGTTCCCTTCGCGCGTCGTGACGAACTCTAGGCCGAACGTGATCGGCTCGGCATCGGGGAGCGAGAGCGCGAGTGCAGTGATCGCCGACATCTCCTCGAACTCCCGACCGCCCCCGATCGCCGTTTCGGCCGTGCAGCCGATGACGTGGCAGCCGGGGTAGCGACGTCGCCAATCGGCTGCGACGGCCGTCAGTTCGTCGCGCAGATCGGCCGATCCATGCAGCAACAGCAGGTCGGGCGACTCGGCCCAGGGAGCCGCGTCGTCCGGCAGTCGCGGCGCCGTACCGGCTTCGCCGACCGACAGGAGTTGCGTGGCATGGGCGCGAGGCATGCGAGGCTCGGTGATGTGGGGGGCTCGGCCCGTCGACAGTACGACTCGAACGCGAATCGCGGTTCGGCGGGGATTGGGGGAAGGGATCGGCGGGAGCTGCGGCGGCAGTGACGGGCGGCAGTCGGGGCTCGGTGACTCTTTCGCCAAGGAGCGACTTCGAGGCGCGCGGGCCGGAGAAGGCCTCGCTCGGTCCCGGGCGACCGGGCGTCACCTCGATCCTCCTCGGTCATGCTACTCCGTCGGCGCGGCGACGACGACCGGCGGCGACGGCCGAAAATCCCCGGTCGCGAATGACTCGATTCGATGAAGGCCTTATGATGAGCGGCGTCGAGGATGGAGCAGGGTCGAATCGAATCGGGCATGGCCATGTGGGTTCGCAAACGGATCGACATCGGCTGGTCGGACCTGGCGAGGGGAGCCGTCGCTTGCCTTCGGAAGCATGACGACTCGCGCTCGCTGCGGACGATCGGCCGTTGCTGGAGCGGCGGCGGTCGAGCGCCGTTCGTCGCGCTGTCGGTCCGCAGCGGTCTCGACCTGCTGTTGGCGACCGCGGGGTTCGGACCGGGGGACGAGATCGCCATGTCGGCGCTCACGATCCCCGACATGCCTCGGATCGTGCGGGAGCATGGTCTCGTGCCGGTCCCGATCGACGTCGATCCGCTGACCTTGTCGATCTCGGACGAGGCATTGCTGGCGGCGCTCTCGCCTCGGACCAAGGGAGTCGTCGTCGCTCATCTGTTCGGCGGCCGCATGCCTCTCGGTTCGATCGCCGAGATCTGTCGTGCTCGCGGCCTGCTGCTGATCGAGGACTGTGCCCAAGCCTTCGCCGGGTTTCCCGAGCCGGGAACCGACGAAGGGGACGTCGCGATGTACAGCTTCGGCCCGATCAAGACGCACTCGTCACTGATCGGAGCGGTCTTCACCTGCCGCGACGCGGACCTCGCGGACCGTCTGAATGCCGCTCAGGCAGCCTGGCCTCAGGTCCGAGGGGCCGAGTACCTGCAG
>CAZZBI010000048.1:6451-22104 GCA_964652385.1 uncultured Pirellulaceae bacterium | reverse complement strand
AAGGATCTGACCGGCGCGGAACCCGACGCGTTCGCTGCCGCAGGGAGTCCGATCCTCGGCGGGCGACAGGTGCACATGTCGGCCGTCTTCTTCAGCGACAACACCGATACGGCGATGGTCGCGTTCTCGGTGCCGATCTGGAGCGGACCACCGGAAGAACCGGGGCGGTCGGCGATCGGTCTGCTCGGCATGACGATCGAGGTCGGTCAGTTCGAGTTGCCGGCCGAGGTGCGTCTGCTGCTGGTCGATACGCGCAACGACCAGTTCGAAGGGCTGCCGGGACTGGTTCTGCATGCGACCGGGCGTAACCTGGCCCGCCGCGATCAGCTCCCGCCACGTCTGGACGGCGAGAGCCTGACATTGGCCGAGTCGTTGCGGCGGCAACGAGGCGGGACGTCGCGCATGGCGAGTCCGGCTCGCGAACAGATCGTCCCCGACTTCCTCGATCCGATCGGCGGAGGGCGAACGTTGGCTGCCCTCGCTCCGGTCCTGGTGCAGGGGCGCAGCGACGAGATCGCCGACACCGGCTGGCTGGTGATCGTCGAAGACGATTCCGTCTCGGCCGATCCGGCCGCCTCGGCAGATCGACCGGATTGAACGAGCGGTCGCCGACGCCGCGGATCTCGTCGAACGTCGTTCGGCTCTTTCGGCACCAGTCGCTCCGATCGGCATGCGCGGCAATGGCGGCCGACCGGTCGGTCCGAGTTTTCCGGTAAATGACGGGCCTCACCCGGGTCCACTTTCGAGACCGAGCCTTGCGTTGACGCGCAATCGCTCGACCGGGTCGCTCTTCCGCCCTAGCTTTCGCTTCGTACGCGGGGCCCGGCAAAGCCCCGGGGCAACGTACCGAGATGGGGGCAGGGGCAATGACTCGACGCGTGCTGCACTTGGACGATGATCCGACGATCACTCGGCTCGTTCATGAAGGTCTGGTCCGCTACGACTTCGAGACGCTTCCGATTCACGATCCCGAGCTGCTGATTCCGACGCTCGTCGATCAGGGAATCCGAGTCGTGTTGCTGGATATCGATCTGGGGACCGACAAGAACGGTCTCGACTGGTTGGTCGACCTCAAGCGAATGGACGGCGGAATCCAAGTGGTGATGCTGACCGGTCTGGTCACGAACCACTCGGTCCTCGCTGCGATGCGTTGCGGCGCCGCGGACTGTCTGTTCAAGCCGGTCGACAGCCTGAGCGACGTCGCCAAGGCGCTCGAGGGTGCCTTTGCGTTCGCCGATCACTGGAGGTTCCGACTGCACGAGCTGAACCGGCGTCTGCAGCGGAGCGGCGAACCGGCGGCGCTCGCCGGTCGCTGAGCGTCGATCGCACGACGGCCCAGGCGACGAACTCGCACGCGGCACGCAGTCCGGAGACGATGCCCCCTGACGAAACACGAGCGGCGAGCGGAGTCTCCGTTCGCCGCTCGCTTCGTTTTCCGATCGCGCGCCCGTCGGCATCCCCTCACTTGCGCCGAGACGTTCCGGCGGTGATAATCGCGAGAGACGCTCGACGTTCGGTTCGCGTTTCGGATCGATCGACGGGCGGTCGTCTCGTCGGACGCCGTCGATGCCGCACCTCTCGCTCGTCGCCCTGTCGGGATTTCGCGTCCGCGAAGCGGAACTGGCTGCCGTCGGCGGCTCGCTCCCAGGGCTCGCTTCGCGCGCCCGATCGATCGGTGCGCTCCCGCCGCTTGGTCTGCTGACGCTCGCCGCCCTAACCCCCGAACACTGGTCCCGATCGCTCCACGAAGCCCCGCGGGTCGAGCCAGAACTGATCGAGCGGATCGTCGCCGAGCGCCCGATGCTCGTCGCGATCTCGGCGCTGACCGCCTCGATCCTCGAAGCCTACGCGCTCGCCGATGCGCTTCGCCGCGAAGGTGTGCGAGTCGTGCTCGGAGGACTGCACGTCACCGCCTGTCCGGACGAGGCGTCGCGGCATGCCGACGCGATCGTGATCGGCGAAGGGGAGCCGGTCTGGCAGACGCTTCTGGAAGATGCCGAGCGGAATCGGCTGGCCGAACGCTATCGAGCCGCTACGCCTTACGATCTGGCGTTGTCTCCGGTTCCGAGTCACGACCTGTTGGGTCGGAGCGAGCGGCCGCGCTGGACGCTGCAGACGTCGCGCGGTTGTCCGCTCGCCTGCGACTTCTGCGGCGCAAGTCGTCTGCTCGGTCCCTATCGCCGGAAACCGGCCGAGCGGATCGAAGCGGAACTCGAGGCGCTGCGGCGGATCGATTCGCGACTGGGGATCGAACTGGCCGACGACAACACCTTCGCCGGCCCCGGCGATCATCGCGAGCTGCTCGAAGCGCTCGGCCGATCGGGCGCCCGCTGGTTCACCGAGTCGGACTGGCGACTGGGGGAGCGTCCCGAATTGCTCGCACGACTGGCCGAAGCCGGTTGCATTCAGGTCCTCGTCGGACTCGAATCGCTCGTCCATGACCATCGCGGCATGGGCGAGAAGCGTGTGCCGATGTCGCGGATGCTCGACGCGGTCCAGGCGATCCAGCAGGCAGGGGTCGCCGTGATCGGCTGTCTGATCGTCGGCTCGGACGGCGAGACGCCCGAGTCGCTCGAGCGACTGCGGCGATTCATGGAAGCCGATCCGTGTGCCGACGTGCAGCTGACGCTGCCGACACCGTTTCCCGGAACCGCTCTCCGCCGGCGCTGGGAACGCGACGGGCGCCTCCTCGCCGATCGCGACTGGTCGCATCACACGTTGTTCGACGTCACGTTTCGCCCCGATCGGATGAGCGTCGAGGAACTCGAACGGGAGTTCCGATCGCTGATGGTCGACGCCTTCGGTCCCGCACCGACGGCGCGGCGACAACGAATCCGGCGCGAAGTTTGGCGACGAGCGGCATCGATACGCGAGGGAACATGAACGAGGCGCGTTGGCTGATCGGGTTTCTGCTGGGACGTGCCGAGGCGATTCGTCAGGCGGCGGCGACGCCGGCGTCGTTCGGCTACGGCCTGCTCTTCGTCCTGATCGCGGCGCTGCTGCGCGAGTACGACGGCGAGGACCTGCTCGCCGAGCCGTGGCATGTCGCGATCCCGTTCGTCGCGTCGTGGGGGGCCGCGACACTTCTGTTCCTGCCGGTCCATGGTCTGTCGCGTTGGCGTCGACGACCGGAGGTGGAACTTCCGTCGATCGGCCGTGCCTATCGCTCGTTTCTGGCGCTCTTCTGGCTCACCGCGCCGCTCGCCTGGCTCTACGCGATCCCTTACGAGCGGATGGTCGAACCGCTCGACGCGATCCGACTGAACCTCGCCACGCTGGCGCTCGTCGCCTTCTGGCGCGTCGCGCTGATGACCCGCATCGTCTCGGTCCTGTATGGCCTACCATGGCAGGCGGTCCTGCCGCTCGTCCTGCTCGTCTCGTCCGGGATCGTCCTGACGGCAATGTCCCTCGCCCCGACCCCGATCATCGACGTCATGGGAGGACTTCGTCAGACGGAACGGGAACAGCTCGTCGCCGGAACGACCTTCATCGTTCTCGCCGTCACCTTTCTGGCCTCTCCCTTCGTTCTCCTCGCCTCGCTCGTCGCCATTCCGTTCTGGCGTCCGGCCGGGAGCAGCTGGATTCGGCAGACGCCGGAGCGGTCGTGGCGAGGGCTGACGTCGATCGGTGTCGGTGCCGGAGTCGTAACGGTCGTTCTGCTCGGCCTCGGTCAGCCCGAACAGATGCGGCGGACCGAAGCCGAGCGACTGGTCGCCGCCGGGCGTCTGCGCGAAGCGCTGCGCCGCATGGATTCGCTCGGAGCCGGCGCGTATCCGCCCCTCTGGATCCCGCCGCTCCCGACCGCCGACACGACCGCCGAACCGCTGCGGATGATCGCCGTTTCGCTCGATGAGGTGCCGGAGACCAGCTGGATCCGACGTCACTATGTCGCTCAGCTGCGTCGGGGTCTGCTGATCGAGATCGTCCCGTACTATCGCCTGGATGACCTGGTCGAAGCGATCGGCAGTCGCGACGAGTTCACGGCGCCGGCGGATTCGCTGGCCGAGGCGCTGTTGCGTCTCGATCCTTCATTGACCGACGACGAACGCCGCGCCCTCGAGACGCTCCGCGCCCGATTCGCCGCAAGGGTCGAGTCGAACTCGTCCGAGACACCACCACCGACCGATGCCCCTCAGGACGCGCCGCGCTCGGAAGACGCCTCCGAACGGAACTCCGATGCGACGGCCGAACCGGACGAACGAACGACGGAGCGAATCGAGGCGCCATGACGAGCGATGGCGCTCGGATGACATGGCCGAGCGACCGCCAGTCGAATCACGTCCGGATTTCGAGCACGTCCCCTTCCTGCAGTTCGTGCTCGCGACCGACGATGACCGAATCGTCGTTCCCCGGTCGACTCAGACGCGCCGACCGAAACCGCTCGGCGAGCTGACGATGAACGCTCGCCGCCAGATCGACCGCCGTCGCTCCGCGCCGCAGGACGATCGGCCGAGGGTCATGCGTCGGTGCCTCGGGAGCACGCGTGTAGACTCGGATCAGATCGAGTCGTCGGTAGATCTCGAGCGGAAGCGAATCGGTTTCGAGCCGCGGCGGCTCGCGTTCGTTCGGCGCCGCCAGCAGACCGACCACGAGCAGATCGAAGCGATCAGCGAATCGGCGTCTTGCCTCCTCCAGCCGACTCCGATCGCCGGTCGGGTCGCCGAACGTCAGAACGAGCGTGCGCGTTTCGGTCACGCCGAGATCGCTCGGCGAGAAGCCGGTCGATCGACCGAATCGGGACTTGCTGCGTCGCACCAGATCGAGCAGCCTCCCGAACTCGTCGAGGCCCTGTTCGGAACGCGCGTCGCAGATCGCCAGGACCAGATCCGATCCGCGCACCAGCTCCTGCAATTCGCTGTCATACCGATCGCCGCTGGCCGGAGGCGTATCGATCAGTTGGATCGCGATCTCCTCGAACGGCATCAGGACCGGCTGAGGGACCTGCGTGGCGTAGGGATACGGCGCGACGGTCGTCGGCACGCCGGAGAGTGCCGTCGCCAGGAGACTCTTGCCGGAATCGGGAGGGCCGACGAGGGTGACGCGAGCCGCTCCTTGCCGCGGAATCGATCGCGACCTGCCGGGTGACTTGGCGTCGCGCCGCTCCCTCTCGGCCGCCAGTCGCGCCTCGCGCAATCGGCTCTTGATGTCCGCCTGCAGGCGATCGGTCCCCTTATGCTTCGGCACCTCGCGAAGCATCCGCTGCAGCGCCTCGATCTGTTCGTCGATCGAGCCGGCTCGGCGGTACTCGGCTTCGGCACGGCGGTAGCCGGGAGTCAGATTGGCGGCCACGAACGCGACTCGACGAAGGGCGAAAGAGGGGCGATTCGGATCGAACGAGACCGCAGGCGTCACGTCGTTCGATCCGAGCCGGGACGAATCTTCGCTGTCGCCAGGACCGTCGGACAAGTGGGGAGGGTTGACGAGCGCGGCCTGGTTCGACCCCCTTCGTGGCCTTCGTGTGCTCTGTGGTAGGAAAATGCGACTCGACCACGAAGGACACTAAGGTCATGAAGTTTCGCTGCGCGACGACGTACTCACCAGGTGGGCGAGACGATCGCGTCAAGATCGATGAAGCCGGGGCAGGAGAGCGCAATCCTCGGGCGCGGTCCGGTCCCTTGACCGACTCGGCGCGCCAGACTTCGTGTCCTCTTTGTGCTCTGTGGTAAGAGAATGCGACTTGACCACAAAGGACACCGAGTCCACAGAGTTTCGCTGCGCGACATTGTACGTGGGGCCACCTGCTGCCACCGGTCGATTGGGGCACGACGGCAATTTGCGACTCGCTCGCGCTTCTCAGCCGAAGGCCGAGAGTGATCTGTCGCTCTCGCTCCGCCGGGCGCCGCAGGGCCGACGAACCGGCGGACGCGCGAGGGGTTGTCGCGTTGGGAAGAGGCCAGGCCGTGAAGACCGATCGTCACTCGCTGCGGATCTGCTAGAGTGTGCCGAGCCGATGCCCCTTTCGCCGCCCGAGCGAAGGGAATCGCCCGGTTCGGTTCCTTCTCGCCAGATTTCGGGCCCCGGATTCGACCTCATGCAGGAATCGCTTCGGTATCAGGGGGACCGCTTTCGGGTCGTCCATGTCGTTCCCGATCCGTCGACCGGTCTGCCGTCGCGCGACGTGATCCGGCATCCCGGAGCGGTCGTGATCCTGCCGCTGATCGACGATCGGACGCTCTGTTTGATTCGCAATCGGCGGTTGAGCGTCGGTGCCGAGCTGATCGAACTGCCGGCTGGCACCCGCAACCTCGACGAGGCGCCCGAAACGACGGCGATTCGGGAACTCGAGGAAGAGACCGGCTGGTCGACCGACGCAGTCGACTCGCTCGGCGTGCTGCTGATGAGTCCCGGAATTCTCGACGAACGGATGCACGTCTTCGTCGCTCGGAATCTGACGCAGCGCGAGCAGAAGCTGGAACCGGACGAACGGATCACGACCCTCGCCGTCAGCATTGACGAGGCGTTCGATTGGGTGCGCGACGGGAAGATCGTCGATGCCAAGACGGTCGCCGCTCTGCTCCTGTTCCGACTGAAGACCGGTCACTGATCGATCATCTCGAATCGATCGCCGACGCCCGTCCGAGTCCGGCGACGACCGGTCGCTCTCCGGCTGACGGGATGCCGCCGGGCGGCGGTTTCGCTAGGATCGATCGCTCTCCGCCGCGGGCCGGTTGCGGAGCAGGATCATGGACCACGTCGCAGGCGCCGGTCGTTTCCGAAACGATCGACTCTGGTTTCGTCCCGCTCGTGGCGATGCTCGCGAGTCGCTGGGCCTGATCGCGTCGCGATGGGAGTCGCTTCCCGGTCGAGCCGCGGCGCTCGGATGTTGGCTCCGCTCGCTCGACGCTCGCTTCGGCCGAGCAAGCTGGTCTGCCGGAGTCGGTTCGGCAGCCGCCCCGGTGTTGATCGCCCTGTCCGAGTCGCGAGTATCCGCCGAGCGTATTCCCGGCGTCTCGCGTCTGTGTCACCGTGCCGCCGAGCGATCGGATGATCCGGAGGGAGATCGGCACGTCCTGTCGACCGGGTACCGGGCGGTCGTCCTTTGGTTGCGCCCGCGCGGCACGACGATCGAGCGATTGGCCGAGGGATTGCGGCGCGCGTATCATCCGCTTCGACTCGTTCTGCCGGCCGACGATCGTCTCGTGCCGTCGAAGGTCCGTCGGCGTCTGATCGATCTCGGCGCCGTCGAGCGTCCGATTGCCGGTCAGTCGCTCGCCGATGAGCTCGCCGCGACGGCGGCCAACGTTCTCGCGATCGAAAGGCTGCGTAACGTCTCCACCTCGATCGATACTCGTCCGCTCGACCCGCATGCGGCAATCATCGAGGCGGTCGATTTCGCTTCTCCCTCGTTCGATCGCGATTGGCTCGTCCACCGGACTCGACCTACCGATCGACGACGTCCGGCGGAATCACGCATCGCCTTCTTTCGACGACTGCTCGACGCACGCTCCGACGAGCTCGACGGGGGGATCGGAGCACTGCGGAGCATGCTTCGCCAAGGACGTCTGTTCGCCTCGGCCGGCCCGATCCGAGGGGACCGGCCGATGATCTGTTGGTCCAGACCTGCCGCGCTGTCGATGCAAGCTCCGGTCTTTCGTCCGGCGCGGCGGCAATGGGACGAGTCGCGTTATGGGGTGGCGGTGCGACGATCGCTTCTCGAGCGTCTCGGCGCTCGCCCCGTGATCTACGGAGACGCGTCGCTCGGTCGACATCTCGATCCGGAGTCGCGACCTTGGTTTCAGCCGGCCGTCACGACGCGGCGCGACGGAACTCGGATCGACTGGCGTCTCGAACGTGAATGGCGCTCCCCCGGCGATCTGCGGCTGGACGATTGCGGTCGCGACGAACTGATGCTCTTCGTACCGACTCGATCCGAGGCGGAATCGCTGCGTGCACGTTCGCCATGGCCGATCGGCGTGCTGCGGGCCTGACGGACGACGCGGCGCGCGAACGTTGCTCCCGGTCGCGCGCTCGCTCTACAATCGCGTCTCCCACCTGACGACCTCCTGCAGCGCTGTCGCGACGAAGCGCGGCAGCCGTGCTTTCAAGGTCGCTCGCACCGGTGCGCTCCCTCGCACCGCCCCCGCCTCTCGGAGTTCCGACGATGCCGCTCTCCTTTCGTGTGATCGGCCGCTCGGCGATTCGCCCGGTCGCCGCACCGTCGCTCTGCTTCGCCCTGGTTCTCGCGCTGCTTCCGATGTCCGTCTTGTCCATGGTGCGAGGGCAAGAGACGACGATCGTCGAGATTCCGGCGGATTGGCGTTCGGGGATCGGAAGCGGGACGACGCTCTACCGGACGCGGGTGCGGATTCCGGCCTCATGGAACGAGCGGCGAGTCGACTTCTTTCTCGAGGGGGCCGATGATGCGCGCGAGGCGTCGATCAACGGAGTGCGCATCGTTCGACTCGGCGAGTTCCCGCCGGACTATCGGAGCGGGCTCGGCGGGACCGGACGCTACGAACTCCCACGCGCCGCTGTGCGTTTCGACGACTGGAACGAGCTCGAGATCAGGATTCACCATCGCGGAGGCCGGTCGTCGTTCAACCTCGCCGCGCCGGCGCTCTTTACCGAGTTCGAGGCGATCCATCTGGCCGGAGCATGGGAGAAGCGCGCCGAGGGGAGCGAGCCCGGGGAAGCGGACGATCGAACGGGCTTCGAACGGATCGAACCGTCGGCCGATGTGCTCGAGCGTCTGCAGCGACTGGAAGGGGATCGAGGGGCGCAGCCGCCGGACGCAGCGCTGGCACTGCTGACCGCGGGCGAAGGGCTTTCGGTCGAGCGGGTGCTGGCCGATCCGATCATCGGTCAGCCGCTGTCGATGAAGTGGGACGATCGCGGACGTCTGTGGGTCGCCGAGTATCTGCAATACCCGAATCCGGCGGGATTGCGACCGGTCAGTCGCGATACGTTTCTCAGAACGGTCTACGACGGTGTCCCCGCGCCGCCGCCGCACCACGTCCGCGGCCGCGATCGGATCTCGATCCATGAGGATACGGACGGGGACGGGAAGCCCGATCGGCATTCGATCTTCGTCGACGGTCTGAATCTGGCGACCAGTTTCGCGCTCGGTCGCGGCGGCGTCTTCGTACTCAATCCTCCGTACCTGCTCTTCTATCCCGATGCCGATCGAGACGACCTTCCGGACGGTGATCCCCAGGTGCTGCTGGAAGGATTCGGCATCGAAGATTCGCATTCGATCGCGAACAGTCTTCGCTGGGGCCCTGACGGTTGGCTCTACGCGGCGCAAGGGAGCACCGTCAGCGGAGCGATCGTGCGCCCCGGAAGCGATGCGCCTCCGGTCCGCTCGGTCGGCCAGCTCATTTGGCGCTACCATCCGGAAACGGCTCGGTTCGAGATTTTTGCCGAAGGGGGCGGCAACGCGTTCGGCGTCGAGATCGACTCGGCCGGCCGGATCTTCTCGGGGCACAACGGCGGCGATACGCGAGGCTTCCATTACGTGCAGGGAGGCTATCTGCAGAAGGGGTTCAGCAAGCACGGCGAGCTCTCGAACCCTTATGCCTTCGGCTACTTTTCGTGGATGACTCATCATTCGGTCCCGCGATTCACGCACACCTTCGTGATCGAGGAAGGGGGCCTGTTCCCGTCGCCGTTCGCCGGACGCCTGTTCGGCGTCGAACCGCTGCAGGGGCGTGTGGTGATGAGCGACCTGGCGCGTGACGGCTCGACCTATCGAACCAACGACGTCGGTTACGCACTCGTCTCGAACGACTCCTGGTTCCGTCCGGTCGATATCCAGATCGGCCCCGACGGCGCGATCTACGTGGCCGACTTCTACGAGCAGCGGATCGACCACGGCAGCCACTATCAGGGGCGAGTCGACCCGGGAACCGGACGGATCTACCGGATCGCGCCACTCGACCGATCGGCGATCGAACCGGTCCGAATGGAGACGGCCGACGAACGGATCGCCGCTCTCGAGCATCCGAATCGGACCGTCCGTCAGACGGCCCTGGCGCGGCTGTTCGACGAACCCGAATCGGTCGATCCAGATCGACTTCGTCGGTTCACCTCGGCGGAGGTCGGAGCGCGAGCGATCGATCTCTACTGGGGACTGGAAGCGATCGGCGGTGCGACGCGCGACGATCGCCTGGCGGCGCTGTCGCATCCCGATCCGGTCGTCAGAACCTGGGCCATCCGGTTGACGGCTGACGCCCCCGAACAGGTCGATCCGGCGCTGCTTGCGGCGATCGTCGAGCGCGCCTCGATCGAGGAGGACGTGCAGGTGCGGAGTCAGATCGCGAGCTCCGCCCGTCGGCTCGCCGTTCCGGTTCGCCTGGAGATGATCGATCGACTCGTTCGCCGCGATCTCGATGCCGACGACAAGCATCTGCCGTTGCTGCTCTGGTGGGCGATCGAAAGATCGTGCGGCGAAGCACCGGCGGAGGTCGTCGCGCTCGCGACTCGTTCGGCCTTTGCCGGAACCGAGACCGCTCGCACCGCACTGCTGCCGCGAATCATGCGGCGGTTCGTGACGACCGGCCGCCGTCATGACCTGCTGATCGCCGCCGAGCTGCTTGCGAGGACGAGCGACCCCGAGACTGCGGCTCGGTTGCTCGAAGGGTTCGATGCGGCGGTCGCCGGACGTCCACCGCTGTCGCTCCCCGATCCGTTGGTGCGGCAGCTGCTTCGTTTTCGCGGCGATTCGCTCGAGCTGAAGGTGCTGCTCGGTGACGTCGCGGCGTTGGAGGCGGCGCGACGGATCATCGGCGACGAATCGGCCGAACTCGCGTTGCGGCTGAGACTGATCGAGGGGCTCGCTTCGCGGCGTTCGGACGACGACCGCGCACTCTGGCTGACGCTGCTCGGATCGAGCGCTTCGGGTTCGATCCGGTCGTCGGCGATCGGCGCTCTGGCCGCGCTGACCGCCGATGAGATCGGACCACGGCTGATCGAGGCTTGGCGGGGACTCGGAGCCGACGAACGACTGGTCGCTCAGACGGCGCTGGCAAGTCGCGCGACCTGGGCCGTGCAGCTGCTCGATGCGGTCGAACAGGGGATGATCGGTCGCGACGAGATCGTCCCCGACACCGTGCGGCGAATCGGCTATCACGACGACTCGCGATTCGGCGAGCGGCTGACGGCGCTCTGGCCCGAGGTGCGTCGCGCGGCGACGACGGCGGATGAGGCCGGAATCGCTCGCGCCTCGGCCCGGATTCTCGCCGGGAACGGCAATCCCTACGACGGGCGCGATCTCTACGCGGCGAAGTGCGGTAAGTGCCATCGTCTGTTCGGAGCCGGAGGGGATCTCGGCCCCGAACTGACCGGATTCCAGCGAACCGACCTCGAGCGGTTGCTCGCCAACCTGCTGACGCCGAGTCTCGAGATTCGCGAAGGGTACGAGACGTCGGTCATCGAAACGGACGACGGTCTGATCCTGACCGGCTTCGTCGAATCGCAGGACGAGACTCAGGTGGTGATCCGACAGGCGGACGGGCGGGCGATTCCGATTCCGGTCGAGTCGATCGTCGAGCGTTTCGTCTCGCCCGATTCGCTGATGCCGACCGGTCTGCTCGATGACCTGGACGATCAGCAGCTGCGGGATCTGTTCGCCTATCTCCGTTCGGCGCAGCCGCTTCCTTGAGCATCGCTCCCCTGAAAGGCGCTCCATGCCGGTGCGGGCGCCCTCGTCGACGCCCGGCGAGGAATGCGATGCGTCGGCCTGAGCGGCGCCATGCCTTCCGATCGGACCGGTCCCGCCCCTCGGAGGTCTCGCCGGATCGAGCTTGCCCGATTTGCCGGATTCGGCTATCCATCCCTCCCGAGTCTCGGGAGACCAGGCGCCGATCGCCTTCGCTCCCGTCGCTCGACCGTCGAGGGAACGACGCGTGGAGTCGGCGAAAGGAATCGCCCCGATCAGCTCGGACGGCCGTCTTCGGCCTTCGGGGTCGGTCCGCGCGCCGCGACTGGCCTTGCTGCTCGGCCTGCTGGCGTTCCCTTGGTTCGCCGGATGTCTGTCGATCGATCGTTCGTCGCTGCAGAAGGCGGCCTATCTGGCGCGACTGAGCGGCGGCTCGGCGCTCAGCGTGCGACGTACTCCCAGCAACCCGCTCGAAGACGAGCTGAATCTGCTCGGCTGGAAGGGGCCGAAGCCGTCGGATCGGACCATCCAGACGCTCCGTCGCTTCGGCCTCGAAGGGGCTTATCGGAACGACCCGAAGGAGGCGTTCGACGGGCTTCGACAAGCGGCGCTGCGCGAGCCGCGTCTGGAAACGACCTACGCGCTCGCCGAGGTCGCCTATGTGCTCGGGAAACGAGCGGCGTCGGCGAAGCGGACCGAGGACGCGATGCGCTACTACGGCGAATCGCTGGTGACCAGTTACGAGTACCTGTTCGACCCGAAGTTCGAACCGTACCGCAATGCCTACGATCCGCAGTTCCGCGGCATCTGCGATCTGTACAACGTCTCGCTGGAAGAGATCCTGCGTCTGATGAGCGACGACGGCATGCTGCAACCGGGGCAACTCGGTTCCATCCGTCTGGCCGAACGCGACCTGACCTTCACCGTTCGCCTGGAAGGGCGCTGGGCCGATTACGAGGTGGAGCGATTCCATTTCGTTTCGGACTTCGAGGTGGAGGGGCTCGCCAATCGCTATCGAGGCTACGGCCTGGGCGTGCCGCTGATCGCGGTCCGCAAGCGGAGCGAACGCCCCGAAGCGGACGAGAAGTACTTTCCCGAGGGGCTCACCTTTCCGCTCACCGCCTTCTTTCGTCGCGTCGACGATCCGAACGTCTCGGGAGACGGCGAGTGCCGCTGCGTGCTCGAGCTGTTCGATCCGCTCGATCGGAACGACGTGCAGATCGGCATGCGTCGAGCGCCGCTCGAAAGCGACATCACGACACCGCTCGCCTATTACCTGAACGACCCGGTCGTCGGTACGAGCACGCTGGCGACCTTCGCGCTGCTCGATGCGAACTTCGCTCAGGACTTCGAAGGGCTCTACATGCTGGAGCCGTTCGATCCGACCAAGATCCCGGTCGTGATGGTCCACGGTCTCTGGTCGAGCCCGGTGACCTGGATGGAGATGTTCAACGATCTGAGATCGATGCCCGAGATCCGGCGCAACTACCAGTTCTGGTTCTACATGTATCCGTCGGGGCAACCGTTCTGGAAGAGCGCCGAAGAGATGCGAGCCGATCTGGCGGAAGCGATCGACACGCTCGATCCGCGCGGCGAGTCCGCGCCGCTGGAACGGATGGTTCTGGTCGGTCACAGCATGGGAGGGCTCGTCTCGCGTCTGCAGACGATCGACAGCCAGGACCGTTTCTGGCAGCTCGTGTCGGATCGCCCGATCGACGAGCTCGAAGGGAATCCGGCCGAGCGGCAGGAACTGCGCCAGGTCCTGTACTTCCATCCGAACCCGGCGGTCGCGCGAGTCATCACGATCGGCACGCCGCATCACGGCAGCAACTTCGCCAACGGCGCGACACGCTGGCTCAGCCGACGCTTCTTCACCTTGCCGACCGAGTCGACCGAACTCGGCCGGAGGATGATCGACAACAATCCCGACTTCTTTCGCGATACCGACCTGCTGACGATCACGACGAGCGTCGACAGCCTTTCGCCCGAGTCGCCCTTTCTGCCGGTGATGCTCGAGGCGCCGGCCGCTCCGTGGGTGAAGTACCACAACATCATCGGCGTCGTCGAGGATCGATCGCTGCTGGCCAAAGCAGGTCTCGATTTTCGTCAGCCGGGAGACGGACTCGTTTCGCTCGCCAGCGCCCGCGTCGAGGATGTCGAGTCGGAACTGATGGTCCCGGCGGAGCACATGTCGGTGCATCAGCATCCGCTCGCGATCCTCGAAGTTCGCCGGATCCTGCTGCAGCATCTGGCCGAGGGAGCGAGAGACATCCGCGTCGATCGATCGATCATGCCGGCCGAGCATCGCGCACCGGCAACGATCGACGAACGACACGAGCGACCCTCCGGAGCGATCGCTCGAAGCGAGCGCGGCACGACCGAGACGTTCCCTGACTTCTCGCTCTCGTTGCCGACCGTTCCGATCGGCAACGCGATGATGCCGATGTCGTCGTTGTCGACCGGCACGGCAGGAGCAGCTCCCGGACGGATTCGCTTCTCGCTTTCCGATCGAGTCGCTCCGATCCCGGAACTCCCCTACCCCGATGCCTCGGCGTCCGCACCGACGGCGATCGATCGGTTCGTGCGCCCGGCCGGCTGGCAGAGCGACGACCTGACGGAGCGGTCGGAAGTGTCGACCGCGCCGCTCCCGCCGATCGCCGGCCCGAACTGGCTGCGAGTCGATGACGGGATCGGTCGGTCGATCAATCCTCGCACGCCCGAAGCGATCCGCTCGGCGGACCGCCCGACATCCGGCAGCGCACCGATCGGTCCGCGCTGATCGACGATCAATCGCGCGACGTCTTCATTTCCTATTCCGATTCGATCCTCGCCTGCGACGTCGTGACCTTGTCGTCTGTCCCCTCCGCGCCCTCCCAGCCCGCAGCGCCAAGCGCAGGGGTCCTCCGCGCCTCCCAGCCCGCAGCGCCAAGCGCAGGGGTCCTCCGTGACCTCTGATAGAAACGCGTTCTAACCACAGAGGTCACGATGGTCACGAAGTTCCACGTCGTCGGTATCGCGTGAAGCCTGCCGCAGCCACCGCACGACGTCATCACTTCCGGCTCCGATTCGATCTTCGCCTTCGACTTCGTGACCTTGTCGTTGGTCCCCTCCGCGCCTCCCAGCCCGCAGCGTCAGCAAGGGGTTCTCCGTGACCTTTGTGGTAAGCAATTCGTCTTTACCACGGTTATCACGATGGTCACCCAGTTCCGCGGCGCGACCTTTTTGCGTGGAGTCTCCGGGCCCGCTCGGTCGACTTCCGTCTTCGCTCGGCTCATGCTGGTGCGTTGATCGGTCCGGTCGGCCTTGGTGGAGACGGCAGCGATGAGCAAGCGAACGAAGCGCAAGAAGTCCGAGAAGCAGCGATCGGACGGAGCGTCGATCGAGGAGTTGTCGTCGAACGATCCTCAGTCCGAGACGAAATCGGACGGCGGCAGCGACAAGGAGCGGAAGCGGCGTTACGAGAAGGAGCTCCGCCAGCTGCAGATCGAGCTGGTGAAGTTGCAGCACTGGATCATCGAAAGGAACGAGAAGATCCTTGTCCTGTTCGAGGGGCGCGATGCGGGAGGGAAGGACGGCACGATCAAGCGGATCGTCCAGCATCTGAGTCCGCGCGAGACGCGCGTCGTCGCGCTCGGCAAGCCGTCGGATCGCGATCGGACCGCCTGGTACTTCCAGCGCTACATCCCGCATCTGCCGTGCGGCCAGGAACTCGTCCTGTTCAACCGGTCGTGGTACAACCGCGCGGGGGTCGAACGGGTGATGGGCTTCTGCGACGAACGGGAGTACCAGGAGTTTCTCGATACGGTACCGGACTTCGAGCAGATGCTCGTCCGTTCCGGTCTACGGCTCTTCAAGTACTACCTGGACATCAGTCGCGAGGAGCAGAAGACTCGACTCGCCGAGCGACGCAAGGATCCGCTCAAGCAGTTGATCGCGGCGATGAAGAAGGTCGGGTCCGGTCCCGACGCCAAGGCCCTGGCCGCCGCCGGCGATGCGGCGCGCAACGCCTACAAGGCCGGCACCAAGCCGATGATCGAACCAGCGATCTACCTGTACG
>CAZZBI010000048.1:0-6441 GCA_964652385.1 uncultured Pirellulaceae bacterium | reverse complement strand
ACGCGATGTTCCTGAGGACGCACCATCCGTCGGGAGCGTGGCATGTGGTCCGCGCGGACGACAAGCAGCAGGCGCGTCTGAACGTCATTCGGGATCTGCTTTCGCGTCTGGACTATGACGACAAGGATCGGCGATTGACCGTTCCCGATCCGACCTGCGTCTTTCCGTTCGAGCCGCATCATCTGACGAACGGAATGATCGCTCCCTGACCGCTCGACGATCAGGTCGGATCGGTTTCGCTCGCGGGGGGCTCAGGAAGCGCCGATCGCCCGGGCAATCGACTTCAGCGGCGTGTGCGCGACCCGATCGACGATCTCGCGCAGTCGAGTCATCTCGTGAGTCGCGCGGCGCCGTTCGGTCGGGTCGACCGGGCGGTCCGCCTCGATCCGCCCCCGCTCGCGCGATCGCCAAGTGGTCGGCACCAGCGGCAGCCGATTCGGATCCGGCTCGCGCTCCTCGATCGGCATCACCAGCGTGATCTCGGTCACCTCCGGCTTGGCCGGCAGCTCGCCGCGCTTCACGCGGACGTGCGACGGCGCCTCGATCCCGATCCGAACGGTATTCCCCTTGATCTTCAGCACCGTCAGGCGGACGTCATCACCCACCTGAATCGTCTCGCCGAGCTTTCTGGTCAGCACCAACATCGCGACACTCCTTTGCGTGAGATCGGTTTCTCGGCGACCGTCCGGCCGCCCCGCCGTCGAGAAATGCACCTGTCGTACCAATCGCCGCACGATGCCGCTTTGATCGGCGCAAGCGATTCGTCGACAACGACTTGCGGGAAACGCCCGGCGACTCGCCCGGCCGAGAAGGTCGGAAGAAACTACAACCACTCGGTCGAAGCGCGACCTCGCCGAAAGCAGCAGAGTCTTCGCCGTTTGCCGCACTGCCCCAGTCGCTCAGGTTCGCTTCGAATAGCGATCGAGGAACTGGAGCCAGCGGCGATAGAGAATCGACGCAAGCGGGCGAGTCACCGATCGAAAGCTGACATCGACTCGCGTTCCCGATCGGAGCAACTCGGCGGGGAGTCCGTCGACGGTGAAGACGAGTTCGAAATAGGGCTGCTCCGGAATCATCGTCTGAGGATCGACGACGATCTCTCCCCCTCCCAGATGCGACAGTTCGACCAGGTCCAGCGGCGTGCCGCCGAACGGTGCGATCGACACCAGCGCTCCCTCGACCGTGCGTCCGGTCGCGGGGAGAGCGATCGACGCTCGATCGCCGATGCGCGGCGCTACATCCTCCAACTGCTCGGCGGTCAGTAGCGTTCGGATCCGCCATCCCCCTCCACCGACTTCGAGCAACGGCTCGCCGACCCGGCAGAAACTACCCAGCCGCTCGGCAGCAGGGACGCGCGTGATCGTCCCATCGATCGGTGCGCGCAAGGTCAGTCGCTCGACCTGTTCGCTCGCCTGCCGACTCCGGCCGAGCGCGATCGATCGACGCAGCACCGCTTCGGTCGCTCCGAGTACGGCTCGGTCGTCGCGCCGCACGCGAATCCCTTCGACCGCCAGTTCCGAGTCGGCCTTGGCGGCGACCAGTCGGACCTCCGAGTTGTCGAGCGATCCGATCGGCTGATCGGCAGTCACCGATTCACCGGCGACGACATCGATCGACTCGAGAAAGCCCTCCGTCTCGGCTCGTACGATCCGGGAGCGTTCGGGGCGAAGCACTCCGGCCACCACCGTTGCGCGACTGAGCGGCAGGATCAGCACGGCGAACGGCAGCGCGATCATCGCGAACCAGCAGGTGACGGCTCGCACGCGGTGCGGCTCCGTCTCGGGGCTGGTCCACAGATAGGTCGACGTGCGGATCATCCACGGCAGCACCGATGCCACGACATAGCCGACTCCGGCCACCAGTCCGACGATCGGCAGACGATAGGCGATGACGGCGAACAGACCGGCAATCACGGTCACCTTGTACAGGGCCGAGGCGATGCCGAACGCGACGAGTCCGCGTTGTTCCCAGTAGGTACGACCGATCGCCTTCGATGCGACACCGAACGCCGCACGCTTCAGTTCGCGAATCGCTGCCCGATCGGCCGACTGCTTCAGGTTGGGCATGCCGAGCCAGTCACTCAGCACGTAGTACCCGTCGAACTTCATCAGCGGGTTCAGGTTGAAGAAGAGCGTGATGACGGTCGAAACGATCATCGTCTGATGCGCGGCGGCGTGCAGCAGGCCGGTATCGGTCGAGATCCAGACGACCGTCGCGACGAGTGCGACGAGCGATTCGAAGTACATCCCCGCCAGGTTGACGACGATCCGATGCCAGGCGCGGTGAAAGCCCCACGCGGCACTCGTGTCGACATAAGCGCACGGGGTTCCGACGATCAGGATCGCGCCCCATTCGGGAACCTCGCCGCCGAAGTGGCGGCAGGCGACGGCATGTCCGATCTCGTGCCAGACCTTCAGCACGACGACCAGGACCAGCACGAAGAGGACGTTACGAACCGCCAGCAGCGAGGCCCATGGCTGCTGAAACCGCTCCCAATCGGCGATCACCGTCAGCAGTGCGAGCAGAACCGCACAACCCCACAGGATCGCGAACCAGCGCGTGAACAGGAAGCGGAAGTACGGGGCGACTTCGACCAGCCAGCGATCGGGGTTTCCGAGCGGCAGCTTCAGACTCGCGAGCTGCATGAGCGACCGGGCCAGCGACTTGGTGCGGGTCCGCTGCAGTCGGGCATACAGTCGGTCAGGATCCTCCGTCGGCAACTGCAACAACCCTCGCTGATGCAGGTCGACGACGAACTGGTAGAACTCGTCTTCCCGATCGCGATTCAGTCGCTCCTGCCGTACCAGTTCCTCGAACGCCTCACCGACCGTTCGTCCGGAACGAAGCGCGAGGATGATCTGATAGTCGCGAGCCGAAAGCGAATGCGACTGGAACGAGATGCCGTCGCGCAGGACGTAGCACGGCTTGCCCTGCAGCACCTGCCGCGAGATCTCGAGATCGCGGCGCAGACCGACCTTGACGTTCCTCAGCTGGTCGGCCAGGCGCGGCGGAGCGGTTGCCTGACTCATAGCTGGTTCACCTGATGCCTCAGGTAACGCAGCGGAGCGTGCCAGAGCAGCCAGGCGCCGGTCCGCTGCCCGAGTTCGATGCGAGCCGTTCCCGAGATGCCGAGCCGCCCGGCCGAGTCGGCATCGACCGCGGCATCGGCGACGTAGAACGTCCGTCCCTCGACCACCTTGGCGGCTCGTTCGATCCGTTCGATGCGGAACGGGATCCGTTCGCCCGGTCGTGCAGCCGAGGCGAACGAGCCGGATGCGCCGACGGTCACCTCGTGCACCATCGTTTCGGGAACCTCAAGCTTGAGAACGGTCTGACCGTCGGCCGCCGTTTCGATCAGCGGATCGCCGATCGCGATCTCCTCGCCCTGGCGCGGCAACAGGTCTTCGCCGACGACGAATCCGGCGCGACGCGCCCTGCCGATCGACGCCTCGATCCGTTCGTCGACCGTCGCTGCTTCGGCGGTGAGCGCCAGCAGCTCGGCATGTGCCTCGCCGGCCGCTCCCGAGTCACCACCGATCAGCGCCGCAGCGCGACGGATCGATGCGAGTTCGATCGCGGCGCGAAGCTGATCGCGGCGGAGCTCGAGCGGCCGGGTATCGAGTCGATAGAGGGGCGTTCCCGGTTCGACTCGATCACCCGGTCGCACCAGCACGTCGGCCAGGAGCGCCGCGAACGGCGCCGCGTGCACCTCGCGAGCACGATTGTCGACTCGCGCCTCGACGGCCACGACATACGGATGTTCGGTCGCTCCCCAGACCAGCAGCGCGATCGCCGCCGCGACGGCGAACATCGCTCCGATCCGCTGCCGTCGTTCCGCTCCGCCGAAGCGACGAGCGAACTCGTCCATCGCACTTCGCCACCAAGGGCGGAAGAGGCGATCGGCCAGCGCCAACGCCCCTCCCAGCGGCGCAAGCTTCTGACGAAGTTCCGCGAGCGAAACCGGCATCGGCGAGTCGGGGGACTCGAGCCGCATGCCGACGATCGCGACGACTCTTTCGCCGTCGAGTAACGGGACCGACAGGACCGGACAGCCTCCGGTCTCGAGACTCCAGCGTTCGTGCAGCGCGTAGCGGCGTCGCGCCTCGAATCCCTCATCCAGATCGGCATTCGACGCCAACGGACGCCCTGCATCGAGCGTCTCGTCGAGCGCCTGCTGGATCCGGACGACCCCCGGAGCTCCGCGATGGAATTTCGCTCGTCCCGAGATCGTCGTCACGCGGACACGTCCGCCGCGAACGATCCCGAGTTGCACTTCCGCGAAGCCGTACTTGTTCTTCAGACCGTTGACGATCGCCATCGCCATTCGGTCGAGCGAGTCGTAGCGTGAGGCGATCCCTTCGGCGGAGAGGGCCGCCGACTCGGCCGGCGTCTCGGCCTTCGTCGGTCCTTCGGGAACGGCCAACAGCGTCATCAGTGCCAGGAGCCGATCGGCCGTCAGTGCGGCGAGCTTCGAATCGTCGCACGCGACGACCGCGACCAGACTACCGATCGCCTCGTCCTGCCAGTTTCGGACCGGGATGCCGCAGACCGCCGCGCGAAGCCCCGATTCGCGATCTTCCAGGCGGTCGATGACCGCCGCATTGGCCGCCAGCGCCTCGACCTGAACCGAATCGGCGAACGCCTTCCAGGTCGTGGCCGGAATCGCACCGGCGACCACCTCGTGACCGACGGCGCGATCAGCCGTCTGAACGTTAAAGGCGACATAAGGGGCGCGATACGCCTCGGCGATCGCTTCGACCGCTCGTCGACATCGCTCGGCATGCGATCGGGTCTCGGCGACGATCCGTCGGAAACGTACGGCCAGATCACCATCGGTCGAAGGAACGGTCGGTTCCCCGGTGCGGCGTTCGGTGTTTCCGGCGGGAGCGCTCATCGGTGCGGATCACGGATCCGGACGGAGTCGGACAATCAAGGTCCGAAACGGTAGGTCGTCGTAATCTCGTTCCAACCGCTGCGGCGAGAACCGAGCCGAAGAAATACAGGGAAGTCCCGGTTGCGCCCCCGAACCCGGTTGGAGGCGCGTCGGAGGTTCGCTCGACCGAAGGGTTCAGCCGATGCCGAAGTAGCGCAACTCGGCCTCGAATCGCTCCCCATCGCGCAGTCGACAGGCCGTACAGCGAACCAGTCGACACTCGTCCCGATCGCCGGAATGCCGCTCGATCCGATAGACGTCGCCGACGATCATCGTCCGGTCGAAGAGGGCTCGGACCCCTGCAACGGTCGACTCCAGGACGTCGCCCGACCAGCCCAACGACTCCCCCGATCCGGCGCCACCGGTTCTCACCCGCAAGGTCTCGCCGACTCGCGAGGACGATTCCAGGGCGTGACCGGTCGCCAGGACGCACGCCAACAGATCGTCCAACGACTCCTGCGAATCGGGCTCCGGCGTAACCAGGGGAATGACCATCGGTCGGCTCCTTTCGACGATGCAGCAACGGCGGACGAAGTGCTTTCCGGAGTGGCCTCCGACGACGAACGGGAGCAGGCGTTCGTCGCGAGAGTATCGAGTCGTTCGGGCACCGACCGATCTCGGTCATCCTTCCGGTCGAGAAGGGGCGTACGGAACCGAAACTCCGTCCCCCTTCGTCGCACAAGACTAAGCCGATCGAATCAATCGGTATCGCGAGTTCGGAACTCCGCAGGCCGAGCGAGGTGCTGCGATCGTCGAATGATACGACACCGCCGAGACGCGGGGTTCGATCGTCGCGGCGACGCGCGACAAACCGCGTCGCGTGCGATCCGCTCCTCGGCGTCAAGCGGACGAGCATGGCGATCTTGCGACACCGATCGCCAGGAAATCCGAGCGACATCTCGAGCCTCTCCGTTGGTTGCGGGAGAGCCATACCGCAGGAACGTCAGCGCTTACCTCGGGCGCACGATCGGATCGACCCTCACTCGTGTCGCATCGCGTTCGATCGACACCGGGTTCCGACCGTTGCGGTGGTGAGGCGCCGGGAGGGTGAAGGGGTTGGCGCTGCGGAGTCGATTCACGGTGCGACGGCGGTGCGGCCTGTCGCATCGTCGTTGCAGGTCTCGGGTTCGCATGGCCGTGAACCGCTCCTGCTCGACCTTGCGGATCGTTCCGATCCTGCGGGTCTCCGGCGGTTGAGTCACTCGTCGCGAACGGCACGGATGTCGCTCTTCCCCTTCCAACCACGAGTCCGCACCGCCGAGGCGTCTTCGTACGCCGGCCGAGGCGTTCGCACGCGCCTCATGACGACTGCGCTGCTGCTGCTGATCGCCGGTTGCAAGGTCGGACCCGACTTCACCAAGCCCAAAGCGCCGACCCCCGTGATGTGGCAAGGGACCGAAGGGAACGTCAGCTTCGTCTCGACCGCCGGAGGGCGCGAGACCGCATGGTGGCAGGGGCTCGGTGAACCGGCGCTCGATCGGATCATCGCGCAGCTCGAAACGCAGAAC
>CAZZBI010000047.1:12393-22298 GCA_964652385.1 uncultured Pirellulaceae bacterium | reverse complement strand
GATCGGAGCAGATCGGCGCGCCGCTCGTCGATCACGCGTCCCTTGAGGAGCGGAAAGCCGACGGCGATCGACAGCTCGCCCCCTTCGTTCGTCTCGCGCTCCTTGTACCACGGCTCGAACGAACCGTCGCCGATCCGGTAACCGCCGCGGACCGAACCGCCGCCGAAAAGCGGCTGATCGAAACCGACCTGCTGGCGATAGTTCTCGTAGAAGCCGACCGGCTTGTCGAGCGAATAGGCGCTCAAGCGCGTGTCGAACGCTCCCCAATCGCTGCGGAGCTGCCCCGAGGCGATCCCCTGTTCCAGGCGGACCGCGACGAGCTGCGGATAATGAGCCAGGACCGATGCGAAGACGTCGCCGATCGCGACCGGCGCGGTCACCGCGAGTTCGCCCGGCGAGGCGGCATCGATCGTCGGTCGCCCGTCGATCGACTCCTGCGGTCGAAAGGCGACGAAGCCGGCCGGCGGGACCGCCGGTCGGATCGTGTCGGCGGAAGTCGAGTTCAGGCCCGCTGCAGCGCCGCCGATCGGTGCAGCGGGGGCTCGCGAAGCGTTCGGATCGTCGAAGGATCCGGGGGACCAACCGACCGGTCGGACCGCCGAGTCGATCGGACCGGCAAACGGGCGGTCGTCGGGAGAGACGGATCCTTGCGGCGGAAGCGAGGCGTTCGGTCCCCCCGCTTCCGCAGCGCTCCCTTCCGTCTCGCCGCCGCGAAACGAGTGGTGGAGCGGCGTCGCGCCGCGATCAGCGGAGCCGAAGACCGGAGGCCACGGATGAACCGCCTCATGAGGCAGGCTCTGCCGCTGGCGATGACAACCGCTCGGAGCGATCCCCATCAGCATCGCGAGGGCAGCGGTCCCTGCGAGGCGCATCCGTCCTTGGATTCGTCTCATCCCTGATCCGTCCGTATCGAATCGATCGCGGCGGGACTCGCCCCTGCGGCCCGCCGCCGATCGATCACTTGGGAAGCTTCACCTTCTTGATGTCGTCCTTCCCGGCCTCGGACTTCGCGACCGTCGGCGGGAAACCGTTGAGTTGTCGCCAGAACTCGTAGGCGATCGTCACCTGCCCCAGAAGAACCCAGCCGTTGGCCTGGACTCCCTGTCGCAGGAACCGTTCTTCGGGCCACTCCTCTCCTTCGATCGGCAGGACCTGGATCCGGAACCGTCCGGTTCCGTCATCGGTCGGATCGATCGAAACCACCTGAGCGCCGAACGTCCCGACCGCGACGCTCGGCCATCCGGCGAACTGCACCGCCGGCCACCCGTCGAACTGCAACCGCACCTCGTCGCCGACCTTGACCAGCGGCGTGTCCATCCCTCGCAGATACAGTTCGACCGCCAGCGCCGCGGTGTCGGGAACGATCGTGAACAGGTCGTCCCCTTCCTTGATCTGCTGTCCTTGCTCGAAGACGTGCAGCCGGAAGATCCGTCCGTCACACGGCGCCTTGATCACCAGGCGGTCGTACTCCGAGAGCTTGACCTCGACGTCCTTGATCTCCTTTTCGGCCGCCGCGACCTGTCCGGCCGCTTCCTGCTGCAGCGCGCGGTAGTAGTCGACCTCGGCCTTCGCCTTGACGATCAGTTCCTCGCGCTTGTGTCCCTTCTCGGCCAGCTCGGCCTTCAGCGAATCGACCTCGCGCTGGATCCCTTCCAGCTCGCTCTTGGCGACCTCCCAGTCCTTGCGGAGGTACTCGATCTCCTTGTCGCTGCGGATCCCGCTGCCGGCCAGTTCCTGCTGCCGCTCCAAGTTGACTCGCGCCTGCCATTCCTTCGCTTCGTAGCCGGGGACGAGCACTTCCTTGGCGGCGAGCTTTTCGCGAGCCGCTTCGACCATCTCGTCGGCCGCCTGCTGCGTGAATCCGGCCGCCTGCTCGTACTTCTCGACCATCTCGCCGTAGACGACGACCTTGGTCTTGGAGGTCTCTAGTTTGGTGTTCAGGTCGAACAGCTGTCCTTCGGTCCGATCGATCAGGTTGGCGGCATTCGGTTCGATCTCGACGATGACGTCGCCGCGCTTGACCACCGCCCCTTCGACCAGCCCCGGCAGGACCGACTTGACGATTCCCTTGACCGGCGCGGTGATCGTCTGCTGGCGCTGCTGCGGATCGAGCGCGACGACCGTGCCGGTGCCTCGCGCCGTCTGCTGCCACGGGAGCAGCAGCGACAGGATGCCGCTGAAGGCGAGCAGGAGCACGAGCCATCGAGCCAGCACTCGCGCGGCGCGCGACGACTGCACCAGCTGCAGCGAGGCGGCGCGGAACGCTTCGGTCCGAAGGGTCGCCATGTTCGTCACTCCTTGGGTTATCGATGTTGTCCGCGTCGGAATTGAGCGCGAGTCGGATCAGTGACCGGTCGCGGCAAGCTGGGTCAGCTCGGTGATCCGATTCGCCTTCTGCAGCAGACAGGCGCGACCGGTCGCGAAGACGATCGTCCGTCCTTCGGACGGATCGGCGAGCCGAGTCAGGATCCGCTCGGCCTGGTCGTCGGGGAGCATGTCGAGCAGGCCGTCGATCAGGAGCAGTCGCGGGCGCCCGGCCAGAGCCCGAGCGAGCATCAGTCGCGCCTTCTGGGTCCGCGACAGCGGATGCCCGTCGGTCAGCAGCGGCGTTTCGAGGCCGAGCGGCAACGAGTCGATCTCGTGACCGAGTTCGACCGTCTCGAGCGCCCGGCGGATATCGATTTGCCGAACGTCGGGGCGACCGAGATCGACGTTCTCGCCGATCGTGCCGCGGAAGATCTCGATCTCGAACGCGACGCCGACCAATTCGTCGAGCACGTCGCGACGGATCTCGCGGACGTCGATGTCGCGCAGGCGGATCGACCAGGGGTGCGGATCGGTCAGGCCGGCGAGCGCCTCGAGCAATCGCGACTTGCCGCTTCCCGGTGCTCCGACGAGCGCGACCGTCTCGCCCGAGGCGATTTCGAGCTGATCGGCGAGGGAGGCGTGGGAGTCGCGGGGATCGCGGAAGTTCCCGTGCGACACGGCGACTCCGACCGGTCCCGACGTGTCGATGTGCGACCACTGCGGTTCGTCCGAAATCGGCAGATCGAGCAGACCGCCGAGCTTGTCGATCGAGGCGAGCAGGTCGTAGTACGCCTCGAGATGCTTCCCGAGCTTGGCGAACGACCCGACGATCACCGTGACGATCAGCTCGGCCGCGACGAGCTGACCGAGGCTGAGCGTGCCGCTGATGACGAGCCAGCCGCCGAGGGCCAGCAGCGTCGTCGCGGCGACCGCCTGGAGCGCGAGGGCGAAGATCACCTGGCGGATGACGATCCGAAAGTGCCGGCGCCGCGCCTGGAGGTAGCCGATCGTCAGATCGTCGGCTCGATCCAGCCCCAAGCGACGGCCGGCGTGCAGGCGAAAGGTGGTCCCGTGGCGGACGAGTTCCTCGAGCCAAGCGGCGACCGAGTATTTGGCCTTGGATTCCTTGATCGCCGTGCGGACCGCGCCCCGTCCGAGGACCAGGACGACGAAGGTGACCGAGGCGAGCAGGACGATGTCGAAGCCGAGCAGGAACGGATGATAGAACGCGAGGACAGCCATCCCCACGAAGGTCTGCAGCACGATCGCCAGACCTTCGAGCAGCAGCGAAGCGACGATCTTCTGGACCGAGACGATATCGAAGAACTGGTTGAGCTTCTCGCTCAGCGGCGTCGTGCGAAGCGTCTCGGCCTGAACGCGCGGCAGCCGATAGGCGAGATCCTCGACCAGTCGGACGAACAACCGCCGCTGGATCACCTCGACCATGTACGTCAGCAGGGCACGGATCGCGGCCGAGAAGCCGAGGAAGGTGAGCACGATCAGCGCCAGGACGAAGACCGGCGACAGGTTGCGGCCGAAGGCGACCGTATTCACCATCGCCTCGACCGCCAACGGCGTGACGATCGTCAGCAGACCGACGACGATGCTGAAGACGACGATCGCCAAGACGTCGGTCCGCTCGGGGCGCATCAGCGACAGCAGTCGGGAGAGCGGAGCCATCTCGCCGTGGCCGTGCCCGTGGCCATGATCGCCATGCCCCCCGTGTCCGGAATCGCCATGACCGGAACCGCTCGGTCCGGTCGACGCCTCGATCCCTTCCCCATGCAGATCGCCGGTGGCGGTCGAGGCGCCGGCCAGGAACGGGCGCGCTGCGAGCCAATCGACCGTCGCCGAGGCCCCTCCCAGACGCTTGTTGAGTTGGGATCGCGAGACGATCTCGGGCTTGGCGCTCCGATCGCTCCGGCGGACGTGGAACCCCTTGCCGGTCAGTCCGTCGATGACCAGCCACTCGGCGTTCGATTGTTCGTCGGGGCAACGGACGGCGACCGGCAGCCCTTCGAGCAGCAACGGGATCAGGTCGCGGATCGTCCCCGAGCCGGGGATGACTCGGACCCGAAAGCGGTCGGCGACGTCGACGAATCGGGCTCCCCACGGCTGCTTCGTCTCGTCCGACAGATCGACGATCGAGGCCGATGCTTCGGCCAAGGCGCGCAGTACGACGCCGTGCTCTTCCGTTCGGCCGGCGGCGACCAGCAGCCAGTGGAGGGCGTCGGCGGCTTGCGCCAATTCGTCGTTGACGGGAGCGGAGGGCCGGCGATCGGATGCCATGACGGTCCTGCTTGCTCGAGTCGAGGGGTTTTCGCCCCTGCCGAAACGGGGAGGCGATCGGGAGATCGTAGGCGATCGGGCGTCGACGGGAACCCCGCCGGTGGTCCCCTACGTCACGCGGGGCTCGACGGATCGCCCGCGGCGAACATAGGACATTCTTTTCGTCTATTCTCGGTCGTGGCGCCAAGGGGACTTGCGACTCCATCGCCCCCGCGAAGACGGAAGTCGATCGCGCCGCAGCACCAGGGCTCGGGGATCGCGGACCGTCGTCGGGGGCCGATTGCCGATCGGTCCCGGATATGGGAAAAATGGGCTCCCGGTCCGGTTCCGCCCCCTTGCCGCTGCGCGACTCTACCTGACCCTTCCGGGATCCCGACCGCTCGCAGCTCCGATCCGAGGAACGTTCGATGACCTCGACCGACGAAAGGCCCGGTTCCCGGAACCGCAACGATCACGACCACCCTCTCGTGGGAGTCGTGATGGGGAGTCAGTCGGATTGGGAGACGATGCGATCGGCGGTCGACGAGCTGAAGGCGTTCGGCATTCCGTACGAAGCGGAAGTGGTCAGCGCCCATCGGACTCCCGAACGGATGTTCGACTACGCTCGGACGGCAGCGGAGCGGGGGTTGCAGGTGATCGTCGCCGGGGCGGGCGGAGCGGCTCATCTGCCTGGCATGATCGCCAGTCTGACCGAGTTGCCGGTGCTCGGCGTGCCGGTCCAGAGTCGCGCGCTCCAGGGACTCGACAGTCTGCTCTCGATCGTTCAGATGCCGGGCGGGGTGCCGGTCGGGACGCTGGCGATCGGAGCGGCGGGGGCGAAGAACGCCGGGCTGCTCGCGGCAAGGATTCTCGCGATCCATGATCCGGTCCTTCGTGAGCGGTTGGCGAAGCGTCGCGCCGAGACGCGCGAGACGGTCCTGAATCAGGTGCTCGAATGATCGCGCCGTTGCTTCCCGGCCAGACGCTCGGCATTCTCGGCGGCGGCCAGCTCGGTCGCATGATGACGGCGGTCGCCCGGCGCATGGGGCTGCGCGTGAAGGTGGCGGCGGAGCCGGGAACGCAGACGGCTCAATCGCTCGCCGACGAAACGGTGACGTTGTCGCAGGAGGATCCGCGCGACTGGGAACGGTTCGTCGCGGGATGCGATCGCGTGACGTACGAGAGCGAGAACTGGTCGGCGGAGCTGCTCGAACGGATCGCCGAACGGACGCTCCTGGCGCCGAACGTGGCGCTGCAGCGAGCCGCTCAGCATCGCCTGGACGAGAAGCGTTTCGTCACCTCGGTCGGCGCTCCGGTCGTCCCGTACCTGCCGGTGACCGATCCGACGGAGCTCGCGCTGGCCGGCAGCGGTGCGAGGTTCCCGGGAGTGCTGAAGACGGCGCGGTTCGGCTACGACGGCAAAGGGCAGGAAAAGGTGGCGTCCGCGGCCGAGCTGGCGGCGGCCTGGGAGCGGTTCGGTCGAGTCGAATGCGTGCTCGAGGAACTCGTTTCGATCGACGCCGAGTTCAGCGTGATCGGCTGTCGCGATACCCACGGCCGCATCGTCAGTTACGGCCCGCTTCTGAACGTCCATCATCGCCACGTGCTCGACATCACCGTCTCGCACCCGCGGCTTCCCGACGGTTTGGCGGACGACGCGATCGAGATCGTGCGAGCGGTGTTCGAGCGATTGGACGCGGTCGGGACGCTCTGCATCGAGTTCTTCGTCTGCGGCGGCAAGCTCTTCGTCAACGAGATGGCTCCGCGGCCGCACAACAGCGGGCATCTGACGATCGAAGGGGCGATCGCGTCGCAGTTCGAGAACCACGTCCGGGCGGTCGCCGGATGGCCGCTCGGAGACGGCACGCTTCGCCAGCCGGCGGCGATGGTCAATCTGCTCGGCGACGTCTGGACGCACGGCGAGCCGGCTTGGGAGCGACTGTTCGAGCTCCCGGATGTCCACCTGCATCTGTACGGCAAGAGCGAGGCGAAGCCGGGGCGGAAGATGGGGCACGTGACGGCGCTCGCCGAATCGCCGCTCGCCGCCGCTCAAGCCGCCTTCGATGCCCGACGACGGCTTCTGACCGGCCCGGATGACGATCGAGTCCGCCGCCATCTGGACCGCTCGGTCCTCGACTGGATCTGACGGCGCCGCGGACGCGGCACGAGCGGGACGGCGTCGGAACCGTTCGGTCAAGACGCGACGCCGCCCGGCCTTGCGACCGGGCGACGCGACAGGAGACGTGTCGGACTCGAGCGGACCGGGCGATCAGAAGGTGAAGATCGCGTCGACGCCGAAGGTGAACAGGCTGTTGTTCCCTCCGAAGGCTCCCGAGTTGCGATCGACCCAATCCCACCGGGTTTCCGGTCGGATCGTCAGGTTCTTGTTCGGCGTGTAGTTCACGCCCAGGGTGGCCGCGGTGTATTCCTCGACGCCGTTGCCGACGCGACCGCCCTGCCCCGCACCCGCCTGGTCGCGGAAGATCTCGTAGCGAGCTCCGAGCTTCCAGCAGTCGTTCAGGGTGTAGAACAGGTAGTTGTTCGCACCGTACCACTCGTTCCCCGGACCGTTCGCACCGGTGTTGGTGCCGTAGTCGGTCTGGAAGACGTAGTCCAGCTTGTCGCTCAGCGATCGCTGATAGACGATGCTGTGCATGTAGATGTTGCCGGCGTTTCCGGCAGCCAAGCCCTTCGCGGTCCCGTCGCCGAACTGACCCCAGTTGGTCATGTAGGCGATCGAGCTGACGTCGCTCAGCGAGATGCTGACGCCGCCCAGGAAGGTATGGGCATCGAGGAAGTTCTCGAAGCCGCTGTTCCAGCCCATCGTGTACCCCGAATACAACGTGACGTTGTCGTTCAGGGAGTACTCGCCGAGCGCCCCGGTGTGGGTAAACGGCTTGCCGTAGTTCATCGTGTAGGCGCGCGAGTAGAAGAAGTTACCGGTGACCGGCACCACCTCGTACCCGATGATCGTGAAGAAGTGACCGATCTTCACGCTCAGATTGTTGTAGGCGACTTCGCCGTAGATCTGCGGAATGGCCGAGCCGTAGTTGGCGTTGGTATTCCAGCCGAAATCCCAGCCTCGATCGCCGAACGACTGGGTGTCCGGGCCGTCCGCACCGAAGACGTAGTCGACTCGGTAACCGTAGTCGAGACCGCAGCCGCCGGTGTCGGCGTCGCGCTCGATGTAGGCCCAAGCCTGATTCAGCAGCACCTCGTCGGTCGGATTGACGAACGCGATCGGCGCCGTGGTGGCGACGTTCCGTCCGGCGAGCGTGATGCCGCCGCTGATCCATCCGCCGACGTTCAGCGGACGACCACAGCGGTCGTTCAGCTCGAACAGCTTCCAGGGACCGCATTCGTCGCCGCATGCGCTCTCGCATGACGACTCGCAGCCGCCGTCGGTGCAGTCCGAAACCGCCGGAGCGACTTCGTCACCGTAGTAGGCAGTCGACGCATAACGAACCGACGAGTCGGAAATCGTATACGTCGGGGTCTGTGCGTTCGCCGCACGCAGTCCGCCGAAGGCGAGGACCGTCGTGAACGCGGCGAGCCTCCAATTGAACTTCATGTCCGTACTCCTGAGCTTCCTTACCGAGGAACGACGACTTGCGGTTCTGCCTTCGTCGGGTCCGTTCCGGAAAACCCCCGAAACCGGAACGCCCCCGTTGGTCCGACGCATGGACGACCGGCCGATGGCGGCGATCGCCGAAGTCACGTCCCGCCGAGCTGTCCGAGCTCGACCGTCAACGCGAAGTTTCGATCCGTTTCCGCCGTAAAATCCAGGGTTCACCGACTGGGGAGCAACGACGACGCAGAAGTCCTCGATTGCGCTGACGACTCAGCTTCACAATCCGCCGTTTTCCCTGGAGAAGACAGCGCGTTCCATTCGGTCTCACCGAGTCGGGGCGGATTGCGCAGGTGCGCAGCGAGGGGCGGGAGGGAGCGTCGTCGGAGTTCCTGCCGAGTCAGTCCCCGTCGCGACAGGGGCGAGACGGTGCCGATTCGGTCGCTCGAGAAGCGTCGAGCACCAGAACGAGTCGGCGGCTCACGACGGCCGCTCACGACGCGGCGAAGTCGCGATACCAGCCATCAATCGGCCGCTCGAAAGGCGATCAACCCTCCTTCGCCCCGGACCACCAGTAGCCCCTGGGCGTAGGCCGGCGTCGAAAAGCAACGATCCTTCAGACCGGTCGCCAGCGGCGATCCGAGCTCGCGAAAGCCGCTCGTTGCACCCGACGGCTCATGGACCGAGACCTCGCCCGTCTCGCCCAATTGGATCAGTCGCTCGCCGACCTTGATCGCACAGCCGCGACCGATCGAGGGTCGGAGCTTCCAGTCGAGGCGGCCGTCGTCGGCTCCGATCCGACGGATCTCGCGCACCCGAGATGCGAAACCGATGACACCGTCGCCATCCGGGATCAGCAGCGCGTACTGCGAATCGAGGCCCCCGCGTTCGCGCCACCGTTCGACGAGTCTCCCGGAGTCGTCGATGGCGTAGCCGGCCGAGCCGAGGCCATACGCCGAGACGATCAGCAGGTCGCCGACGCGCACCGGAGTCGTCGCGTTGACCTGCAACGAGAGGTTGGAGCGGAACGGCACGCTGTCCGAGACGATTCGCCGCTCGAGATCGACCAGCATCAGCGATCGATCGGTCAGCACCGCTCCCCAAGTCCGCTCGACTCCGGCATCGTTTCCGTGACGAAAGACGAACGGAGTCGAGTAGCTGCCGTCCTCATCGCCGGCTCGCCAGAGTTCGCTTCCCGAGGCCGGATCGAAGGCGACGACCGTCGCGCCGCAGCTTCCCCCTCCGACCGCGAGCAGCAGTTCCTGATGGCGGTCGCCCGAACCGGGGACCAGCACCGGACTGCTGCCGAACCCCCAACCGCCGAGAGGGGCCTGGTATTCGGCGGTCAACGATCGCTCCCACAGCAGCGATCCGGTCCGCGCGTCGCAGGTCGACAGGAGTCCGTCGGCCGAGATCGAATGGACTCGACCATCGGCCACGGTCGGCGTCGACGACGGGCCATCCGAATAGTCATAGTCGCATTCGAAGGTCGCCGGCCATTCGCGCCGCCACAGCTCCCGGCCGCTTTCGAGAGCGAACGCAAGGAGAATCTCGACCTCTCCTTCACGCCCTCGAACGACGACTCGGCCATCGGCGATGACGGGTGAACCGTAGCCGGTCCCGCAGGCGGCTCGCCAGCACTCGGACCAGGGGAGCGGCGCCCATCGCAGCGGCCCGGTCGTCGTACCGTCCCGATTCGGACCGAGCAGCGACGGCCAATCCGTCGCGAGAGTTTCCGGCGAGCCCGTTGCAGGAGCAGCTC
>CAZZBI010000047.1:8199-12383 GCA_964652385.1 uncultured Pirellulaceae bacterium | reverse complement strand
CCGGGGGGAGGGATCGTCGTTCGGTCACACCCGGTTCCGCCGACCGTCGCGAGCAGCACGCAGCCCAAGACCAGCGCACGCACCGCGACGAACGTCGTCCGGCCACTCGGTCGTCGAGCGATCAGCGGCTGGTCGATCGGAAAACGAGACGACGTGAGGGGCATGCCCGACACGATGTCGATTCGTCAAGGCGATTGCCACCCCCGCGGCGCCGAGATCATCCGATCTTCACGACTCGTGCCGCCGTCCGACGTCGTGCGACCGCCTCTGGTCGCGGGGTTTCTCGAACCGGGGTGCGGGGCGAACCGGGGTGCGGGGCGAACCGGGGACACGGGGTAAACCGGGGCACGGGGCGAACCGAGGACACGGGGACCCCTGCGCTTGGCGCTTCGGGCTGGGGGGACACGGGGAGCCCTTGCTGACGCGGCGGGCTGGGGGGCACGGGGAGTGACGACCGCGTCCGATCACGGCGCCGGCGCGGTCGGACAAGCCGCTCCGCCAGTCCCCTGGTTCCAAGGCATGCGCGAGATCATCGCCATCATCGGGCAGATCCCCGTCACTCCCGAAAAGACGAGTCCGACTCCGACGAAGCCGCTCAGATAGATCGACATCGGATAGACCGTCGCCAGCGCGACTCCGGCCACGACCAGCAACCCGGCGACGATCCGCATCTGGCGATCGACCGGGATCACCTTGCGGCCGCGCACCACCGGCAGACCGGCCGAGGTCCAGGCGGAAGTGCCTCCTTCGACGTTCACCACCTTCACGCCGGCGGCGGCGAGCTTCTCGCACGCCATCGTCGATCGGACGCCGCTCCCGCAGATCACGTACAGCGGCTCTCCCGGCTTCTCGGCGCGCTCCTTCGCGACCTTCTTCACGTCGAGCGATTCGAGCGGCATGTTGCGGGCGACGGTCGCGTGACACGATCGGAACTCGGCGGGAGTCCGGCAATCGACCACCTCCAACCGCTCCCCCTGCTGGATGCGTTCGAACAGCTTGCGGACCTCGATGCTCGGCAGCGACATGGCGACTTTCCTTCGTTCGTGACTGAAGTTCGATTTCGGACGCGAGACGTTCCGTCATCTCGCAGTTCATTCGTTCAACGGGTCGTCCGTTCGGGATCGGATCGATCGATCGGCCCGCAGCCGCGGCCGATTCGCCCGATCGGCACCGCATCGGAGCGGTCCAGATCGAAGACCAGCACCGCCTCGCGCGGCTCGTCGCACCGGTCGTCGCGCACGACGCTCAATCGAGTCCGTCCGAACTCGATGACGTCACCGACTCGGATCGGCAGACAATCGCAGTCCCCTTGCCCGTTCGCGCGGACCTGAGCTCCGGCGACGTAGATCCGGGCGCCGCTCAATCGTTCCAGTCGCCGACAGGCTTGCCGAGGGGTCTCGGCGGGGTCGGTGACCAGCACGTAGCGGACTTCGAGCGCGTCGTCGGCCGCCGCCGCCAGGTAACGATCGACTCGCTCCTGCGGATCGACGATGGCCGCGACATGCGTCGACGGATCGGCGACCAGACAGGTCCCGTCTCCCGGCACCTCGACGTCGAATCGGCGAACGTACATCGGTCGCGACTCCTCGGTCACGCCGTCATCGTCCGCAAACCCGAGTCGGGTCAGTCGAACGAGGCTCGGCGGTCCCGCGAGTCGATCGAAGCAAACCGGATGCCGATCGTTCGCCTCGCTCGTTTCGCGGCGATTCCCCTTCGCCGCATCGACTCCGACGAACCGGCGCTAACCCGATCCGTTAAGCGTCTCGTTAATCCCGTTGACGCTTTGCCGCCGCGGCTCGCAACGAGTCACTTCGACAGCCCGAAGCGCGACATCTTCTTCCAGAGCGTCACGCGGCTATAGCCGAGTCGTTCGGCGGCGCGGGTCCGGTTCCCGCCGGTCTGACGGAGCGCCTCGAGAATCCGTTCGCGCTCGACCCGATCCTCCTCGGTCAGTCCATCGTGCGACACCGTTCCCTCGGGCCGATTCGATTCGCGCACTTCCGGCGGCAGATCCAGGTACCCCAGACGTTCGCCCGAGGTGCTGACGCAAGCGTGCTCGACCGCATTGCGGAGCTGCCGGACATTTCCGGGCCAGCGATAGGCTTCGAGCCGCTGCATCGCATCGCGGGTGAAGCCGTCGATCCGACGCCGCGTCGTCGACCGGAGTTCCTCGAGAAAATGCTGCGCGAGCACCGGGATGTCGTCGACCCGTTCCCGCAGGGCGGGCATCCGGATCTCGAAGACGTGGATCCGGTAGTAGAAGTCTTCGCGCAGTCGCCCTTCGGCCATCAGCTGGGCCAGATTGCGGTGCGTCGCCGCCACCAGGCGGACATCGATCTTGCGGACCCGTTGTTCGCCGATCCGCTGCACCTGCCGCTCCTGCAGGACGCGCAGCAGCTTGACCTGAATGGCGGGCGAGACGTCGCCGATCTCGTCGAGGAACAGGGTCCCGCCGTCCGCCGCCTCGAAGACGCCGATCTGGTCGCGGATCGCTCCGGTGAACGATCCCTTCACGTGCCCGAACAATTCGCTTTCGAGCAGCGGTTCGGGAATCGCGGAGCAGTTGACCGGCAGGAACGGTCCGTCGGCGCGGCGACTGAGCGCGTGGATCGCCTTGGCTGCCAACTCCTTGCCCGTTCCGCTCTCGCCGGTCACCAGCGCGGTGACGTCGCTGTCGGCCGCCAGCCGGATCCGCCGCTTCGCTTCGCGCATCGCCGGACTCTCGCCGATCAGTCGGTCGAAGGCGACCTCGGTCTGCGCCTGACGCTGCAGCACCTCGAACCGGGCATTGGCTCGGACGATCGACGTCACGTCGGTGAAGGTGCCGAGCGCCCCGGCGACCTTGCCTTGACCGTCCGTCAACAGCCGAACGTTGCCCGCCAGGTGCAGCTCGCGTCCGTCGCGCGACAGGACCTTGCATTCCTGATTGCAGATATCGCGAGTCGGTTCGGCCGACGCGAGCAGGTCGGTCACCGCCGAGAAGCCGCGACAGTTCTCCCCTTCGAGCAATCGGCACGGCTGACCGATCAGTTCGGAAGCGGTGTAGCCGGTGATCCGTTCGGCTCCCGCGTTCCAGGCGACGAATCGGCCGCGCGCATCGACGGTAAAGACGCCGGCGTGCATCTGGTCGACGATCTCGGCCAGCAGTCGCGGGTCCCGGCGAAAGTCGAGTTCCATGCCGACGGGCTCTCGGGTCTCGGGCACTGGGTCGTTCAGGTCGCCGCGCGAGCGGACCAGCGGAGTCGTCGGCGGGGGAGCCAAGCGTAACACGCCGCCGTCAGGCTCAACAGAGCGGCGACCGTCACGAACATCACCGGAAATCCGGGGCCGCCGTCGGTCGCGAAGCGGGTGACGAGTTGCCCGCACAGCGGCCGACCGATCAGGTTGCCGAGATCGAAGCTCGCCAGCACGAGCGTCGTCGCCAGTCCGCGATACCGCGACGGAAACGCCGCACAACCGCTCGCGACGACCGCCGGAAAGAGCAAGGCATGCGCGGTGCCCGCGACGACCGCCGGCAGGATCATCCCCGTTTCGGTTCGGACCGCCAGAAACGCGAGCATCGCCGCAGCGAGCGTGCCGAGACCGATCAGGATCATCCGCACCTCACCGAACCGCGCCGGCCAAGTCCGAGTCGCCATGCGGACGCCGAACGCGGTGAGCGCGTAGACCAGAAAGAACGCGCGAAGCCGTTCGATCCCGAGACTCTCGGCGAACGGACGGACATAGACCTGAAGCAGCCCGATCCCCGCTCCCATCGCGACCGAAACGGCCAACAGCGTGCCGGGCTGGTAGCGGAGCAGGATGCGCCAGCCGGGAGGTCGTCGCCGAGCGGAAGGAACCTTGGCTCGCGTCCCCCAGGTCGCCAGCACCGCACTCCCCCACGAAAGCGCCGCAAAACAGGTCGAGGCGACGAACAGCCGGCGGACCGCTTCGAGCCGCGCGGCCGGATCCTCCGCCAGCCGCTCGGCCCCCTCCCAGCCGTAGATCAGATCGCCGAGCGCCGGTCCGATCGCCATCCCGAGAAACCCGGACGAACCGAGCGTGCCGATCACTTCGGTGACCCGATCGGCCGGTGCCCGGAGCGAAACGAAGGTGATCGACGCTCCGAACGCCCCCGACAGACTCCCCGCCATCGCCAGATTCGCCAAGTAGATCCACGGGCCGTCGATCGAGTCGATCAGCAG
>CAZZBI010000047.1:6350-8189 GCA_964652385.1 uncultured Pirellulaceae bacterium | reverse complement strand
GATCAGCAGATGCAGCGCGATCGACACCGTGTAGCCCATCATCGCCAAGAACCAGATTCCCTTGGATCCGAAGCGATCGATCGCGTTCCCCTGCACCAGACGCATCACGATCGCGCCGCTCGTTCCGATGCCGGTGATCCATCCCAGTCGTGCCTCGTCACCGCCGAGCGCCTTGACGAAGTCCGAAAACCGGAAGAGCAGCGCGACGGCGATCAGCAGCGTCGTGTTCGACAGATAGGCGGCAGCGAACCGCGCGTCATAGACCGCGCGTCGCGGAGCCGACCGCTTCGAGAGTGTCGATGACGTCAACGTTGTCGGCGCCGACGATCCGGTTTCCTCGCGCGGCGCAGCGAGATCGGTCGCGAGGCGAGCGGAGTCGGCGGGAGCGGCGGCGGGATCGGAAGCGGAAGTGGGTCGGAGCATCGGTTCAGCATAGGAACCGATCGAAAATCCCGACAGGCGGCGGCCAAGCGGCATGCGACTTGCGCCGCAGGGACCGCGTCGAGGAAAGCGCGTCGTCCCCGTGAACCGCCGGCTTTGCCTGTCGGAGTCGCGATCATGGCGGCAACTTCCCCCTCGCGAAAGGGCGAGGTGCGTTGCCGTGCGCGACCCGGACGGAAACAATGGGGATCGCTCCGCGGCCGGGTCGTCTCGACCGTTCGCGAAGTCCCCCTTTCCCCGCTTCCCCTGAGGCGAGTGTGCGGCGGTCGATCGGACGAGCCGGAGGTTCGTCGCGTCGAGGTCGGCCGCGTGACTCGTCCGCTCCAGGAGACGAACGATGTCCCGACCGCTCGGAACGCGCTCGATCACTCGCTTCGCCGGTCTTATGCGTCGCTGGTCGCGATCGACCAGCCTCGCAACGACCTGCTCGGTGTTGCTGGCGGCGACGGTGCTGCTGGCGGCGGCGATGCTGTCGACGGCGGGCTGCGGCGACTCGGGGCGCCGAGTCGTCTCGGGTTCGCAGGAATCGCGCGACCACGGAGGCGACGCGGCGACGATCTTCGGGCCGAACGCGGAAGGGGAGCTCTCGTACGTGAGCACCGCGATGCCGACCGCGACTCAGGACGATCATCCGTTCGAGCGTCGGATCGCGTTCGACTTCGAGTTTCCGGACGACGCCGAGTGGTTGAATACCAGCGGTCGCGTCCGGATGCAGGATCTGCGAGGGAAGTTCGTCATCCTCGACTTCTGGACCTACTGCTGCATCAACTGCATGCACATCCTGCCGGAGCTGAAGAAGCTCGAGCAGAAGTATCCGAATCAGCTGGTGGTGATCGGCGTCCATTCGGCGAAGTTCGAGACGGAGCAGGATACTCAAAACATTCGCGAAGCGATCCTGCGGTACGAGATCGAGCATCCGGTGGTCAACGATCCGCAACAGGCGATCTGGAATCGGATCGGCGTCAACGCTTGGCCGACGATCATCATGATCGACCCGGCGGGCGAGGCGGTCTTCTACAAGGCGGGCGAGACCAAGGCGTCGGTGATCGACAAGCTGATCGACGATTCGATCGGTTGGTATCGCCGCCGCGGGCTGCTCGACGAGAGTCCGGTCCGCTTCGAGTTGGCGAAGTTCACCGCCGAAGAGACGCCGCTGAGGTTTCCCGGCAAGGTGATCGCCGACGGTCCCGGTCAGCGGCTGTTCATCGCCGACAGCAACCACAACCGGATCGTGATCACCGACCTGGCGGGCAAGCTGATCGACATCATCGGCTCGGGGCGCGAAGGCAAGGGGGACGGCGGGTTCGCGGAAGCGGAGTTCGACAAGCCTCAGGGGATGGTGGTCCGCGACAACACGCTCTACATCGCCGACACCGAAAACCATCTGCTGCGCAAGGC
>CAZZBI010000047.1:1622-6340 GCA_964652385.1 uncultured Pirellulaceae bacterium | reverse complement strand
GCGCGCTCACGACGATCGCCGGCACCGGAGTCCAGGCGGACAACGGTTTCCCGGGCCTCGATCCCGAGGCGACTCGTCTGAGCGATCTGCCGCGGCGCTGGGTCGGACCGCCGACCAAGACGAAGATCGCGAGCCCGTGGGATCTGTGGATCCACGACGAGGATCTCTTCATCGCGATGGCCGGACCGCATCAGATCTGGAAGATGCCGCTCGACGAATCGGTGATCGGCCCCTATGCCGGCAACGGCCGCGAGGACATCGTCGACGGAGCGTTGTTGCCTCGCATTCCTTATCAGGAAGGGTTCTCGTCGTTCGCGCAGCCGAGCGGCCTGTCGAGCGACGGCCGGGTGCTGTTCGTCGCCGACAGCGAAGGGAGCTCGGTCCGCACCGTCCCGCTCGACGGCCGAGGGAAGGTCGAGACGCTGGTCGGCACGTCGAACCTGCCGGTCAATCGACTGTTCACCTTCGGCGATGTCGACGGAGATCGGCGCACCGCGCGATTCCAGCATTGCCTGGGAGTCGCATTTCACGAGGGGACGGTCTACGTCGCCGACACCTACAACAACAAGATCCGCGCGATCGATGTCCGTAACGGAGCGGTCTCGACCTTCGTCGGCGACGGCCAGGCGGGCGCCACCGACGAACCGGCTCGGTTCGACGAACCGGCCGGCATCTCGTTCCTGGACGGCAAGCTCTACGTGGCGGATACCAACAATCACGTGATCCGCGTGATCGACGTCGCGACGCGAACGACGACGACACTGTCGATCGCGGGGCTCGAACCGCCGACCAAACCGACTCCCCCCTTCCTGTCGTTTGCCGGGGCGCGCGAGGTGACGGCCGATGCGCTGCGAGTCACGGCGGTCGACGGCCGGGCGAACGTCGAGATCGCGATCGCCTTTCCGGCCGGCTGGAAGCTCAATCCGTTCGCGCCGCAGCGCTACTACCTGCTCCCCGATTCGGCTCAGGGAATCGTCTCGTCGGCGAACCTGCCGACGACCGGCGTCGACATCACGCCGGCGGCGGTGCCGATGAAGGTGAGCCTTCCGGTCGACGGCGAAGGGACCGGGTCGATCAAGGTCGGCTTCGAGATCTACTACTGTCAGGACGGTGGCGAGGGGCTCTGCAAGGTCGCTCCGTACGTCGTGACGATCCCGCTGACGGTCGCGGCCGACGGGACGGCGGTCGGTTCGATTCCGCTCCGCTTGCCGCGCTGAGATCGCGGCGGCGGCGACAGGAGAGCACAGCGGTATCCGAACCGTGGAGCGAACGGCGTTGTACCTGTTTCTCGATACCGAGACCTCCGGCTTGCCGAAGCGGTGGAACGCGCCGCTGACCGACCTGCGCAATTGGCCGCGAATCGTCCAGCTCGCTTGGATCGTGTGCGACGAGCGCGGCCGGGAACAGGAGCGGGACTGCCGCCTGATCTCGCCCGACGGCTGGACGATCGACCCGGGAGCGACTCGGCGCCACGGGATCACCACCGCTCATGCCCGCAAGCACGGCGAGCCGATCGCGACGGCGATCGAGCGGTTTGCGGCGGCCGCGGCGCGCGGCGGGACGGTCGTCGCGCACAACCTCGAATTCGATCTGCCGATCGTCGGCGCCGAGTTCCTGCGTCTGGGCCAGGTCGATCCGCTCACCACGCTCCGTCGTCGTTGCACGATGCGCGAGACGACGAAGGTCTGTCGGCTGCCGGGACGCTACGGTTACAAGTGGCCGACGCTCGACGAGCTGCATCGGCATCTGTTCGGAGTCGGTTTCGAGCACGCTCACGACGCGCTCGCCGACTGCGACGCCTGTCGCCGCTGCTTCCTGAAGCTGGAAGGGTTGATGCCCGAGGGGGATTGAGTCGCACCCCGCCGAAGAAACGGTGGGCCGCTGTCGGCCGTCCCTTCCGGAACTTCGCCGTCGGCGACGATTCGGTCGGTCGATGTCCCGATGCGACGGGCCTTCGAACCGGCATCCGCTCCTTTTCGGAACGCTCATGGCTCGCCTCGAAACCGATCGTGACGACCTGTTCGCCGAAGCGGCGGCGTTGTCTCCCAAGGCGGAATGGACTCCCGATCCGCTCGACCCAGCGACCGCGCTCCTGTCGCGCGGACCGATCGTCGTCGGTCTTCGATCGGTCGACGCCAGCGGCGACGCGTACGGTTTGAGTCTGTACGACGGCTCGGATCGAGTCGATCACTTCTCGACGCGCGGCAACTGGCGCCGCGCCTTTCGCGACGGCGAGCTGGTCAAGGCGGACCGCGGAAGACTCGTCGGTCTGACGCGCGTTCGGGACGATCGGTCGAGCGAACTGATCGCGACCGTCTGGTCCGCCGAACGGATCGAGCACGAGCGACGCATGACCGCGGCTCGGCTGAGCGCGCTGATCGACGCCTGGCGACGCGGCTCCGGTCGCTTCGGTCGAGTCGCCCCGTTACCGGCGCAAAACTCGATCGAGCGGCTGCTCGCGGCGCTCGAGTCGCTCCGAACGCCGCTCCGTATCGCGTCGGGCCCGGGGCTCGTCGAGAGCGATTGAGATCGCCGACGACGGCGTCGCGCCGCTCGCTCCTAGGGATCGATCCGATAGAGCGCCTTGCGCGAACGCAGAAAGAGACTCTCGCCGGCGACGGCCGGAGTCGCCATGAAGCCGTCGTCGAACCGATTGACCGACACGATCTCCGGCTCGGCTCCCGGGCGGACGACCGTCACCGGTCCTTCGTGCGAGCAGAAGTAGAGGAAGCCCCCCGCGTAGATCGGACTCGACGAGAAGAGCTCCCCGTCCAATCGCTTGCGCCATCGCTCCTCGCCGGTGGCCGCGTCGAGCATCGTCAGCACCCCTTGGTCATGGATCGAATAGATCCGACCGTCGACGGCGATCTGCGACGGCTTCGATCCGATCCCCTTGCCTACCTGCCAGACGACGTGCGAGTCGGTGATGTCGCCGGAGCCGTCGGGGCGGACGGCGAAGAGCTGCGCCGTGCCGAAGCCCGAGTTGACGTAGAGCAGGTCGCCCGCCAGGAAGGGACGACCGGTCGACGAGAACTCGGGATACCTCAGCCGCCACACTTCGGCGCCGGTCGCCGGATCGAGCGCCAGACACGCCTTGCTCGTCGCGCTGATCAGCAGGTCGCGCCCCTCGACCCGGATCACCGTCGGCGTGTTGTACGCCTTCATCACGTCGCCGTTGTCGGTCCCGTAATCGATCTCGCGATCGTTGCGCCAGACCGTCGCGCCGGTCCGCTTGTCGAGGGCGATCGCGTACTGATAGTCGAAGCCGTCGTAGTGCAGGATCAGCAGGTCGTTCCAGAGGGTCGGCGACGATCCGGGGCCGCGAAAGTGATCGCACGGCAGATCGCGACGGGTCCAGACCACCGAGCCGTCGTCGGTCCGAAGACAGGCGGTTCCGTAACTGCCGAAGTGCAGATAGACGAACCCCTCCTCGATCGCCGGCGTCGGCGACGCGTAGCTGTTCATGTCGTGGCAGAACTTCGGCTCGGGCTCCTCGAAGAGCAACCGGTCATGCACGATCGCTCCGGTCTCGCGATCGACGCACACGCCCCAGAAACGCTTGCCGTCCTCGTCGGCCGTCCCCATCCAGACCTGGTTCTTCCAGATCACCGGCGATGACCATCCCTTGCCGTGGATCTCGGTCTTCCAGACGACGTTCTGCGTTTCGCCGAACTCGGCGGCGGTCCGAGTCGCGGGGGCATGCCCGTCCCCGCGAGGTCCCAGCAACTGAGGCCATTCTCCTTGGGCCATGGCGGGAACGGGCCAGACGCACCGCAGCAGCGTCGCGAACAGCAACGACAGGCGGGCGCATCGAGCCGTGAACTGGAACCTCGCAGCAGCCGAGGCTCGAGCGGCCGGCGAGCGAGAGGGGGGCATTCGAGAGGCGACGTGGCGCGGCGACCGGAACAGGAGCATGGCGGGAGGGCTCCGCGGCGAGTGGGAACGTCGTGCGGGAAGAACGTCGTGCGGGAGAGAGGCGGGCAGGCGGGGACATGATCCTCGATCGATTCGGCCGGGGCAACCGAAAGGGGGCCGTTCATTGTCGCTCGGCCTCGGCGCGGTCATGATGTTGCCCGTCGGTTCCGGACCGCCCTCCCACCGTTCCGCACGACCGCCTGATCGTTGACGCGCACTCGGGATCCATCGATGAGTTCATGCCGTTGCTTCGTTCGCCTGGCCTTGATTCACGTCGTTCGTTCGAGTCCGTCGCGGCTCCGCTCGACCCTGCTCCTCGCCGCACTCCTGCTGCCGGCGATCACCGGACCGATCGGCATCGCTCCCGCTCAGATCGCTCCGGCTCAAGCGGCTCGTGAAGCAGGGCTCGTTGCGCCGCCGGTCGATCCGCCGACGGTCGCCGAAGCGTCGAACTACGAAGCGACGTCGACGTCGGACGAGGTGGCGGCATTCCTGGCGAAGCTCGACGGGCGGAGCCCGCGCGTCACCTTTTCGTCGATCGGCATGACGAACGAAGAGCGCCCGCTCCTGGCCGCGACCTTCCGATCGGGAGCGACCGAGGCGAGCGAGCGGATCGAGCCGCTGCGGGTGCTGGTGATCGCGAACATCCACTCGGGCGAGTGCGACGGCAAGGAAGCGATGCTCGCGCTGATCCGCGACCTTGCCGGCGATCCGCAGCATCGCTGGAACCTGCGCCCCCTCGAGCTGGTCGTCGTGCCGAACTACAACGCCGACGGCAATGACCGCCGCGGTGCCGAACATCG
>CAZZBI010000047.1:0-1612 GCA_964652385.1 uncultured Pirellulaceae bacterium | reverse complement strand
GCCCCGGGCAGATCGGCCCGCAGGTGATGGGAATCCGCGAGAACGCGCAGCAGCTCGATCTGAATCGGGACTTCATGAAGCTGGAAGCGCCCGAGACGCGAGCGCTCGTTGCCTTTGCCGATCGTTTTCGCCCCCACGTCTTCATCGACTGTCACACGACCAACGGATCGCAGCACGGTTACGTGCTGACCTACGACGTTCCGCATCACCCCGCCGCCCCCGCCGCGGTCCGTGGGCTGCTGCGTGACGTGATTCTTCCCGAGGTGACGACCGAGCTCGAATCCCGCTCGATGCGCACCTTCTATTACGGCAACTTCGACCGCCAGCGAACGCGCTGGACGACGTACGGCTACGAGCCGCGATACAGCACCGAGTACTTCGGGCAGCGCGGCGTGCTCGCGATCCTCTCCGAATCGTACTCGTATGCGACCTATCGCGACCGGATCGACGCGACGCGGGCGTTCGTCGAATCGTGCATCGATCGCTGCCTGGAACGGCGTGACCAGGTGCTTGCGGCGGTGGCGACCGCGCCGATCGAGGCAAGCGATTCGTTGCCGCTGCGAGCCGAGATGGCGAAGTTCGACGAGCCGGTGACGGTGATCGGACGGGATGAAGCCGGAGCCGATGCCCCGGTGTCGGTCGAGTTCTGGGGAGACTACCGGCCGACCGAATCGGCGAGTGTGCCGAGTGCCTACGTGCTGCCGGCCGAGGCGAGTCGCGCCGCGGAACGACTGCATGCCCACGGCATCGACGTTGCGCGATTGCCGGCCGCCGTCGAAGTCGATGCGACCCTCTGGACGCTTCGGGAAACGACTCGCGACGGTTCGTTCCAGGGGCATCAGCGAGTCGAGCTGACGGTCGACGAGACGGTCGAGCGGCGGACACTGTCGGCCGGCTCGTTCGTCGTGCGGACCGATCAGCCGCTCGGACGTCTGGCGGTCCAGCTGCTCGAACCGCGCGGCGCCGACAGCCTGTTCGTCTGGAACTTCTTCGACGACGACCTGCAGCTCGATCGGCCGCTGCCGGTCGTCCGGATCGCCGCCGGTGCGACCGACTGCGAGACGGTGGCGCTCGAAGCGCTCGATCGGATCGAGCCGACCGAGCTGCTGACGCTCGACCGCGTCTGGGGACCGGACGGGCGAGTCGACTATTCGGGCGCCGCGTCGATGAACGTTTCGTGGGTCGCCGATCGACCGCACGAGTTCCGTCGGCGCTGGAACGATCGGCCGGTGATCGTTGACGCGGCGACCGGAGCGATGACCTCCGACGCGGCGGCTCCGGATGATCTGTCGGAGGTCGTCGCGCTGCTGACCGGCTGGGAAGGGCTCGACGCACGCGACGCGCAGCGCACGGCACGGGGCCGAGGCGTCTCGGCCGACGGCAAGCTGCGGCTGATCGTCCATCAGGACGACGTCGCCGTCGTCGATCTGACGCGGCGCGAGGTGCGCTGGTTGACGCGCACGCCGGGAAACGAGGAGCTGGTCGAACTTTCGCCCGACGCCCGGCACGTCGCTTATGTCCGCGACAACGACCTGTGGATCAGCGACGTCGCGACCGGAACCGAACGGGCGGTCACGACCGATGGGGACGAAACGCACTTCTTCGGCAAGCT
>CAZZBI010000046.1:5285-22368 GCA_964652385.1 uncultured Pirellulaceae bacterium | reverse complement strand
TCCGAACAGGGGCGATGGGTGCTGGTCGATCTGGGGAGCTCGAACGGGACCTTCGTCGAGCGGGATCGGATCGAGCGGCACGAGCTTCGGACGGGCGATCGGATCCAGATCGGCGGCACCTGGCTGTTGTTCACCAGCGGCGAACCGGAGCGCGAGCCGCCGATGCCGATCGCCACGGCTACGCCGGTCGCGATCGTCGCCGAAGACGCGACCGCCGACGCGTCGCGCATCGTTTCGCGTCGCGAACGTCCGGCCCGTCCGCTGCTCGGACTGCAGTCCGATTCGCTCTTGGGCGCAGCCGCCCGCAACGATCTCGAAGTGCTTTACCGAACCGCTCAGGCGGTCAGTCGCACGCTCGACATCGATCAGCTGTGCGAGCGGTTGCTCGAGCTGATCTTCCAGGCGATTCCCGCCGACCGAGGCTGTCTGCTGCTGAACGATCCCGAATCGGGCGAGCTCGCGGTGCGAGCGGTCCGACATCGGCGCGGAACCGACGGCGATCGGATCGCGATCAGTCGGACCATTCTCGATTACGTGACCCAGCGAGGCGAAGGAGTTCGGACGCGCGATGCGCGAGCGGACGAGCGGTGGGACTCGGGAGCGAGCATCGTGCGGGAAGGGATCCGCGAAGCGATCTGCGTGCCGATGCTCGGACGTTACGGCAACGTCGGCGCGATCTACGTCGACACGCGCGCCCGCGCGACCGATCTTTCGCCGGACGACGACGGCTGTCGCTTTCGCGACGAGCAGCTCGAGCTGATGGTCGCGATCGGCCACCAGGCGGCGCTCGCCGTCGAAGACACCTCGTACTACTCGGCGCTCGTGCAGTCGGAGCGACTGGCGGCGATGGGGCAGACGGTCGCGACCCTGTCGCATCACATCAAGAACATCCTGCAGGGACTTCGCGGCGGCGGCTTTCTGATCGAAGAGGGGATCCGACAGAAGGATGACGAAGCGATCGCCAAGGGATGGAAGATGGTCGAGCGGAATCAGGAGCGGATCCAGCAGCTGGTGCTCGACATGCTCACCTTCAGCAAGGAGCGGACTCCGGAGCTCCATCCGGCCGATCTCGACGCGCTGGTCGACGAGACGATCGAGCTGATGGCGCGCACCGCCGGCGATCAGCAGGTCCGCTTCGAACGGTTCCGCTCCGGTCGTCTGCCGCCGATCCCGATCGACTCGGAAGGGATCCACCGCGCGGTGCTGAACCTGATTACCAACGCGATCGACGCCTGTGCGGCCAAAGGGGGCGGCATCGTCCGCGTCGAGACGCGGTGGGACTCCGCGCCGGCTCAGGCCGAGATCTCGGTGTCGGACGACGGCGTCGGCATCGCCGAGGAGGATCTCGAACGGATCTTCCGTCCGTTCGAATCGTCCAAGGGGAACCGCGGCACCGGTCTCGGGCTTCCCGCGACGCGCAAGATCGTCCGCGAGCACGGCGGGGACGTGACGGTCGAGAGTCGGATCGATGTCGGCAGTCGCTTCGTGATCCGATTGCCGGGACCGCGACCGACCGACGCGGACGAACCGGAAGTCGGCCCCGAACCGACGATCACGTTCGGGACCTGACGCTCGTCTCTTTGCAGTGCACAGCGGATGACATCGGCCGGGAACCGACGGCGTTTCGCTCAGCGCCACGGATTGATCGGCGGAACGACGAGTTCGTAGAGCCAGACGAAGGTGAGCGGAAACTGCCAGGTCGGTGGCGCCGGAGGGGTCGGTGACGGGGACTGCGGCGTCGAGATCGGATTTCCCGAAGAATCGATCAGGATCGGCCCCTCGTCGTCCGACAGCGCCGCTCCGCGCCAAGTCGTCGTCGTCGCCGCGATCGCCGCTCCGGATCGTGTCCGCGCGGTGAAGCGGACATAGTGCGTCCCGGCGGGCAGCCAGACATAGGCGGTCGTCGGGACACCCGGCCGTACCGAATAGGTCCCTTCGATCCGACCGTTCTCGTTCGTGATCGTCATCTGCACCGCCTGGCGCGTCGTGTCGGTCGACTCGGTCGACAGATCGAAACGGAAGAGCTGCGTCTTGCGGACGATCAGACTGCCGAAGCGATCGCGCGTCGTTCGATTCAGCCGGATCCGATCGAGCGTCGCGAGCGCCGATCGTCGATCGGGAACGTCGATCGTCAGCAGATAGTTCGACGTCGCGGTGTTCCCGGTCGCCGACGCGATGCGGACGAAGTAGGTGCTGTTCGGTCGGATCCCCGAAACGACCAGCGAGACGTCACCTTCCGGAGATCGGCGGAGCATCGACGCGGTCGACAAGGTCCGACCGGTCGCATCGAGCAGCCGGATGTCGAACGCCGGAATCGCCGAGCCGAGCGGACCGAGCGAGATCGAGACGACCGAGTCGGCGCCGTCGTCGGTGACGAAGCGATAGAGATCGACGTCCTCGATCGCGGCGAGCGTCGAGATCAGTTCGAATCGCGTTCCCGAGTCGATTCCCGGCGGCGATCGCAGTTCGACCGCACGATTCCGATTCGTCTCGCGCACCACCTCGGGATCGATCGGGCCGGCCAGGTCGTACAGACGATCGTTCAGCGACGCGTCCCCCGCCTCGAAGAACCTTTCCGCATCCGGTTCGTCGTCCCCTTCCTCCGGCTCGCCGGCGTCGGGACCGAAGTCGAGCACCAGGCGATAGTCGCCGAAGTCGAAGTCGGGCCACTCCGACGCATCGATCACCACATGCACGACTTCACCCGCCTCGCGACTGGTGATCTCCTTGAACGCATCGTTGCGCAGCGGCGACTCGGCCGATTGCGTCACGAGTTCCGACAGCTCGCCGTCGTAGGCGGTCAGTCGTCCGACCAGCAGACTGCGGCCCGAGGCGCGAAGGCTGAGCCAACAGTTCTCGTAGCCGGCAGGCATCTCGAAGCGATAGACGTCGACGTCGTCGCCCGACGACAGATGGCCGTCGATCTCCATTCGCAGCGTCACGTCGAAGTCGGGGGTCGGTTCGATCGGCGTCGCCGACTCGAACGAATCATTGCCGCCGAACGGTTCGTACGGGTCGGCGGCAGGAGGACCGTAGAGCGACTGGATCGCGATGACGTCGCGCCAGCTCAGTCCGTGACGCGGTTCGACGTAGGCGAAGAACATCACCGACTCGAAGTCGAGCTCCTCGTCGAGCAGACCGAGCGAGTTGCCGACTTCATGCAACATCACCGAATAGAGGTCATAGGCGAACTCGTCCTGCTCGACCGTCGAAAGCCCGTAGGGGCGCGTCGAATCGAGCAACACGTCGCCTGCCCAGCTCCCTGCCTGCGGCGCATAAGGGACGGCATTGCCGAGCACCTGATCCTGCGGGAACGCTCCGATCCGGATGTCGCCGAATCGAGGGTCTCCCTGCGAGAGAGCCGGCACACCGAAGGCCCGCGGAGAATCGGGAACGAGCGCGAACTGCAGATCGGCGTGGCGAGACCAGGTCTGCAGGGCGCGGAGCATCTCGATCCGCCAATGCTCGGTCGAGAATCGGGCATCGAGCGTCATCCCGAGTTCGTTCCGGTAGCGTCCGATCGGGACGAGATCCGGTGCGAAGCTGAACGTGATCGGGTGCGTCGACGGCCATGCGATCGGCGGGAGCGACGTGATCTGAGCCGGTAGGCCGGTCGTCCCCCCGAGGGCGAATGCGGCGAACAGGAACAGACCGGCGAACTTCGATCGGAGGTTCACGGATCGGACTCCGGAGCGGACGAGTCGGAAGAGCTCGGATTTCGAGGGGACGAATCGCGATCGTTCGACGTCTCGGCCGATGACGCCTGGAGCGCATCGATCCCGTTTCGGATTGAGCGGAAGCGAGGCGAATCGGCGAGCGGAGCGAGATCGGCATCCGACGCGAGCAGGCGGGCACCGTAGGCCGGAGCCAGGGCGCGGCCCAGATGATCGAAGGCCGTGGCGCGCTGCGACGGATCGTCGCGGGACAACAGCGCATGAACGCAAGCCAGCTGGTAATGGAGCTGCGGAGTCAGCACGTGTCGACCGGCGGCGGCGACATCGGCCAATGCCCCCTCACGATCCCCACGTCGCGCCTTGAGGACCGCCCGTCCGGTCAGCGCCGGCAGAAAGTCGGGATGCGACGCGAGGAGTTCGCCGAGCGTCTCGATCGCTCCGTCGCGATCACCCATCCGCTCGCTCTGCACATGCGCGATGTTCTGCAGCGCCACGGCGCGCGATGCGGGCCATCGAGCCGCTTCGCGAAAGTCGGCGATCGCCTGCTCGTTCGAGCTCGACAACCGCGCCAGCCCTCGCAGGATCCATCCCTTTCCGTCGACCGGCGTTCGCGCAGCGAGTTCGGCCAGATCGGCGTCGGCTCCCGACAGGTCCCCCGACGATCGCCGCAGTCGACTCCGCACCGAGCGATGACGGAGCGATTCGGGTTCCAGTTCGATCGCCCGATCGATTGCCGCGATCGCCTGCGGCAGATCGCCGCTCCGCTCGAGCACCAGCGCGCGGTTGACGTGCAAGGCCGGGAGCGACGGATCGAGCCGCTCCGCCTCGGCGAGCAGTTCGAGAGCCCGCGTCGCGTCCTGTTGCCAATAGTGACAGGCGGCTCGCGCGACCCGCGCCAGAGCCGATGACGGATCGATCCTGCCGGCCGCGGCGAAGCAGCCGTCCGCCTCGCGATACTCTCGCTGCTCGTAGCGACATTTTCCCGCCAGGAACCAGAGCGCGAAGCGATCGGGAGTCCGTTCGAGAGCGGCATCGATCGTCCGCAGAGCACCGTCGAAGTCGCCGGCCAGGAAGCGATCCGAAGCGATCGTCAACGGATCGGCGACGACGGACGAATCGAGCGACCGCAGCTCCACGCCAGCGATCTCCCCCTTCAGTCGTGCTGCAGCTCGTTCCAGCTGCGCTCGATCGGGGAGCGTTCGCGCCGCGACCGTGAGCGTCGAGCCGACGGGAGCGTCGGACGGCATCGGATCTCCCGGCGAACGCTCCGACTCGATCGCCTGCGACGCCATCAGATGCAGCAGTTCTGCCGTCTCGCGACGCAACGCCTGCTGCGCATCGAGCGGCAGCGCGCGCACCAGGTCGCTCGTCATCCAGGAATCGGAACCGAGAACGTCATAGATCGCGAGCGCCGCGGCCCCTCGTTCCAACTCGCGACGCGACGAACCTGCATCCGGAAAGAAGAGGGCGGCTTCGGCCTGTCGAGCGGCGTCGCGGAAGCGATCGAGCTGTGCGAGCGAGCGGCGTTCCTGCCGCTCGGCATGCCAGGCGATGCCGGCGACAAGGCTAGCCGACACCGCGATCGTCGCGACGGCAACGAGCGTTCCGGTCGACTTCAGACGCGGGTGGCGGCGAAGGAACTTCGCGGTCCTTTCGCGCCACGATCGGTCACGGGCGTAACGCAGCGGTCGATGCGAGAGCTGAAGACGAAGGTCCTCGAGCAGTTCGTCGGCCGTTCGATACCGTCGACCGAGATCGCTCTCGAGGCAGCGGAGCACGATCGCTTCGGCGGCAGGCGAGACGGCGGGATTGAGTTTCGAGGGAGGAACGATCGGCCGACCGAAGGTCGAGGCGGCTCGTTCGGGATCGGCCGAATCGGGGAGCTCGAAGGTTCGCGGCAGGTGACCGGTCAGCAACTGGTAGAGCACGACGCCCAGGGCATGAACGTCGACTCCCCCGTTCAGCGCCACTCCCTCGCCTCGCATCGCCCGAAGTTGTTCGGGAGCCATGTACGGCAGCGTTCCGCCGACCGCCGAGCGGCGAAGCGGGTCCCGCTCCCCCTCCCCCTCGGCCAGATTGAAGTCGAGCAGCATCGGCTGTCCGTCGTCGGTCAGCAGAATGTTCGCCGGCTTGATGTCCCGATGCAGGATTCCGCGGCGATGCGCATGCTGCAGCGCGTCGGCCAGCGCGGCCCCGATCCGCAGAACCGTCTCGACATAGCCTGCCGGTCGCTCGGCGAGCGGTTCGTCGGTCGAGTCGATCGAACGGTAGCCGGCCGCCGAGAGCAGACCGTCGCGCCAGACGCGCGCCCGACGGATCGCTTCCGCGAATCGCCCTCCGTCGCTTTCGCGAATCGGATCGAACGGGGGAAGACGCGAAGGGGAATCGATCGTCGCGGCCGCCTCGCCGGGGAGCGCCGATCCGGCCGACTTCGCGACGATATCGGCGAGAGTCGCCGAGCCGAGCAGCGGCATGCAGATGGCGAACAGTCCGTCGTCGTGATGGACCGAGTGGACCGGGACGATGCCGGTGTGTTGCAGACGCGCCAATCGCTCCGACTCGCGGAGCGGCATGGCGGTGATCTTCAGCACGACCGGGCGAGCCGCGAGCGACGACTGAATCGCCAGATAGACTCGGCTGAACGCGCCGTCGCCCAGTCGACCGACCAGTCGAAATCGTTCGAACTCTCCGGTCCGATCGAGCTGCTCCCACCGCTCGCGCAGATCCGAGCGACTCCCCCTCTCTCCGCGGCGCGTCGACGGTCGGCGCAATCGAACCGTCTCGAGCGGCAACGGGACGTCGGACCGGCGGCCGATCCGCTCTGCATTCTCGGGACCGGATACGGAATCGAGCGGCAGATCCGAGCCGGCGAGTTCGAGCGGTAGGCGACGCTCCGAGCTGGTCCCTTCGACACTCGGCCACGGCGTCACGTCGAGGCCGAATCGTTCGGCGTAATCCTGGGGCAGGCAGCGGAAGCCGGCCGCGTTCGACTGGCGGTAGTCTTCGAAGGCGACCTCCGCCAGCAGTTCCGGTTCATGACGGACCCAGGGACAACCTTCGAGCAGGCCGGTCAGCACGTCGCTCTCGCCGCGCGACCAGCGATGTTCGATCGTGATCCGGAGCAGTTCGGCGGCCACCCGTCGGAACGCACCGTCGTTCGGGTCCGGCAGAAAGTCGCGAACGTCGACGCTCGGCAGCTGGCGCAGCGCTTCTTCGTACCGATCGACGTGTTCCCACACGATCGGATCGGGGAGCCGGTGGCGGGGTGTCGATCGGAGCGACATGATCTCGACTTTCGTCCCCCGAGGAGCATCGATCCGAACGAGTGCGAACGTCGGATCAGGGTGCGGAAACGCGAAGCGATGGTGTGGGCCCGAGGTCAAGGAGCGAAGTACTCGCCGAGGACGGCGCGGAACTCATGCAGGGCCCGTTCGACCGTGCGCCGACTGCGATCGGACCGTTCGGCGATCTCGTCGATCGTATACCCTTCCAGCCGGAGCATCACGATCCGCCGGTGAGACTCTCCGAGCCCGCGGCAGACTTCGTCGATCGTCACGAGCAGTTCGTGCAGGCTTCGATCATCGTCACCGTCGGCGACCTGTTCCACCGGTTCGCCGCTCCTGCGGACATCGCGGCAGGCGGCCTGATGCTCCACCGCTCGGGCTCGTACCTTGCGCAGTGCGATGACGATCAGCAGGTTGAACAGGTCTCCGGCTCGCGGCGCTTCGTAGCTCCCGGTCCGCGCCCGGCGGAAGAAGCTGCGGAAAGTCGACTGGACGATGTCCTCCGGATCGAACCGGGCCGAGAACATCGACGAGATGCGAGCCCGAGCCGCTCGAAGCAGGCGGGGGGAGTGGCGATCGACCAGTTCTTCGGCCGCACTCGGATCTCCGCGGCTGATCCGGAGCAGCAGGTCCGCATCGCCGCTTCCCTGACGAACTTCCGAAGGGGCGCCGTCGGGAGCGGACGGTCCGTTCAGAGTCGGAGAGGAACCGGTCGAGTCGTCGGGCATGGGATCGAGGTCCGGAGCGAGGGCAATCGAAGCGGGAGCGGGGGACGACGGGAGCCCCTGAGATCGTTGCCGATCTCAGGGGCTCGACGCTCGTTCGGATCAGGTCCCGAACCGGCCGGGGATGCCGCTCACGGGAAGATCTCGAACTCCTTGATCTCGATCTTTTCGCCCCCGAAGATGCCGCGGTCGGTCAGCGAGTCGACGCCGTCTCCCCCTTCGAAGACCGCATCGAACTCGGCCGAGACGCCGAAGGCGCGGACGGTGTCGGCCCCGGTGTCGGTACCGACGAAGACATTCTTGCCGCTGACGACGTCCGTCAAGCTGACGAAATCGTTGTCGGTGCCGGTAAAGATCCCGAAATCCTCCATCACCGAGACGCCGGTGAGAGTCAGTCGGTCGGCCCCTTCATCGGTCGTCGCCCAGAACGAGAAACCGAGCAGGTCGGTCACCGTTACCGTGTCGGCTCCGAGACCGAGTTCCAGCGAGGTGTCGAGGCCGACGGTGCATCGAGTCAGGGTGACCCGATCGTTCGCCGTGTCGCCGATCACCGTCAGCACGCCCATCACCGTCGCGTCGGTCAGCGTCGCCTGCAGGACCCCTCCCTGTCCGTCGACGTACAGATCCTGGCCGGTTTCCCAGCCGGCCAGCGAGACGGTATCGGTGCCGAGTCCCCCTTCGATCGTCAGATTGACGCCGATCGAGCTCCCCGAGGAACCGGAGCGGACGGTGTCGTTCCCGGCGCCGAGGTTCATGTAGAGATCGTTCGAGACGGCGAAGTTCGTGAAGGTGACGATGTCGTTGCCGCCGGCCATGCGGATGTCGGCCTGCTGCAACGCGGCGCGACGAAAGACGACGCTGTCGCGGCCGTTGACCTTCGTCCCGTTCTGACCGCGGATGGTCAGATCGAGCGCGGCGTTCTGCGAAACGATGATCTGGTTGTTCAGATTGTCGCCGCGGACGATCAGCAGCGAGCCTTCGATGCGGGCCGAAACCTGATTGGCGGCGGCCGGAGCGGCGAGACCGAGCAACAGAGCAGCGGCTCCGCAAACGGCCCAGAGCGGACGGATGAAGCGAAACGACATGGCGATGGTTCTCGACCGGGAACGGGGTTCGGTGAAGACGCGCTGACGGCGTCGCAAGAGGAGGAGCCGCTGCGAGGCACCCGGCATTCCCGCCGGCTCGCTCCCTCTCCACCGATGAAATGGGCGCCCCGCCCTCGGACCCGCCGCGCCGAATCGACTTTTTTTCCGGATCGGAGGAGTTCTTCCCGGGCGGACCGGCCGGAACGGATCGCCGGCGGCGGCAGCGTGTCGAACGCAGACCCGGAACGCGACCGCCCGCTTCGTCGGAACAAGAGTCCCGCGAGGCCGGCGGGAGCTCAGCTCGGGGCGCGACCGAAGAGTTCGGTCGAGAAGTAGCGCTCCATCCGGTCCGGAAAGACGGTGACGACACGAGCGTCCGGCCCCAGTTCCCGCGCGACCGCTTTGGCCGCCTCGACGTTCAGCCCGCTGCTCGGACCGACCGGGAACCCGGCGGCGATCAACCGCCGCGCCGTGGCGATCGCGTCGTCGGCTCGCACCTCGATCGTCCTCAATCGATCGAACTTCGCCTCGGCGAAGATCCGACTGAGCGCATCGGCGACTCCCGGAATGCGTCCGCTGAAGCTGCAGCATTCGGCGTCGAAGCGATCTCCGGTGTCGACCGGCCGAGCGAGCACCGGCAGGCAGCGACATCCCTGTTCGCGGAACCCCTGCCACATCCCGACCAATGTCCCTCCGGTACCGACGCCGCTGACGACCGCATCGACCGCATGCCCCGGCATCTGATCGAGGATCTCGCGCGCCGTCGTCAGTCGATGCGCTTCGGCGTTGTCCGGGTTGGCGAACTGTCGCGGCAGGAAACCGCCGCATTCCGCCGCCAGTCGTTCCGTTTCGGCGATCGCCCCGCGGATCCCGCCCTCTTTCGGCGTCAGTCGCACTTCGCCGCCGAAGGCCCGGATGATCAACGTCCGTTCGTGACTGACCCCTTCGGGCATCACCGCGACGAACCGAAGCCCCATCTGCGCACACGCCAGCGCGAACGCGATGCTGGTCGAACCGCTCGAGGCTTCGATCACCGTCGTGCCGGCGTTCAGTTCGCCGCGCCGCCACGCCTTGTCCAGGATGTAGCGGGCGATCCGATCCTTGGTCGAGCCGCTCGGGTTGAGGAACTCGAGCTTGCACCAGACCGTCACGTCGTCCTGCACGACCGGGACGAGCGGCGTCGGAGCGAGCTGAGCCGCGTAGCGCGGCACGCAGAGGGGAGTCCGGACCGGAGTTTCGTCCCCCGACGGATTCGGCGATTCGCCGGTCGGCGGCGACATTGGCGAACAGGTCGTGCCGGCGGCGGCCGACGAGCGGGAATCGGTCTCGAAGGAGAACATGCGGCTCGGGCTCCTGTCGCTGGGGTTCGCGAGGGCGCGGCGGCGACCTCGAGCCCCCCGATCAAGCATCGTCGGCACTCCGGCGTTCGCCGTCCACCCCCCGCCGACGATCGACCGTCGCCTATAATCCGGTTCGGGTCGAGGATGACCCGACTGGTCCCATCGCCGCTGGCTGCAGCGGCTCGCGGAGGTCCTTCATGCTCGTGCCGATGCAACTGCTCCGGATCATCATCAGCGAACTGCTCGATCAGCAGACGATCGATCTCAAGGAGAAGGACGGCGATCGGACCCTCAGGATCTTCATCGGTCTGTTCGAGGCGACGAGCATCGAGCGGCGAGTCCGAGGCGTCGAGCGGCCTCGCCCGCTGACGCACGACCTGATCGTCAACACGGTGACCGCACTCGGGGCCGAACTGGATTGCGTCCTGATCGACGGGCTCAAGGAGCACACCTACTTCGCCAAGCTCCGGCTGAAGCGGGACGGCGAACCGATCGACGTCGACGCGCGCCCCTCGGATGCGATCGCGATCGCCGTCACGACCGACCCGCCGTTGCCGATCTGGGTCGAGGAGTCGGTGCTCGAGGGAAAGTCGGAAGACTGATCGCGCGAGCGATCCTCGGATCGGTCGCTCAGGCTGCCGGCAGTCCCCAAGCGGTCACCGTCAGCTCGCGACGCCCCCCACGGTCCCGATGCTCGCACAGATAGATCCCCTGCCACGTGCCGACGTGCAGCCGGCCGTCGGCGATCGGCAGCGTCAGGGACGAGTCGGTAAGGGCGGTCTTGACGTGCGCCGGCATGTCGTCGGGCCCTTCGCACGTGTGGACGTACGGCCAGGATTCCGGGGCGAGCCGATCGAGGGCCATCGTCAGGTCGCGCCGCACATCGGGATCGGCGCTCTCGTTCAGCGTCAGCGACGCCGAGGTGTGCCGCAGAAAGACGTGCAGCAGGCCGGTGCCGATCCGCTCGATCTCGGGCAGCGATGCGACGACCTGAGACGTGATCAGGTGACAGCCGCGCCGGAACTCGGGCAGACGGCACTCGGCGCGAAACAGCAGCATGAGCGACCTCTCTTCGGCGCTGGGGGGCGAGGGACGTGACGGTCGCCGCCGGCGCAACTCGGTCCGAAAATGCGAAGCGGCGGAGTCGCACGAGTCGAATCCGCCGCCGGCATGGTTTCCGATCCCCGCGATGACGCAGGTGATCAGCGATTGGTCGGAGCGAACGGCAGGTTCGCCTGGCCGCGAGCGGCTCGCGCTCCGGAGGGAGTCTGAGTCGTCCCTTCCAGGAAGTTGTCGATCTGCGCCGCCGACATGATCTGCTGGAACTCGTTCTCCATCGCCAGGCGAAGCTTCTGTTCGCGGATGTACGAGGTGAGTTCGTCGCGGACGTCGTCCAGCTGCTGCACGACCGGCTGAGTATGTCCGAGTCACTTGAGGATGATCCAGTTCGAGCCGACGTTGATCAGCCCCGAGATCTCTCCCGGCTGCATCCGGAACGCTTCCTCTTCGAGCTGCGGACGGCCGCCGAAGCGGGCGATCGGCGGCACACGACCGTAGTTCGCCTTGGAGGCGGGCTCTTCGGAGTACTGCGAAGCGAGCTGACCGAAGGCCTCGTCGGTCGGATTCTCGGTCGCCATCTGCCAGACCCGATGCGCGACCCGCTGGTTCTGCATGACGATCGCCAGCACTTCGACGCGCGGACCGTAGTTCGCTTCGAAGCCCTTCTGCAGATCCTCGTCGGTGACGGTGATCCCCTCAGACACGAGCTTCTTGAGTGCGACGCTCGGCCAGACCGCATCACGGACATACAGATCGATCGTGGCCCCTTCGACTTCGAGGATCTGTGCGAGCCAGGTATCGATGTCGGCGGTCCCGTCGGCCTTGACGAAATTCTCGGCCAACGCCGCTCGCTCGATCTCTTCCTGCAGGTCCTGCTGAGTCACTTCAAGCTTGCGAGCCTGCAGCTGCTGCATCAGAAGCATCCGATTGATCTCGCCCCGCAGCACGTCGACGCCGTAGCGGGTAATGCACTCTTCGGCGAGTTGACGCATGCCGATCTGAGCCCCGTCGACGACCGCCGCCACGCCGGGCATCTGCTGCGCCAGTTGCGGATCGCTGTAGACGTTGACGATGTCGACGCGGGTCGTCAGTTCCTTCAGCAGCCGATCGGCCGACTCGTTCATCTTCTCCTGAGTCAGGTGTTCGACGATCTTCTCTTCGGCCTGCCGACGGATCTCGGGGGTGATGTCGAAGCCCGGGATCTGCTGTTCGCACTTGAGGATCAGGAACTGGTTGGCGATCTCGATCACCTCCGAGATCTCGCCCGGCTTCATCGCGAACGCGATCCCTTCGAGCGTCGGATCGCCGACATGTTTGCGGATCGGCGGGACGAGTCCCATGACCGCGGCGAAGTTGCGATCCTTGGAGTATTCCTTGGCCAGACGCCCGAAGTCCTCGGGATTCGCCTTGGCGAGCGCCAGCACCTCGTCCGCCTGACCGCGATCGAGCAGCGAGATCATCCGGACCTGGACCTTCGGGCCGATCTCGGCCTCGAGCATCCGGTCGATCTCCTCGCGCGTCACGGTGATGTCGCGCGAAGCGATCTGCCGGAGCGACAGTTCCATCCAGACCATCTGGCGATAACGGTCGAGTTCGATGTTCCGTTCGTCGGCCAGCACCTTCAGGTACCGGTCCTTCGGCAGGTTGAACTTCGCCGCCGTCGTCTCGATCTCGTGCTCGATGTCCTGATCGGTGATGACGATCCCCAACCGCTGCGTCTCGTTGAAGATCAGCTGGCGATTGACCAGCCCTTCGAGCGCCTCAATCCCGTAACGGGCCAGGCACTCGTTCGAGAGCTGTTCCCGATCGATCGTCTGGCCGTTGACCACGGCGAGAATCGAGATGACGTCGGTCGACTGCGGCGCGCCGGCGGTTGCCGAACCTCCGGCCGGAGCCTGAGGGGCAGGTTGCTGGGCGCCGAGCGGAGCGGACGCGACGAAACCGGCCCACGCGGTCGCGGCAAGGAACGAACCGAACAGCGGACCGCGCTGCAGCGCGCGACGGAAACTGGCCAGGACCGACATGAGGTGACTCCGTTCACCATTGGGTGCGAGAGATGATGTCTCGTGATGCGGAGGTTACGTCCGCTCGAAATTCGGGTCAAGACGAAACATGTCCGGTGGATCGGCCGCATCGGTTCATGCGGCCGATCCCTCGACCCGGTTCCGTCTCAGCCGGCCGACAGGTCGACGCAGACGATTTCCTTGTCGTTGCGGGCGAAGCAGCAACGATCCGCAAAGGCGGGATGCGACCAGACGATGTTCCGGCCGCGAGCGAAGCCGGTCGGTTCGAGCAGCTGCATCCGACCCAGCTCGTCGTATCCCTCGGGAGAAAGTTTCGCGAGAATCAGCGCCCCCTGGTCGTTGAACAGCCAGCACCGATCGCCGCTGGGGACGAGAAAGGCGGTCGCGAAAAAGGCGGGCCGCTCACCGGTCGGCTTCAGATCGCGCCAGACGAAGCTCCCGTCGGCGAGCTTCAGGCAACGGAGTTCGCCGTTCCCCGCGATCCCATACAGATGCTCGCCTCGGACGATCGGCGTCGCCATCAGCGCGTTCAGATCGTCGGCATGGCGGTCGTCATCGATCGCCGAACGCCACGCGATCGAGGCTCGATCGGCCTGCCAATCGACTTCGATCGCTGCCGTGCCGTGATAGAAGTCGCTCACCAGCACGCGCGACTCGAGCACGATCGGCGTCGCGATCGTGACGACCGGTCGAGGGGGAGCGGGCTTGTCGGGGAACGGGACCGACCACCGCTCGGCACCGCTGTCGGGATCCAGACAGCGGACCGCCAGGTCGTGCCAGACGATCAGATGCTCGCGCCCCGCTCGCTCGACCAACACCGGCGGTGCGTAGCCGATCTCTTCCGCCGTCACCCCTTTCCACCGCTCCGCGCCGGTCCGCTTGTCCAGACAGACGACGCCGCTCCCCGGTCCGCCGACCAGCACGAACAGCCGATCGCCGGCGATGCGCGGGTGCGCCGAGAAGCCCCAGACCATCGGCGGCACGCCGTACTCTTCGGCCAGTTGCCGCTGCCATTCGATCCGCCCGGTCGCCGCCTCGAAACAGATCAGGTCTCCCATCGCACCGAGCGTGTAGACCCGATCGCCGTCGACCAGCGGCGTCGTCCGAGGCCCTTCGGGATACGAGATTCGATACTCGCGTTCATAGGCGTGACGCCAGAGTTCCGCGCCGGTCGCGGCGTCCAGGCAGCGGATCCGTTCGTTGCCGCGAGTCGCTCCGCGCGGCGGCGCCTCACTCCCCTCGGCCTGTTCGGCAGGAATCCGATCCATCACGAAGACCCGCCCCGCGGCAACCGCCGGTCCGGCATAGCCGATCCCTGCCTCGACGCGCCAACGGACCGGAGGATCGACCGCCGGCCACTCCTGCAACGTTCCCGTCTCGTGCCAGACGCCGTCATGTTTCGCGCCCATCCAGTGCGGCCAATCTTCGGCCCGGACCCTCGGGCCCGGCGCGATCAGCGAACCGGTCAGGACAAGCGAACCGAGCGCCAGACGGAAACGGTTAAGCATCGACGAGTGCTCCGGCAAGTTGGGTTCGGAATCGGTCGCAAACGACGGCGATCGACGCCAAGCGTCGCTTCACGTCGACGAGTTCGGTCCACGGCGACCGTTGCTACGCAGCCCGCCGCGGTGGCACGATCCGGCCGGAGCGGCTAGAGTCGCCCGATCGTCCCCGCCGACGTCGCTGCGGGATGCTCGATCGCACACCCACCGAATCGTCTCATGAACGTCTCGCGCCAGCGCTACGGATCGCTCGACGCCGCCGTCGTCGATGCCAAGGTTACCGCCGCCCCCATCGATCTTGTGGCAGTCCTGATGCACGGCTACGGAGCGCCGGGAGACGACCTGGTGCCGCTGGCCGACGAGCTGCTTCGGCGTTGGACGCCGCGCGGCAACGTGCGCCTGGTCTTTCCCGCGGCACCGCTGTCGCTCGCATCGGTCGGCATGCCGGGGGGCCGCGCCTGGTGGCATCTGAGCATCCAGTCGTTGCTGGATGCGTTCGCCGCCGGCGAGCATCACCGACTGAAGGCGTTCGACCCGCCGGGGATCGACGACGCGCGCGACGCGATCGATCGCGCCTGTGCCGCGGCGCTCGACGAAGCGGGACTCGATCGCTCACGTCTGGTGCTCGGCGGCTTTTCCCAAGGGGCGATGCTCGCGACCGAGACCGCGCTGCATCGCGGCGACGCGATCGGCGGGCTCGTTCTCTGGTCGGGGACGCTGATTCGCGAGTCGATCTGGCGACCCGCCGCCGAGCGCGCCGCGAAACTGCGGATCTACCAGTCTCACGGGAGCTACGATCCGATCCTGCCGTTCGTCACCGCGACCTGGCTCCGCGATCTGCTGACCGAGACGGGGCACGAGTTGACCTTTGCGCCGTTCGCCGGACCGCACACGATCACGGCTGACGGTCTCGCCGGTCTCGCCAACCTGCTCGATCGAGCCCTCGAGCGATCAGCCGCCTGAGACCTTCGCGCGCTCGATCACGGTGAGGCGTACGGCCGGACCGTCGCCCGTCCGCAAGACCGTCCCCGGCTCGGCGGCGCCGACCTTCAGCGTCGCCAGGCCGATACCGCTCTCGGCCCCGTCGATCGCCACGTAACTCGTCAGTCGCCCGGCCGGAGCGTCGCCGGCGAACAGCTCCACCGGAACGTCGACCGCCCCCCCTTCGATCCGAACCGTAGCGATCTTCCGATTGACGTGCCCGAGCGCGTCGACGCGAGCCACCGTCTCCTGGCCGAGATAGCAGCCCTTGACGAACGAGATCGCCGTCCGATCGCGGTCGAGCTCCTGAGCCAGGTAGCCCGCATCGACGTCGCGGCCGAAGCGAGGCCAGCCCGCTTCGATTCTCGCCCGCTCGACGTCGCTGTCGCTCAGTCGCCCGTTCCCCGCCTGGTCCCAGACGTTCATCAACGCCTGGATCTCGTCGGATGCTCCGAGTACGAGCGCCGCATCGGCGCCGAATCGGCCGTCGCGGACGATCAGCAGCGATCCGTCATCCGAGGTCGCGACCGTTGCTGCGCCGCTGCCGAGATCGGGGAGCGGCGCTTCCGTCGCCGCACTCCACCCTGAGCTCGAGCGGACGAGCAAACCGTGCCTGGCCTCGCTGAGATCGGCGATCCGGACCTCTTCGCGGATGACGTAGCGGTCCAGGTGCGCCGCCAGTCGCGCCCCCTGCCCCGCATCTCCCAGAAACCACCAACGGTCGGCGGTCCGAAGCACGATTCCGTGCGCGGTCAGCTTCCCCTTGGCGTCCAGAAACATCGCCTCCCGCCCTCCCCCCGGCGCGACGGCTCGCAGGTCCTGCGTGCAGAACCGATGCAGGTGCGTTCCCGCATCGGCGCCGCTCAGCTCGACCAGCGTCAGCGGCGGCAACGGGGCGAAACGAGCGTCGACGGGGAGGGAATCGAGGGGGGACGACATGGGAGTTCCGATCCCGGACGGCACGAAACGCCTCGCGACGTCGGGATCGTCGGGGGCGCGGGACGAGTCACGAAGAGCAGGGTAGCGAGGCGCTTGCCGGTCGAACACCGCCGTTCGACCGCACGGCGGCGACCGTGAAGGTCGGCGGCGGCAATGGTGCGGTTTCCGGCGCGGTTCGACTTTACGGGATCGACCGATTCTGGAATGATCCCGCCCCGCGAGTTTCCCGGTCTTGCCGGGAGATCGAAGCAGGAAAAGGAGTTCCCATGATTCGCGACGTCCGTCGAGAGTCCGCGCTGCTCGCCTGTGGGCTCGCCCTGTTCGGATGGCTGCTGATCGCCGGTTGCGGCGACAAGGCCGATCCCCAAGCCTGGCAGCGCGCCGACGGTCCTCCGCCGACTCCCGAGATGCTGGTCGAGGCGGTGCGCGCCCGGTACGCCGATGCGCCGGAGTACGCCGACAGCGGCATG
>CAZZBI010000046.1:0-5275 GCA_964652385.1 uncultured Pirellulaceae bacterium | reverse complement strand
ATCCTGAACTACTCGCTCCAGGGAACCCCTCAGGAAGAACGCCATCCGCTGGCGACCGTCTTCGATCGCGCGCGGGTCGCCGACCTGCAGCGATTCGCGTTGCGGGCGCATTGGGAGTCGGGGAAGCAGCAGATCGCCGTCTTCGATCCGAAGACCGGCAATCTCGGCGGCCAGGTGGTGGTGCGCGATGAGATCGAGTTCGGTCAGCAGACGCGCTGGCCGAAGGACGAGATTCTGGAGCATTTCGCGACCGGCAGCGCCGAGATTCCGCTCGCCGCCGGGACCGCTCCGTCGTGGCTCTCCTCGTTGCCGCTTGCGCTCGCGGCCGCCTCGCCCGAACAACCGTGGCTCGTCGGCAAACGCGAGCTGCTCGACGCGTCCTTTCTGGACGGTCACGAATGTTGGCGACTGCGCGTCGCGACTCCGGCCGGTCGCTGCGTCGTCTGGATCGATCGGCGCGAGCTGCTGGTGCGGCGCGTCGAATTGCCGCCGACGCTGCTCGACGAGCCGCTGCTGCGGCGGAGCGGCGTCAGCGATCCGCGGCTGGTGCTCGACCTGGCGGATGCCTCGTGGAGCAGCGAACCGCAAGCGGAACGCCTCGCCTGGGCTCCGGCCGAAGGCTCGCGTCTGGTCCGGCACTTCGTGTCGCTCCCCGAGCCGTTCCCGTCCGAGACGATCGGCGGTCGTCCGGCCGAGACGACGCTCGCGCGCGTCGACGGGACCGCTTATGCGACCGGCGAATGGGCCGATCGGCAGGTTGCGCTCTTCTGGTTCAGCAGCGATCCGGTCTGTCGCGCTCCGCTCGAAGAGTTCCTGGCGACCGCGGCTCGTGAAGCAGCCGCGACCGGGACGCTCGCGATGGCGATCTGCACCGACCCTCCGTCCGATCTGCCGCGCGATCGGCTGACCGACCTGTTGCGGCGCTGGAACGTGCCGCCCGACCAGGTGCTGCGAGATCCGCAGCAGGTCGGCAAGTCGATCTTCGACGTCTCGCTGCTACCGACCGTGATCGTGCTCGGCAAGGACGGTCGCGTGCAGTACTTCGACGTGCTCGATCAGGGGCGTCTGGGCGAGGATCTGGCGGCCGTGCTCCGCCGAGTCGCCGCGGGCGAGGAGATCGCCGCCGAGATGCGGGACGAGTATCGCGACTATCTGAAGCTCTTCGAAACGCAGTTGGTCGAGGCGGCCTACGATCGCGCTGCGGCATCGACGATGCGCAACGCCAGCTTCGCGCCTCAGCGTCTGCCGGAACTCTTCTCGCTCTCGCCGCGCGAGGTGGTCGAAGGGCTCACCGCGCCGGGGAATCCGGGAGTCGTCGGTCTGTCGACCGGTTCCGATCTGGTCGTGCTCGACGGCTACCAGACGTTGGTCCGGATCGGCGCGGACGGAAAGGTCGGCGCGCGGATCGATCTGGGGCGCGAAACGGCGGACAACTACACGCAGGTTCGCGGATGCCGGGTCGGTGATCGGACCTGGTGGGCAGTCGGTTCGGTCCTCGGCACGCGGCTGAAGCTGATCGTCGACGATCAGGTCGTCGCGACGATCGATCGCCCGGCCGACTCGCCGATCCGCGACTGGGCGCTCGGCGATGCCGCGGCGGACGGTCGCGTCGATCTGTGGGTCGGACACTGGCAGAACGGCGGCCTCGTCCGCTTCGATCAACAGGGGCGCGAACAGGCACGGACCGACGTGATCCCCGCGATCGCGTCGCTCGCCTGGGCGACTCCCGGCCGCTCGCAGATGCCCGGACTCTGGGCCACGTCGCGTGACGGCGGACTCTTTCGGGTCAGTGACGACCTGTCGCAGGTCGACGCGGTCAACATCGACAAGTGGCAGATCGCTCACGTCTTTGCCGGCGAAGGGAAGGTCGAACAGGGAACGCTCCTGACGCTCGCGCTGGACGATCGCGGAGGCGTTCATGCGGTCGCGTTCGACACCGCCTGGCGCGAGCGCTGGTCGGTCCGCCTGAGTCACGAGGTCTTTCGCGATCAGGTCCAGTTCGTTCGCCACGGCGAGATCGACGGAGTCGGCCTGTGGGCGATCGCCCGTCCCGACGGCTCGATCCACCTGATCGACGAGAGCGGCGATCGGAAGGACCGGTTCCAGCTCGGCGCTACCCTGACCGGCATGGCCTTCGCGCGATCCGACGATCGGACCTCGCTCTGGGTCTCGACCGCCGAAGGGCTCCGTCGCTGGGATACCGGTCGGACCGCCGTTCAGGCTCGCCGCCCGGGGCCGGCGAACGATCCGGGGACGTCGCGCTGAGCGTCCCGTTTCGGTCGACGGACGGAACTTCGGGAGGGACCTAGCGGGCGACTCGAGCGGGCCGGGGCGGGAAGTCGATCAGAGTTCGACGCGGCGCATCGATTCGATCAGCTCGTCGACGGCGCCGAGGATCGCCGTCAGCCGCCCGTCGACTCGACAGGCATGCTCCAGGGTGTCGGCCAGCCGAGTCAGCGGATCGAAGCCGTACGAGCCGGCCGAGCCCTTGATCTGATGGGCCAGCACCCCCAGGCGATCCCAGTCGCGCCGCGATACGCAATCGGTCAGCCCGCTGATCCGCTGAGGCATCTCGTCGACGTACATCGCGACGAGCTCTGCGAAGTCCGGTTCTTCCAGTTTCGACGAGCGGATCGGAGCGGCGGGACGGCCCGTATCGACTGGGAGCATCGACGAAGTTCCTGGACGGAAGCGGCCGCCGAACGGGGCCGGACGGGCAGTTTCGGAATGCCGAGGGGTCGCGTGGCCCCGCAGTCGACCGAACCATAGAATGCCTTCTCGACCCCGGCGCGACGGCACGGACCGACGCGCGACGCCGGAAGCGGTCGGCCTTGCAGGTGATGATGATCGGGAGATCGATGACGAACGGGGCGCCAGCAGGAAGCGGTGGGGGAACGAGTTCCGGCGAGATCTGGGGAGAGCTTCCCCGCTTTCGACCGCACCGGTGGGTCCGCGGCGGACATGCCCAGACGATCCTCGGTTCCTATTGGCCGGCCCCTCCGCTGCCGGCCGTTCACGAATCGATCTCGATCCGGACGGCGGACGGCGATCGGCTGCACGTCCATCACGACCGCCCCGACGACGGTCGCCGTACGGGACGAGCCGCATTGCTGCTGCACGGCCTCGGCGGCTGTCACCGCTCGCGCTACGTCGCACGTCTGGCCGCTCGACTGGCGGCGCGCGGCTGGGACGTCTATCGGATGGACATGCGCGGCTGCGGCGACGGGGCGTTGACCGCACGAGGGCACACGCATGCCGGGCGCTGGACCGATCTGGCCGAGGTGATCGAGGGGCTGGCGACTCGCGATCCGTCGCTCCCGAAACTCGCGATGGTCGGCTTCTCGATGGGAGGTAACCAGCTGCTGAAGCTGCTGGGGTGCTGGAACGGAACGGCGGAGCGAGTCGAACGAGGGATCGCCGTCGCGCCACCGCTGAAGTTGGCCCTGTGCGCCGGACAACTCGATCGCGGACTCAATCGGATCTACGACTGGTCGTTCGTCCGCAATCTGAAGCGGATGGTCCAGCGGCGGCGCAACGTCCCCGGATTTCTCGCTTCCGATCGTTGGCAGCTGCCCGATCGGCTCCGCCGCTTCGATTCGCAATGGACCGCGCCGATCAACGGCTATCGGGACGTCGACGACTATTACGATCGAGCCAGCGCGGTGCACGAACTCGCGAAGATTCCGGTGCCGACGCTGATCGTCGCGGCCAGCGACGATCCGATCGTTCCGGCAGCGACGTTCGACGAGCTTCCCGCCGCCCGTCACGTCCGTGTCCTGGTGACCGACGGAGGGGGGCACCTGGGCTATGTCGGAGCCGATGCGTCGCAACGAAACTGGCTCGATCATCGCCTGGTCGAGCAGCTCGAAGCGTCGCTTCCCGAGGGGCGATCGGTCGAAGTGCCGCACGGCGAGGGGACTCGCGGGGCGACCGGCGTTTCGGCGTCGCTCGTCGCCGACGGCCGTTCGATCGACGGGCGCGACGCCGAGCGGCATCCGTTCGTCGGGACGCGGGAGAGTTTGGCATGAACCGACGTTCGACGGACGCCGTCGCGCTCTGTGCGCGAGTCGGTTCGGACCGGGGGACCTGGGAACCGGTCGAGCTTCCCGACGCTCCGGCGTCGGGCGAGGTGTTGTGCGAGACGATCGAGCTCGGCATCTGCGGCACCGACCGGGACATCCTGGCGTCGCGCGCTCCGTGGGTCGCTCCCGACTCGGATCGACTGGTCCTCGGTCACGAATGTCGTGCGCGGATCGTCGCGGTCGGCGACGGCGTCGACGCATCGCTCGTCGGCACCGAGGTGGTTCCGCTCGTGCGCCGTTCGCTCGACCCGCGCGTCGATCGACCCGATCTGCTGCCGCCGGGACGCTACATCGAGCGCGGTATCTATCGCGCCGACGGTTTCGGCGTCCGCCGTTGGCTCGATCGGCCCGAGCATCTGCTGCCGATCCCCGGCGGAATCGAGTCGGTCGCGGTCTTCACCGAGCCGCAGTCGATCGCCGAAAAGGGGATTCACGAGGCGGCGGCGATCCATGCGGGACGCACTCCCGAGCGGAGCTTCGATCGAGTTCCACCCCGCGTGCTCGTGACCGGGCAAGGTCCGATCGCGTTCGCCGCCGTCATCGCGGCGCTCGCGCGCGGCTGGCCGACGACGATGGTCGGTCGCGATTCCCCCGAGTCCTCGCGCAGTCGGCTGGCGCTCGATCTGGGAGCCGACTACCAGGACTGGAGTCGCCTGCCGCTCCCTGACGGCGAGTTCGACGAGTCGGTGGAAGAAGTCGGGTTCGACCTGGTGCTCGAGGCGACCGGATCGGACGAGGCGATGGTGCGAGCGGCGGGACGGATGCGCTCGCTCGGCGTGCTCGCGTGGCTCGGGTGCGAACGGACTCCCGAGCCGCGGTCGCTCCCCTGGTCCGCGCTGATGCGCGATGCGATCCTGAGGAATCACCTGTTCGTCGGCATCGTCAATTCGGCGCAGCGCGACTTTCGTGCCGCCTTCCGGAACCTCGGCTGGTTCCTCGAGCAAGGGATCGACGCGGAACGACTGATCACGCATCGTCTGTCGATCGACCAGTCGCTGTCGCATCTGCACGGGCGGACGGGGCAGGCGATCAAGTCGATCATCGAGTTCGATCGCTGAACGAGTTTCGGACGTCGCAAGACCTTGCGACGGTGACCCGTCTGTCGGCGACGCGAGAGCCGAGGACCGAAGAGGATCGAACCGGACGATGCCGTCGGAAGCGATGCAGTCGGAAACGCCGGACTAGGATCCCGA
>CAZZBI010000045.1:9407-22374 GCA_964652385.1 uncultured Pirellulaceae bacterium | reverse complement strand
GATGGGCGAGGTCGAGGTGCGGGCGCTCGACGGCGTCGACCTCGACCTGTACGCCGGCGAGTTCGTGGTGATCCTCGGTCCGTCGGGGAGCGGCAAGTCGACGCTCCTCAATCTGCTCGGCGGACTCGATACTCCGACCTCGGGTACGATCCGCTATCGCGATCAGGATCTGAGCGGTGCGAGCGACGCGCGTCTGACCCGCTTCCGTCGCGACCATGTCGGCTTCATCTTCCAGTTCTACAACCTGATGCCTGGTCTGACGGCGATCGAGAACGTCGCGCTCGTGACCGACATCGCGGAGGACCCGTTGGATCCGGCCGAGGCGCTGTCGCTCGTCGGGCTGGGCGAGCGGATCCGCAACTACCCGGCTCAGCTCTCGGGCGGAGAGCAGCAGCGGGTGTCGATCGCGCGAGCGATCGCCAAACGCCCCGACGTCCTGCTGTGCGACGAGCCGACCGGAGCGCTCGACGTCCGGACCGGCGCAGTGGTTCTCGACGCCATCGCCGACGTGAATCGCCGCCTCGGAACGCTCGCGGTCGTCATCACGCACAACGCCGTGATCGCGTCGATGGCCGATCGGACCATCCGCATCTCGGACGGCCGCATCACGACGATCGAGACCAATCCGCAGCGGCGCTCGGCGTCGGAACTGGTCTGGTGAGACGATGGCGACGCTCGACCGCAAGCTGAGGTCCGATCTGCGAGCGGTGCTCGGCCAGGCGATCGCCATTGCGCTGGTCCTGGGTTGCGGCATCGCGACCTTCGTGATGTCGACCAGCATGATCGAGACGTTGGAGTCGACCTGCGCTCGCTACTACGACGACTATCGCTTCGGCGAGCTCTTCGTCCGGCTGGAACGGGCCCCTCGTCCCGTCGGCAATCGTCTGGCCGAGATTCCGGGGGTGGCGGAAGTGCGCACCAGGATCGTGCGCTCCGGACAGGTCGACATGCCGACGCTCGACGAACCGGCGAACGTTCAGCTCGTCTCGATCGGCGACGATCCACGCCGCGATCTCAATCGGATCCACCTTCGCTCGGGGCGCCTTCCCGATCCGAATCGCGAAGGGGAGGTGGTGGTGGCCGAGTCGTTTGCGCTGGCGCACGGACTGCGCCCCGGAGCGACGCTCGATGCGCTTCTCGACGGGCGACGGCGCGAGCTGTCGGTGGTCGGAGTCGGACTGTCGCCGGAGTTCGTCTTCCTGATCGAGCCGGGACAGTTTCTTCCCGACGATCGCCGCTTCGGCGTGTTGTGGATGGCCGAGCGTCAGCTCGCGGCGGTCTTTCGGATGGAAGGAGCGTTCGACGAGGCGACGTTCCGGCTGCAGCCGAGCGCCGTTCGTCCTGACGTGCGCCGGGCGATCGATCGACTGATCGACCCGTACGGCGGGACCGGCGTCTTCGATCGGAGCGAACAGGAATCGCACAAGCGGTTGGCCGACGAGCTGACGCAACTGCGCAGCATGGCGACGGTCAGCCCGTTCATCTTCCTGATCGTCGCCGCCTTTCTGTTCCATATCGCCGTCTCGCGTCTGATCGACTCGCAACGGGACGAGATCGCCACGCTTCGCGCCTTCGGCTATACGGCGCTCGAGATCGGTCTGCACTATCTGAAGTTCATGCTCGTGCTGGCGCTCCCCGGGATGGTCGTCGGCATCGCGCTCGGCTATTGGCTGAGTCTCGAGGTGGGCGAGCTCTACATGCGGTTCTTCCGCTTTCCGTTTCTCGACACGCGTCTCTCGTCCGGCGGTACGGCGATCGCCTGTTCGATCAGTCTGTTGACCTGCCTGGTCGGCGGCGGAGGGGCGTTGCGACGCGCCATGCGATTGGCTCCTGCCGATGCGATGCGACCGCCGACGCCGCCGGTCTATCACGCCGACTGGACCGAAGCGCTGGCCGCGTTGCTCAGGTTGCCGCCGCTCGCGCTGATGGTGCTGCGCCGGCTCAGACGGAGTCCGAATCTGGCTGCGATGACGTTGCTGGGCATCGCGCTCTCGGAAGCGGTGCTGGTGATGGGGACCTTCGTCGAGGATACCGTCGACTACGTCATCGACACGCAGTTCCGACAGGCGCAGCGCCAGGACGCGACGGTCGTCTTCGTCTCGCCCCGCGGACCGGAAGCGATCGATGCGCTGCGGCAGATGGAGGGTGTCGAGCGAGTCGAGCCGTTTCGTGCGGTGCCGGTCCGGATCCGACACGGTCGAAACGTGCGGCGGCTGGCGATCCAGGGACTCGTGCCCCAGCCCGAGCTGTTTCGCGTGCTCGATCGGGACGACCGACCGATACCGCTCGCCCCTCGGGGGCTGACGATCTCCGAGAAGCTGGCCGAGGTGCTTCAGGTTCGGATCGGCGATTCGGTCGAGCTCGAGGTGCTCGAGGGGAGTCGACCGCGACGGACCGAACGAATCGCGGCGACCTTTCGCGATTACACCGAGCCGGGGGCGTACATGACGATCGAGTCGCTCGGCCGACTGATGGTCGAGGGGCATCGCGTGTCGGGGGCCCACGTGCGGACTCGACCGGGAGAATTGGCCGGCTTCCAGCGCCAGGTGAAGCGGACGCCGATCATCGCGACCTGCTCGTCGCGCCAGGCGATGCTGGACGGATTCCGCAAGACGTTCGCCGAGAACCTGCTGATCATGCGCAGCGTCAACCTGATCTTCGCGACGATCCTGTCGCTCGGAGTCATCTACAACTGTGCGCGGATCACGCTGGCCGAGCGGAGTCGCGAGCTGGCGACGATGCGCGTGCTCGGCTTCTCGAAGCGCGAGGTGGCGTGGGTGCTGTGGGGAGAGCTCGGCGTGCTCGTGCTCGCCGCCGTTCCGGTCGGACTGGTAATCGGCTATTTCCTGTGCGTGCTGACGTCGAGCTCGCTCGATACCGAGACGCATCGGTTTCCGGTGGTGATCCGCCGAGCGACGTTCGCCTATGCGGCGACGGTAGTCCTGCTGACGGCGATCGGTTCCGCCTGGATCGTCCGCCTGCGCCTCGATCGACTCGATCTGATGGCGGTCCTCAAGAGTCGGGAGTGATTCGACGATGGCGAAAGCCCGATCGGGACGTTGGTGGTTGTTGCTGGTGGCGATCGCGGTCGTCGCGGCGCTCGTCTGGGGGTTCCTCCCGCAGCCCCCCGAGGTCGACGTACGGACCGTCGAGCGCGGTTCGTTCGCGCTGGTGGTGCGCGAGGACGGACGGACTCGGGTGCGGGAGCGATACGTCGTGTCGAGTCCGGTTGCCGGATATCTGTTGCGAGTCGGACTGCGGGCGGGGGATCGGATCGAACGCGATGCGACGCCGCTCGCGGCACTCCAGCCCGCCGACCCGATGCTGCTCGATGCCCGAGCCCGCAGCGAGGCGATGGCGAGAATCCGAGCGGCCGAGGCGTTGGTGCGTCAGGCCGAGGCGTCGCTCGACCGAGCTCGACAGGCGAGCGACCTGGCATCGACCGAGTACGCCCGGGCTCAGGAGCTGATCGGTCGGGGTGCGATGACTCAGGAAGCGTTCGATCGGATCGAGCACCAGGAGCGGATGGCGCGTGCCGAAGTCCGCTCGGCCGAGTTCGCTCGCGAAGTCGCGGTCTTCGAGAAACAACAGGCCGAAGCGATCTTCGTCCGATCCGGCGGGACGCTGGTGCCGGAGGCGAGCGCCGACGGAGCCGCTTCCGAGAGCGGGAGCGCGGCCGAGGGGACGAGCCGAGACGAGACCGAAACGGGAGATGATCTGCCGGCGGAGATCGGTATGACGGCCGGTGACGAACGGACGCCGTTGTTCACGATCGTCGCTCCGGTGTCGGGCCAGGTGCTGCGCGTGCTTCAGGAGAGCGCGGGGCCGGTCCAGGTCGGTACGCCGTTGCTGGAGCTCGGTGATCCGAGCGATCTCGAGATCGAGATCGATGTCCTGTCGGAAGATGCGGTCCGGGTCGCGCCGGGAGCGGAGGTGATCGTCGAGCAATGGGGAGGTGACGGCGTGTTGTCGGCCATCGTCTCGCGCGTCGAACCGTCGGCCTTCGTGAAGGTCTCGGCGCTCGGCGTGGAAGAGCAGCGCGTCAACGTGATCGCCGACTTTCGCGAAGAGCGATCGCGGATCGGTGCGCTCGGCGACGGGTATCGGATCGAAGCGTCGATCGTCGTCGACCGAGCCGAACAGGTGCTGACGATCCCCTCGGACGCCCTGTTTCGAGACGGCGATGCCTGGCTGGTCTTCGCGATCGATGACGGCGAAAGACTCAGGCGGACCGAAGTGACGATCGGTCGGAGCGACGGTCTGCAGACCGAACTGCTCGGCGGCCTGAAGGAAGGAGCCAAGGTCGTATCGCACCCGAGCGACCAGCTGCGCGACGGCCAACGAATCCGCCCGCGCCAGTAGGGCGCCGAGGTTCCTCGCCGTGCCTCGCTCGTGCGCTCGACACGGCCAACGCGGCGCCCCACGATCAACCAGCGTCGTCTGGTGTAGGCCCGCGTCGTCCTCGACGCGCGGCCCCAGTGGCTCCGGTCGTTCGAAAAGCTGTGCCGCTGGAATCCGACCTTCGACGACTCGATGTCGAGATGTGTCGTACGACCGACCCCGGTCGCAGCGCGCCGTAATGCGACCGACCCCGGTCGCAGCGTGCCGTAGTGCGACCGACCCCGGTCGCAGCATTTTCCGCAGCCGAGGCCACGGAGCCGAGGCCACGGAGCCGAGGCCACGGAGCCGAGGCCACGGAGACCCCTTGCTGACGCTGCGGGCTGGCGGGGTGCGGGCTGGCGGGGTGCGGGCTGGCGGGGTGCGGGGCTGGTGAGACGCAGCGGCGGTTCGGTCAGCGGCGCGATTCGAGGGCTCGCTCCAGCAGGTTGCGGGTCATTCGCTGCACGCGGTCGTCCGGGCCATGAGGCCGGCTGAAGTGGGACCAGGGGAGGACGTGTCCCGGCGGACTCGAGAGCCCCTGAGCCCAGAAGATCGTCGCCGCGTTGAAGACGAAATTCCCTTTCGGTCCCGGGTGGATCGTCGCCGTCCAACGCTGCGGATTCTCTCCTCCCTGCCATGCCGTTCCCGACGCCACGACTTCGAGTCCCGGCAGATCGGCCGGTTGGCCGTGATACTCCCAACCGATCAGCCCCGGGATCCCCTCCCCGGCGCGCAGGCCTGTCCCTGCGAAGATCCAGTGCTCCGGCGCCGTGCAGATCCAGTCCCCTCCGCCGTTCACCGGTTCGACGTTCCTTCCGCCCATCAGCAGCCCTTCATCGGGACCACGATGCGGGAACGGTCCGTGATCCCGCTCGCGCCCCACCGCGTACTCGTTCTCCGCGCCGTACGGTCCGCCTCGAAAGAAGATCCGGTTCTCGCGCCCATCCCAGGACGGACTCAGCGGCGACACCCAGCAGATGCTGTTCCCCGACAGGAACAGCAGGTCGACTCCCTCGTCCCGCAACCGCTCGACGCTCCGGAACTGCCGCAGGTCCCAGTACTCGTCGTGGCCGATGCTGACGAAAACCTGACACTTCAGCCCTCGCGCCGGATCGAGGAGATCCGAATTGGAACAGTAGGTGACGTCGTACCCCTGCTCTTCCAGCCAGTACGCCATCGGAAACTCGAGCGGCAGGAACTCCCCCGAGCCGAACGTCAGCGGATCGTCGACCACTCCGTCATGCTGCGCTTCGCGACCGTACGGCCGATCGAAACTGACTCGCGCCCACGGCCCCTGCCCGCCCCGCGGATGCGTGTAGACCGAATCGTCGTCCGGCCAGCGGTTGTACGCTTGCCAGGTGTTGTCCGAACACTGGAACAGGATGTCGGCCGGACGATCGTCCTTCACGATGAAGACGACGTAGCTCTGCCAGTAAGCCCGCTCGTCGTTCGGCTCGGTCGTCAGACGCCCCAGATAGACGCCGCTCAACCACGTCTGGGGAATCGTCAGCTCGAACGACGTCTCCCAGCGGCACTCGTGCAGTCGCGTCTCGTCGGTCGCCGGCACCGGTTGAGTCAACCCCGGAAACGGGCCGAGCGAGTCGACCAGTCGCGCACCGCGGCCTCCGTAGTACCCCATGCGGAAGATCTCGACTCGATACGGTACCGGCGGGTCGGTCGAGACCTTCACCTCCAGCCGCTCCCCCGCCGCCACGCTCTGCTTCGAGCAATACCCTTCGATCCACGGACTCCGGAAGCCGGCTCCGTCGTGTCGCACGCGCGTCAGCTGCCAGTCGCGCGCCCCCTCGAGTCGATTCTCGACGACGATCAGCGACTCGCGCTTCGGCGTCTCCTGCGTCTCCTGCGCACCGAGCCCCGTCGCCGCACAGCAGCAGAGCAGCATCACGCCCGACCATCCCCGCGACAGCGCCGACTCGAACCCGCTTCGTCTCATCGATCACCTCGTCAAGGCTTCACGGACGACGACCTTTTCGGTACGAATGATCAAGGTCGCGGTCGGGCGCAGCCGAGTCAATCTCGGCGCGATCGTTCGCTCCCCATCCGACTGCTCTCGCTTCCGACTTACGCTGGTCCGCTTCGATGCCACAGGAACAACGCGTCGTGATCTTCGACCCGAAGACGGGCCGCCTGACCGATCCCATGGAGGGGCCGCTGACGATGCCTCAGGGATGGGAGTTGCTCCCCCCCGGCGATCCCGGACTGACGCGCCGCGTCAAGAGCGCCGGACTTACCTGGTCGGTCATCGAACCGAAACGAGGGAAGATCTTTCGGCGCGGCTTGCTCGCCCCGGCCGAGACGATCGCGCGGATTCGAGCCGAGCTCGAGCAGGAACGAGCCGACCCGGCCTACGCCCGCAAGCGTGCTTCGGCCGCTGCCTCCCGCGAACGCAAGCAGGCGGCCTACGTCGAGGACTTTCGCGGAGCGATCCTCGCGTTTCTCGACTTCCCCGACGAGTACCGCGAGCTGGCCGAGCGGATGGCCGAGCTCGTCGCCGCGCATGCCACGCCGGTCGGCAGCGGAACCGTTGCGCGAACCGAGCGGATCCCGATCGAACAGCGAGCCGCTGCGGCGGTGATCGCCTGGATGCGCCATCAGACCACCGACTATGACGACCTGAGGATCGTTCGCGCACGCGGTGCCCGCCGCGAGGTGCGCCGCGAACTGGCGGTCGAGTCGCACCGCCTGCTCGACCGCTATCGACGAGGGCGACCGATCGACGCCGACTGCCCGCTCCACCAGGCGCTGACCACCGGGCGCCCCCGCAACGAAACCCTCGACGAGGACGATCTCGACGACGACGAGCGGTACCTCGAGCTGTGACCGCGGCACCGGAAAAGCTCTCTTCCGCGGCAGCCCACCGTCGCTCGTGCCCGCCTGGTCCGCGGCATGACGATCGCACGGTGTCTCGATCGGTGTTGCCGCCGCATCGCGGCACTCAGCGGCGATACCAGGCGGCGAGTCGTTCGGGCGAGACGCCGAGGTGATAGGCGGCGACGATCGCCTGGTTCGTCAGCGTCGTTCGCCAGGGTCCCAGACGCTGCCAACGTCGCGCCGACGTCGCGATCGGCTCCGCCAGCAGTTCGACTCGCCCCGCGCGGCGCATCCGCCCCACGAACTCGTAATCCTCCATCAGCGGCCACGGCCGAAACCCGCCGAGGTCGCGAAACGACTCGGCTCGAACGAACAACCCCTGATCGCCGTACGGACGCCCCCACCAGCGGCTGCGCCACGCCGTGAACCGCTCGATCGACCGGTAGATCCGATGCGGATCGTCGATCGTCAGTCGAAACGCACCGCCGATCGCGCCGCTTGCCAGCGTCCGAAAGATCGCTTCGACGTATCGCTCCGGCGGTCGACAGTCGGCATGCAGGAAGAGGAGCGCGCCACCGGTCGCGATCGCCGCGCCCGCATTCATCCGTCGTGATCGAGGTGCCGACATCTCGATCACGCGAGCCCCGGCGTCGCGAGCCGCATCGGCCGTTCCGTCGTCGCTGCCGCCGTCGACGACGATCACCTCGCAGCGCGGATCGGTCGCCAGTCGCTCGATCGTCCCGCCGATCGTCGCGCGCTCGTTCCTGGTCGGCAGCACGATCGACAGTCGATCGGCTCGTTCGGGTCCGAACAGTTCGGCGTACGTTTCGCCATGACGCCGACAGACGAGCAGATCGTCCGGCTCGTCGACATCGGGCAACCTCTCGAGCAGCGCGACACGGCGCCGAGCGCGAACCGCCTGGCGTCGCGTCTCGCTCAGCACCTCGGCACTGCTCCAACGGATCTCGAGAAAGAGCGTCTCGCACGGTTCGTTCAGACCGATCAGCCAGTAGCCGCCGTCCATGGCCGGTCCGATCACGACACCGTCACGCCGTGCGGCGACCAATCGATCGAAGGCCGCCCCGAGTCTCCGGGCGTCGACATCGGGCGAGTCGGTCCCGATCATCACGACGCGTGTCGCGGCGTCAGCGAACGCTTCCGACGAGGCGCGGATCAGTCGCGCGCCGAGATCCCCCTCGCCCTGCTCCCGGTAGGCGACGTCATCTCCGTAGAGCGAACGCATCGCATCGGCCGAGCCGCCGGTGAAGCGGACTTCGATGTCGAGCGGGCGGCGCGATCGGAGTCGCCTTGCCTGGTCGAGAACGCGTCGCGTGCCGATCCGCTGCAGCAACGCCGCACCTTCAGGACCGAGTGCGGGAATCGTGCGCGTCTTGCAGCGTCCCGGTTCGGGCCACCGCGCCATCACGATCAGTCGCTCGCTCGTCATGCGCCGGCCGACAGGCTGCCGCCGCAACTCGAGCCCGCTCCCGCCGTGCAGCCGAAGCAGTGCCCGGCGGTGACGATCCTCCGCCCCGTCAGACGTGCCGACGTCGCGTCATCCAGATCGCTCAGATGGAGCTGCGGTCCCGGAGTCGCTTTACGGGCAAACGACTCCGGAGCGTCGACCACTCGTGCGCCGAGGTCGAGCATCTGGTTGAAGTCGCAGTCGTACAGGAAGCCGCGCCAGTCGACCGACAGGGTCGAGCGACACATCAGCTGCGGGACGTTGTCGGCTCGAAAGGCATCGGTCAGCCGCGCCGCGTAGGTTGCCAGTCGACCGGACTGCTGCAGGTCGTTCAGAAAGCGACTGATCGGCAGATTGGTGATCGTCAGCAGCCGAGTGAACTCGATCCCGTAGCGGGCCCGCAGCTCGCGTCGGTAGTCCGCTTCCAGTCGCCGTTCGTCAGGGGGCAACGACGGGCCGATCGGATTGAAGACCAACTGCAGCTCCGGACCGCCGTCGGTCCCGTAACCGAGTTCGTTCAGTCGCCGCAGCGCCTCGATCGAACGAACAAAGACCCGATCGCCGCGCTGCTTGTCGACGTTCTCCTCGAGATAGCACGGCAGACTGGCGACGATCGTGACGCGCCGCGCCGCCAGGAACTCCGCCAGATCCTCATGGCCGGGGGCGGTGAGGATCGTCAGATTGCAGCGATCGATCACGTGATGCCCCGCAGCGGAAGCCCGTTCGACGAGCAGCCGGAAGTGCGGATTCATCTCGGGCGCCCCGCCGGTGATGTCCAGGGTCGGGATGCCGCGTTCGATCAACAGGTCCAGGCAAGCCTGTGCCACCGACTCGCTCATCGACTCGCGTCGATCGGGGCCGGCATCGACATGGCAGTGACGACAGGTCTGATTGCAGACCCGACCGACGTTCACCTGCAGCGTCTCGATCGACCCGGAACGCAGCGCGCCGCAGCCTTCGTCGGCCAGGCGGCCGGCGAAGGAAGGGAAGGCGGCATCGAGAATGACGAGCTGCGCCGACGGATCCGCCAGAGGATCGCCGCGGCGCAGCAGGCTGAGTTCGGGCATGAGTCGACTCGCCGGACCGAAGCATCGAGCGACCGTGGAGGGACCGGGACCGACCGAGTCGGCCGCTCGAACGACGCGTCATCCTAGCCGATGCGCCGTGTGACGATTCCGCTCCGCGTTTCGACCGGAGGAAGCGGATCAACCTTCGCCCGGCGGAGGTGACGCCGACTTCGGCGAGCCGCCGAAGGCCAAGGCAAAGACGCGCGGATCGCGCAAGCCGAGGCCGATCCACATCACGACGCCGATGATGATCGGAAAGAAGAACGGATCGCCGATCCGCAGATGAGTCAGCACCGCTCCGCCGAGATAGCCGGTCAACAGGATCGCTCCCAGAAAGGCGACTCGCGGAATCAGATACAGGACCGCGAGCGTCACCTCGAGAATCCCGATCCGGAAGAGGAGATCCCGGTCGAGGCCCATCTTGGCCAGCATCTCGTCCATCCCCTCGAAGCCGATGAACTTGCCCGAACCGCTGACGACGGCCAGGAACAGGAAGACGAGGACGCTGACGATCCAACCAGCGATCTTCATTCCGCGATTGCCGCTCATGGGCGTCGATTCCTTTTCGGGAGTTGAGAAGGCCTGCCTATCGATTCCGTCATCGGACCGATCAGCGACGTGTTTGGGGAACCGGACCTTACCGGCGTCGGTCGCCGAAACCCTCGATCTCGAACGTCGCTGCCGGTCCTCGGTCGGCGCCGCTCAGTCGGCCAGCGGGATCAGCACTTCCATCCCCCCCATGCCGGTCCGCGGATCGAACTCGCGTCCGTAACGCTCCAGCACCGGTGCATCGGCCGCTCGAAATCCGCTCTCCGGGAGCCACCGCTTCCAGATCCGCTCGAACGTCTCCTGGAGCTTCGAGACGTGATCCAGGTGCGCGAAGATCGCATAGCGCCGCGCCGGGACCGCCACGCGAGTCAGCTCGGGGGGAAGCGGGGGCTTTCCGTCGCAGGCAACCGCTGCCACGTAGTCGAAGCCGGTCGTTCCGTCACAGGCGACGCACGCACCATAGTAGGTCTCGGGAGCGCCGATCCCCAGTCGCTCGACGAGCGGCAGGAACGCTTCCCATTGGCTCGGAATCCCCAGCGGGTCGTCGATCGGATGCCGCTGCGACAAGCCGACCAGTCGGAGTTCGTCGAGCCGCTCGAAGCGCGGAGAGGCGAGCTGCAGCGTCTTAGCCAACAGCGTCGCTTCGTGTTCGATCTGCTCCGGAGTCATCAGACTGACGAAGTCCTCGGCGGCAAAGAGCGGTCGGATCTCGATCTCGGACTCCTCGGGCATCGGATTGGGGCAGCGCTTCACCCATTCGATCGCCTGCTCGAGCGAGTCGACCTGCCAGAGCCAATAGCCGGCGATCAGCTCGCGCGTCTCGGCGAACGGTCCCTGAGTCACCAGGCGTTCGGTTCCCGAGAAGCGGACTCGCGCACCGGCCGAACTCGGTTTCAGTCCGGCCCCTTCGAGCATGATCCCCGCCTCGATCAGCTGTTCGTTGAACTTCCCCATCGCCTCGAACATCTCGGCACTCGGCATCTCGCCCGCTTCGGACGAGACGGTCGCATGAACGATCACCATCACCTTCATCACGGTCCTCCCGGCATATTCGGACAGCGCAGCGTCGGGCTGCGGCGAATCGACACGAACGCTTCCGCTCAGACGCAGTTGATCATCCAGGGAACGCCGAACCGATCGACGAACATGGCGAACTTCCGTGACCAGAAGGTCTCCTGAAGCGGCAGCTCGATGCGTCCTCCCTCGGACAACGCCGCGTAGATCCGCTCCGCTTCGCTCGGGTCGTCCAGATCGATCACGACCTGGGCGCCGACGATCGGTCGATACGGATACTCCGGAATGGCGTCGCTCCCCATCAGCACGCGATCGCCGATCTCCAGTCGAGCGTGCATCACGGCGTCCTGCGCACCGGAAGAGACCTGCGCCGCGGCCGGCGTGTCGCGGTAGCGATTCACGGCCGTCACCTTGCCGCCGAGAATCGCGGCGTACGTCTCGAACGCCTCCTCGGTCCGGCCGTCGAAGCTCAGGTACGTGTGCAGTTTCATGGATCGATTCCTCGTATCGAAGTGGGAACGGAAGCTCGGTCGAAGTCGGGCAGAAGCGTTCGGGGGCGTGCGGAACGGGGCTGCGAAGTCGTCGGGGCCGTGCGTTCGTCGAATCGCGAAGCTGCCCGCCCGCTCGTCCGACGAGCGACGCCCCACGATCGGCCCCCGACGATCAACGATCGGCATTCGGCGAAGGGAGACCTTCCAGGCGATAGAGCGGCCGAATTTCGATCGTCCCTTTCTCGGCCGCCGGCAAACGCGCCGCGATCGCCATCGCGCGATCGAGGTCCGCGACGTCGATCAGGAAGTAGCCCCCCAGCTGCTCGCGCGTTTCGGCGAACGGGCCGTCGGTCACCAGTCGAGCCCCTTCGCGCAACCGCACGCTGGTCGCCGTCGCGACCGGATGCAAGGGCGAAGCGTCGATGAACTCGCCTCGCTCCGCCAGTTCGCGACAGATCTCGGTCGACTTCACCGTACACGCCGTCCACTCCTCGGGATTCCAGGCGTCTTCCGGGCTGTAGACGAGCAGCAGGTACTTCATGTTGACTCCGATGCGTGAAGGGGGTTCCGAAGGGGCAGACCTGCGGACCGCGAAGGAACGAGGCCGAACGTCAGCCGGTCGCGTCGGCCGCACGATGGAGTTCGGCGATGTCGAGCTTCGTCATGCCGAACATCGCTTGCGTGGCGCGCGAGGCACGATCGCGATCGGGGTCCGACAGCAACTCGATCAGGCCGCGCGGAACGATCTGCCACGAGACGCCGAAGCGGTCGACGAGCCAGCCGCAGTGGCCAGCCTTCCCTCCGTCGGTCGTCAGCACCCCCCACAGACGGTCCACCTCGGCCTGATCCGCGCAATCGACCTGCAGCGAGAACGCCTCGTTCAGTCGAAAGTGCGTACCGCCGTTGAACGCGATCAGCGGAAGTCCGTCGAGCACGAACGTCACCGACGCGACCGCATCCCCGGACGGCGAAGGCTCTGAGAGCCGGACGAACTGCTCGATCGCCGAATTCGGAAAGAGGGAACAGTAGAAGCGGGCTGCGGCTTCGGCGGAGTGTTCGAGCCAAAGGAACGGCGTGACTCTCGAACGGATGGGCATCGGTAGGCTCCGGTACCGGGGCATTCCGCGAATCGCCGAGCGAACCGCTCGTCTCGCGTCATGCCCGTTAGT
>CAZZBI010000045.1:0-9397 GCA_964652385.1 uncultured Pirellulaceae bacterium | reverse complement strand
CCGTTAGTCGAGCGACACGCCTCGGATTCGACAGCGGTCGGAAAGAAAATCCGAAAACCCTCGAAACGCCTCTCCCCTCCCCCCTAGTTCCGCAGCCGTTCGAGCTGCTCCGCCAGGAATCGCCGCTCCGCTTCCTGTCGGGTCCCTGACAGTGCCCGCTCGAACGCCTCGATCGCATCGTCGCGGCGTTCCAGACGCCGGAGCATTTCCCCTCGCGCGGCGTGGGCCCGATGAAACTCGGTCAGCTCCCCCCGGGCCAGGATCGCGTCGATCGCTTCCAGTCCGGCTGAAGGGCCATCTCGCATCGCCAAGGCCACGGCTCGGTTGAGTTCGATCACGGGGGATGGATGCAGCGAGGCAAGGGCGTCGTAGATCGCGACGATTCGCCGCCAATCGGTCGCACCGAAGGAGTCGGCCCGCGCATGCTCGGCCGCGATCGCTCCCTGCAGCGTGTAGCTGCCGAATCGTCGCGTCGACAGCGAACGCTCGATCAGCGCCAGACCTTCGGCGATCCGAGGCCGATCCCAACGCGATCGATCCTGATCTTCGAGCAGGATCAGATTCCCCCGATCATCGGTCCGAGTCGCGGCGCGCGATTCCTGCAGCAGCATCAGCCCCAGCAGCCCGAGCGATTCGGGGGCGGGCAGCAGTTCGACCATCAGGCGACCGAGACGGATCGCTTCGTCGGTCAGTTCGCAGCGTCGCAGTTCGGGGCCGGCCGAGGCGGCATGCCCTTCGGAGTAGACCAAGTAGATGACCGCCAGCGCATGCTCGAGTCGTTCGAGCAACTCTCGCCCCGAGGGGACCTCGAACGGAATCCCGGCGACGCGGATCTTCTGTTTGCCGCGAGCGATCCGCTGGGCCATCGTCGACACCGGAACCAGAAAGGCGGTCGCGATCGCCTCGGTCGAAAGCCCGCAGACCTCGCGCAGCGTCAGAGCGACTCGGACCGACGGATCGATCGCCGGATGACAACAGGTGAAGATCAGACGGAGTCGATCGTCTTCGATCTCCGCGTCCGATCGTGCCGCATTCGCGTCCGCCAGACGCTCGCGGAGCCGGACGAGATCGTCGCGCGATTCGTCCAGACGATGGCGACGGCGCAGTGCATCGATGGCGCGAAAGCGACCGGTCGAAACGAGCCAGGCGCGCGGCTGATCGGGAATGCCGTCACGTACCCACGCCTCGGACGCCGCCGCAAAGGCGTCGTGCAACGCCTCTTCCGCCAGATCGAAGTCGCGCAGCAACCGGACCAGAGACGCGAAGATGCGTCTCCCCTGGTCCCGATAGATCCGGTCGATCGCCTGTCGGATCGTCTCGCCGTCGCCGCCCATCGCCTCTCCGCCTCGCCCGGCGGCTCGTCGTGCCGTCACGAGGCAGGACGAGAGACCGCGACCGATCGTTCGGAGCACGAGTCTACTCGGCGCGCAGAACGGCGTCAGGCCGCTTGTCGTGCTCGGCGGAGGTGCGCAGCGGAGGGCGGACGTCGGGCGCGTGGTTGCCGTCGGTCTCGCCCCTCTCGGACCCGCGCGTTCAGGCCGGCTGCGAGACGCGGCGAGGGGCGCGATGACGCTCGATCGCCTCTTCGGCTCCGAACGATTCGGCCACCCAGTGGCCGTCGGCCGTTCGGCGCAGCGTTCGCTCGTTGCCGATCGCGACGAGCGTGATCCATTCCCCCGAGACCAGATCGCGCACGATCGGGTGACGAGCGATGATCCGGTCGAGCGCTTCGAGAGTCGCTTCGACGACCACCAGCAACCGCAACGGCAGATGTCTCGGACGATTGCCGTCGCTGACGCTCTGCAGCGCCAGGCCGGTCCGGAGATCGCCCGTGTTCCCTTCGAGCACCCCGAACCGACCGACGACGTTGTGCAGCGTCTTGTCGCCGCTGCCGAAAGCAAGAGGATCGGTCACTGAAGCGAAGTACTGCAGGTTGATCCAGTGCGCGACGACGACCGGCGCGGTGAGGATCAGCTCGAGCGTCTTCCCTTCGGGATCGTGCCGGGCGTCGTAGCTGTGCAGAAAGACCCGTCCGCCGAGATCGACCGAGCGAGTCCGGCTGCGCGGCGCGGCGACGAAGGCGGCATTGCCGGCGAGTCCCCACTCGGGACGGACCTCGGACCAGTCGCGACTCCGACGGATCAGCCCCTCGGGCGTCTCCCCCTCGAAGCCGTTCGCCCGTTCGGCGCGGACCGCCGCGGCGGCGCGAGTCAGGCTTGCGCCGAGCGCCCGCAGATCGTTCGCATGCGTCGCGGCGACTCGAGCATCGTCGAACAGTCGCACTTCGTCGGTCGAGGTGACATGGACTCCGCCGACGAAGCGGACATCGTCCGGAATCGGGATGCCGCGAGCGGCGAGCCCGCGTCGCACCTCGGGATCCTCGAGCAGCGCCGCCGCGACTCGGGCGTTCGTCTCGCCCGAATGACCGCCGCAGGCGCCGCATTCGAGCCCGGCCTTGAGCGGGTTGTTCGTCACTTCGGTCGTGTGGCCGCAGAAGACGACGAGCCGCGCGAAGCCCGAGACGAGGCCGATATTGCGGAGCATCCCTTCGGCAAGCTCGATGCGCCGCTCGAGCTCGACCTGCTCGGGACCGACGATCGGCAGACTCGGCATCGTCGCGGTCCGTTCGGTTCGGTCGGCAGCCGAGGGGCGAGCGACGGTCCGCGGGGTGACGAACGTGCGCCCGATCAGTCGTGCGGCGAATCCGAGGCCGAACGACTCGACCATCGGAAAGGCCGAGGCACCGCCGCTTGCCAGAAGCTTCGCGAGCTTTCCGCGCAGTGCCGTGCGCCGTCGGCCGCGGATCGCCGCCTGTCGTTCGCGCTCTCCCCCCGAGACCGTTTCGATCGCCTTGAACTTCGGCTGCAGCAGCACGGGGCATTGGTGCGGGCCGTCGGTGTCGCCCAGGCCGATCCGCTGCAGCGGCAAGCCGAAGAAGCCGGCGAAGCCGAACGTCGCGATGCCCGAGTCGGTGCTTTCGAGATGGCGGCGCAGCGGTTCGGAGCGGACGTCGATGCAGAAGACCAGCTGAGCAGCCGCACGCTCCGCGGAAGCCTCGGCCGAGGTGACGCCGTGCGTCGCTTCCGTTCGGCTCCCCGCGCTCAGGTCGGTCAGCAGCGATCTCCGGTAGCCTCGCTCCGAAGCGGTCAGCAGCAGCCGCCGGATCAGCGCCGATCGCTCGCGCTCGCGCCGACTCGATTCGTCGGGAATCGGCAACAGTCGCTCGACCGGTATCGGAGGCCGTCCGAGGGTCAGGGCGAGATCATAGGCCAGGCGGATCGCCAGCAGATCGAACAGTCGATCCTGTTCGACCGCCACCGTTCGACCGAACGACTCGCGCCGAACGTACGAAGCCCAGCCGGCGATCGAGAGGAGTTGCGTCGCCAGGAAGTCGCGCCGCCGAGCCTGGGGGAGTCCGGTCGCGTCGAGCATCGCGCCGATCGCCGACAACGGATCGGCAGGGAGTCGGCGGACCCAGTCGCGAAACGACGGAACCGACTCGAGCGAGAACCGTCGATCGATCGCCGCGGTCGCTCGCCAAGCATCCCAGAGTCGAAGCGTGCGATAGGGATTGGGCCAAGCCGCCTGGCCGAGATCGAAATACGACGCGCACCATCGCGAGATCTCGCCGACGATCTCGGACTGCAGGTGCGTGCCGTCGGCGCGATCGACCGCCTCGGCGATCGTCAGCACGCGACGGCGCGATGATGCTTCACGTCGGGCTCGCATCGAATCGGAGGGGAGATCGGTCGACTGCACCGCGGTCAGCAGATCGTCGAGATCGACCGAAGGCGAGCTGTCGGCGATCCGGCGCCGCTCGCTCGACAACGCCTGGCGAAGGTCGTCGTCGCCGAACTCGCCGCGGCGATAGGCATCGCGCAGCAGTTCGAGCGACGGGAGCGGATCGCAGTCGCGAAGCTCGCTCATCCGCGTCGCCGCCGAAAAGAACGACCGATCGACGAGACCGAAGAGCGGATTGACCGCCACCATGTCGGCCAACGGCCAGAACGGAGCGATCAGCGAGCGGACCGAGTTCAGCAGATCGCCGAGCTCCTCACCGGCACCGGACGGAGGCACGGTCGACGGATTCGGAGCATCGAGAACGCGAACGGATCGGATCGTCATGCCGTGGTCACTCCGTGAATCGATTCTCGGATGGCGAAAACAGAGGGCAGCTTCCGGCCGCAAACGATCGGGAGCGGATCAGCGAGCCGGAACGAGCGGACCGAAGTGCGAGGCCCAGCGCCGCCAGGGGAGATCCAAATAGAAGCCGGCGTGAGCGTGAACCCACAGGACCGCGACGACGCGAGCAGGCAGCCGATCGGCGATCCACGGAAGGAGCAGCGCCGGAAGAAAGGGGATCAGTGCGAACGGTAGCGCGATCGTCCTGCCGGCGGTCGAAAGATCGGACCCCGACGGCACGGCGTCGCCGAGCAGGCGAGTGATCAGGGTGTAGGCGACCGCGTAGGCCAGGAGCATGCCGGTCGACTTCAGCACCGCGACCGCCGCGACGATTCGGTCGCCACCGGCCAAGGCTCGCCCCAGCCACTGACCGAGCGCGAGGACGACGATCGGCCCGAGCACCAGAAAGCCCGCCTTGTCGGCCGAGAGCATGCCGAAGCCCCAGGCGATCGGCATGCCGATCGCCAGCACGATGGCGGCGCCGAGCAGGCCGAATCCGAGCGGCGCTCCGAGCGGCGAGCGAAGGTCGCGAGTCGGCGGGGTGAGGGGCGAACCGTCGAGCACGCTGCCGCTCGACAGGAAGGCGTGCGCCTTGTAGGCCGAGTGGGCGATCAGATGCAGGACCGCGGCCGAGTACGCTCCGAGTCCGCACTGCATCATCATGAAGCCCATCTGCGAAACGGTGGACCAGGCGAGGCCGCGCTTGATGCTCGGCTGAGTCGCGGCGGTAAGCAGACCGAGCGACGCGGTGAGCGAGCCGATGCCGGCCAGCAGAGCGGCAGCGGTCGGCGACAGCGAGATCAGTGGCGCCAGTCGGATCACGAGGAACCCCCCCGCGTTGATCACCCCCGCATGCATCAGCGCCGAGACGGGCGTCGGCGTGTCGAGGGTGTCGGGGAGCCAGCTGTGGAACGGGAACTGAGCCGACTTGGTCATCGCGCCGATGGCGAGCAGGATCGCGATCGGTTCGATCGTTCCGGCGACTTCGGGATTCCGGACCGCCGCGAACAGCTCGTCGAAGCGGAGCGTGCCGTACAGGTCCCAGGCGATCAGCGTCGCGCCGATCAGCGCGACATCGCCCAAACGACTCGTCAGGAACTTGATCCGTGCGACGACCAGCGCCTCGGGGCGATCGTGGCGGAAGGTCAGCAGACGATGCAGCCCCAGACTGGTCGCGATCCAGGCGATGAGCAGGGTCGGCAGATCACCGGCCACCACCATCAGCTCGACGGCGCCGAGCGTGAACGCCATCCGTCCCAGAAAGGTTCCCTGTCGCGGATCGCCGTCCAGGTAACGGATCGAGAACCGCAGGACGACCGTTCCGAGCAGTCCGATCAGCCCGGCGACCAGGCCGGTCAGCGGATCCAGATGCAGGGTTCCGACCGGGATTCCCGAGAGGATCGCGACCGTCTTCGGTTCTCCGCCGACCGAGATCGCGACGACGATCGACAGAAGCCACCCGGCGGCCGCGACGGCGGTGACGAACCGGCCGTAACGCAGGGGGCGACGATTCGTGATCGTCGCCGGCACCGTCGCCGCGGCGATCAGTGCGATTCCCGGTACCCAGGCCAGCGCGGCAAGAGCGTCCGTCATCTTCTCGTCCCCTCCGATTCCCGACGGTCCCGAACGACGGACGGCACTATAGACATGCGACATGCGTGTCGTCAATCGGTTATCGTCACGTGCGAGCGACCGATCGAACGAATTCGACCCCGGACGGGAGCGCGGCGGAAAAGAGGGGCTCGGAACCGGCCGGCCCGAGCGGAACGTGAGCGACGTGGGAAGGTGGGGAGCCCCGGGGCGGCAGGGATCCCGAGGCATCCGTCGGGGCGTTCCCGTCGCCCCGCGCTCGCCACGAGCCGGGCTCCCTTTCCCTTCGATGCCGCCATGACCCAAGGGCGCCCCCGTTCCGACTCGCCTTTGCCCCCTCGTGTTCTAGATTCCGGGCAAGGAGATCGTCTTTCGATCGGTCGGTCGCCGGCCACCCCACTCGATTGCCCGAGGAGCCCCCCCTCATGTCCCCCAATTCGTCGACCGCCGAACCGATCGCGTTCGGCTCCCCCCTCGATTCGTACATGCCCCCCGAATCGTCGTCGCGAGCGAGCCGACTGCTGCGACTGAGTCATCAGGAGAACCGGCACCTTCGTGAGGCGCTGATCGGCGTCCAGAGCGATCTGACCGAAGCGGTCACCCGGAGCGAGAACAACCTGCAGCGATTCGAGCGGATCGAGCGGCACTGCGGTGAGCTGGCCAGCGAGTCGACGACGCTCAGCGGGCACGCTCAGCAGCTCTCCGACGACATTTCGACCTCTCGACGTCAGATCGAAGCGACCGACGCGATGCTCGCCGACATCGCCAAGGTGGTCGGGCTGATCGAGGACATCTCGGACCAGACGAAGCTCCTCGCCCTGAACGCGACGATCGAAGCGGCTCGCGCCGGCGATGCGGGAGCCGGGTTCGCGGTGGTCGCTCACGAGGTGAAGGAGCTCTCCCAAGCGACTCGCAATGCCGTCGGCGAGATCCGCAATCAGACCGCGCAGGTCATGTCGGCGTCGCGCGAGTCGACGTCGCTGTTGTCGAACATCGAGCGACAGGCGGTCGCCGTCGGCGAAGAAATCCTCCGTCACGTTCGCGTGCTCGAAGAGACGAATCAGCTGACCCGCTCGGCGTCGAAGGATTCCGCCAGCGCCGATACGCAGCTCTTCCTGACCCTCGCGAAGCTCGACCACATCCTCTGGAAGGTCAACACCTACTTCAGCATCTTCGAGGGAAAGCCGGCGATGACCTTCGTCGACTCGGACCATTGCCGTCTCGGCAAGTGGTATCACGAGGGGGAAGGTAAGCGACGGTTCTCCTCCACCGCCGCCTACCAGGAACTGCGACGTCCGCATGCCGAAGTGCACGATGCGACTCGCGAGGTCTTCGACCGCCTCGGTCCGGACGACGACATCGAGCGACTCGGCGATGCCGTCGCGCGGATGGAGCGAGCGAGCAGCGACGTCTTCCGGATCCTCGATCGGATGGCTCACGAACAACGCGGCTCCGTCGACGCGTGAGCATTCCCGATCGCATCCATCGATCGACTCGCGGCCACGTGGGAAGCACGTAACATCCTCGTAGCCTGCGGCTCGTCCCGAGTCGCGGGTGCGTGACTTCGATTCGGTTCACGCAGCCCTGTTTCTCGAACGCTCGTTGTCGCACCGCCGCGCGTCGGGGACGACGCGGGCCCACGCCGAGCGTCGCATCCTCGTAGCCCCGGCTCGTCCCGAGCCGCGGGTGTGCGACTTCGACTCGGTTCACGCAGCGTTGTTTCTCGAACGCTCGTTGTCGCACCGCCGCGCGTCGGGGACGACGCGGGCCTACGCCGAGCGTCGCATCCTCGTAGCCCCGGCTCGTCCCGAGCCGCGGGTGTGCGACTTCGACTCGGTTCACGCAGCGTTGTTTCTCGAACGCTCGTTGTCGCACCGCCGCGCGTCGGGGACGACGCGGGCCTACGTCGGGCGACGCGTCTGACGTGGGCCCGGCCTTTCCGAGGCTGAGCCTCAGATCAGTTCCCGAATCGGCTCCATCGCCGGGTCGATCGGATAGCGAGGGGTGCCGGAGCGATCGAAAGCGCGGACGTTCCCGGCGTCGATTCCCAGATTGCGGAACAGGGTCGCGAAGACCTCCTGAAAGCGGATCGGCCGATCCGCCGGTTCTTCGCCGTAGCGCGTCGTCGAGCCGATGACCTGGCCGGTTCGCATGCCGCCGCCGGCCAGCAGCGCGGCGTTGGCCTGAGGCCAATGGTCGCGACTGTTCATCGAATTGATCTTCGGCGTTCGTCCGAACTCTCCCCAGACGACCACCGAGACGTCCTGATCGAGGCCGCGCTCGTGCAGGTCGGTGACGAGAGCCGAGAGTCCGGCGTCCAGCAGCGGCATCTCCTCGCGCGACATCGGGAAGTTCATGCCGTCGCCGCCGTGCCAGTCCCAGCGACTGTAGTTGAGGGACACGTAGCGCGCGCCGGCTTCGACCAACCGCCGCGCGATGCAGAAATTCTCGATCATCCGCGGAGCGCCATCGCGCTGGAACGTCTCGTCGCTGGTGCCGTAGCGGGCGACGATCGCCGGATCCTCGAGACTCAGGTCGAGCGCATCGCGCAGCTTGCTGTCGGTCAGGATGCCGAGCGCCTGTTGCGTGTAGCTGTCGAGCGAATCGAGTTGAGGCGAACCGTCGAGGTCGCGGCGAAACGCGTCGAACGAGCGCCGCAAGGACTCCCGATCGCTCAGGCGATCGAGCGAGATTCCCTGCAGCACCAGGCTGTCCGATCGCTCGCGCGCCTTGCGCCCGACCGCGTTGAACGGATCATGAGCCGCTCCGAGAAAACCGGACGAACCCGGCTCGCCCCACGTCCGATTCCCCGTCCGATACATCAGGGCCATGTGAGCCGGAACCGGGGCGGCAGTTCTCGAACCGTCGTCGGTCAGGTGCGAGACCCAGGAGCCCGCCGCCGGCCAGCCTCCCGCCGGAGCCCGATCGCGTTTCCGCCAGCCGGTCATGCACTGGTGACAGTCGTGATCGCCGTCCGAATCGGCCAGCGAGCGGATGATGGCGAACTTGTCCATCATCGCCGCGACGCGCGGAAAGAGCTCGCAGATCCGAATCCCGGGGACCGACGTTTCGATCACTTCGAACTCCCCTCGGATCTCGCTCGGCGCCTCGGGCTTCGGGTCCCACATGTCCAGGTGCGAAGGGCCTCCCGGCAGGTAGATGTTGATGATCGCCTTGTGCGAGTTGCCGAGACCGGCGCGCGATTCCAGCTCGAGCAGCTGGCCGAGCGCCAAGCCACCCATCGCCGCTCCACCGATCCGCAGAAAGCTGCGTCGCGTCAGTCCGTCGCAGAACGGCCGTCCCGATTCGATCGGCCCGAAGATCGAGAGCATGGTCAACCTCGCGGAAGGCAACAGGTGGAGGCCGGTCGAACCGACGGCCGTTCGATCGAGGCCTGCCGATTGTAGGCGGCATCGCCGATCGGAAGCCACGTCGAAAGTGTTCGGAGTGCGATCGGACGTCGGTCGCGGTGTGGTTCGAACCGAGGTCGCGAAGGACCCCTGCGCTTGGCGCTTCGGGCTGGGAGGCACCAAGGACCCCTGCGCTTGGCGCTTCGGGCTGGGAGGCACGAAGGACCCCTGCGCTTGGCGCTTCGGGCTGGGAGGCACGAAGGACCCCTGCGCTT
>CAZZBI010000044.1:4651-22480 GCA_964652385.1 uncultured Pirellulaceae bacterium | reverse complement strand
GACCGCCCCCTCCTCGGATGCGACTCCCATACGACGCTGGTTCGAGGCGAGTCGACGGCTGTTCGATCGGGTCGAGGCACAAGCAGGGGCGATCTCGACGGCGGCCGAGTGGTTCGCGCGATCGATCCTCGCCGGGCGAGTCGTCCATGCGTTCGGAGCCGGCCACAGTCGGATGCCGATCGAGGAGCTCTGGCCCCGTTACGGCTCGTTCCCCGGCTTCAACCCGATCGTCGAACTCTCGATGACGTTTCATCATCCGGTCGTCGGCTGCAACGGCCAGCGACAGGCGATGTTTCTCGAGAACGTCCCCGGTTTCGCGGCGCGCATCCTGCGCAACTTCGTGCTCGATCCGACCGACTCGGCACTGATCGTCTCGTCGAGCGCCGGAAGCCTGGTCGCGATCGAGATGGCGGAGGAGTTCCGCCGGAGAGGGCTTCGAGTCGTTGCCGTCGTCTCGCTGGATCACGCCGCCTCGTGCCGCTCGAAGCGAGCCGACGGTCTGAAGCTGACCGACGTGGCCGATCTGGTGCTCGATACCGGCGCGCCCGAAGGGGACGCGATGGTCTCGATCGAAGGGCTCGACGCGAAGGTCGCCCCCGGATCGACGATCGGTTCGTGTCTGTTGGTCAACGCGATCAAGGCGGACCTGGCCAGGAGATTGGTCGAAGGAGGCCAGCCCCCCCGCGTGCTCGCCGCCGGCAACGTCGTCGGAGCCGAGCGATCGGCGGCGATGTTCGAGAGCGCCTACGACGAACACGCCCGCCGCTTGGCCCGTCTGTTTCAGCACCCGGAATCGGAGTGACCGTGCCATGCAACCTCGCCCTCTACGGACGACCGTCATCGGCAGTCTGCCGTTTCCCGGCTGGCTCGAGTTCGCCTCGGCGCATCTCGAACGGTTCGGCCCGGACGATCTGGCCGAGCTGCAGCGCGACGCGGTGATCGCCGCAGTTCACGATCAGCTCGCCGCCGGCCTGGACGTCATCTCGGACGGCGAGCAGACTCGCCTGGACTTCAATCTGTCGTTCTACGGTCATCTGACCGGACTGGCGCTCGAGGGAGCACCGCCGCGCCGCTTCGGCCCGCCGGCTCACGATCAGCGCGGCAAGCATGCGGTCGTCGGTCCGATCGAGGCTCCCGGCGGCCTGGGAGCCGTCGCCGAATACCGCAGGCTGGTCGAGGTCGCTCGGGTGCTGCAGCCCGGCGGCGGTGCGGTGCTCAAGGCCAGCGTCCCCGGGCCGTACACGCTGAGCGGTCGCCTGGTGCCGAACGAGACCTATCCCGATCGCTGGGCCCTGGCCGAAGCGCTTCGCGAGATCGTCTCGCGCGAACTGACGGCGCTGGTCGACGCGGGTTGCACCGAGCTGACGGTCGACGAGCCGTCGATGAGCTGCTACGCCTATCGGGTCGATCCGGAACGACTGGTCGATCTGTTCGCGCGGACCGTCGCACCGATCGTCGGTCGCTGTCGGCTGTCGACGCATCTCTGCTTCGGCAACTACAAGGCGCGAGCGGTCGGCCCCCGACGCTACGCGCCGATGTTCCCCGCCTTCTCGAAGCTTCCGGTCGACGAGATCCATCTCGAGATGGCCAGTCGCGAGTATGCCGAACTCGACCTGATCGGCTCGCTCGCCGAAACGCACGACGTCGCCGTCGGGATCGTCGACGTCAAGAGCTACCACCTCGAGACGGTCGACGAGATCGCCGACGCGGTCCGACGCTGCCTGAAGTTCGCCCCGGCCGAACGACTCGCATTCGCCCCCGACTGCGGCCTCAGTCAGACCGCTCGTTGGGCCGCGACCGTCAAGCTCCGCCAGCTGGTCGCCGGAGTCGCGAAGGTCCGAAGCGAGATCGGCGTCGTTTGAGCGTCGACGTTCGGTCCGGTCATCCGGGCCGTCTGGTTCGAGCGACGAAGAACAAGCTGCGGCTTGAGGCCCAGGCAATCACCCCGGCAGGATCGCACGGAGTCCGACGATGATCGAACCGGTCCTGAAGGACGACGACCTGCTGACCGACATCCGCGCGGCCGATCGCCCCGACGACGGTCTCCGTCTGTGGTGGCTCGGCCAGAGCGGCTTTCTGATCCAGCATGCCGGCGAGCATCTGCTGTTCGATCCGTATCTCTCCGATTCGTTGACTCGCAAGTATGCCGGTTCGGAGCGCCCGCATCTGAGAATGACCGCGCGTCCGATCGCCCCCGAGCGACTCGACTTCGTCGATGTCGTCACGGCCAGTCATCATCACACCGACCATCTCGACGGCGACACGCTGCGCCCGCTGATCGCGGCCTCTCCGCGAGTTCGGATCGTCGTGCCGGAAGCGCATGGAGGGCTGGCCGCTGCCCGTTGCGAAGTCGCCCCCGAGCGGCTCGATCCGATCGATGCCGGACGTTCGATCTCGATCGGCAACTTCAGGATCCACGCCGTCTGGTCGGCTCACGAACTCCCCGAAACCGATCGTGACGGCCGCCACCTCTTTCTCGGCTTCGTCGTCCGGTGCGGCCCGTGGTCGATCTACCATGCCGGCGACACCGTCGCCTGTCCGGGGTTGGCCGAACAACTCGACGGATTCGGTATCGATATCGCGCTGCTTCCGATCAACGGTGCGGCTCCCGCTCGACAGGTCTCGGGGAACTTCTGGGGTGACGAAGCCGCGGCGTTCGCGCGGCGTATCGACGCCCGCCTCGCGATCCCCTGCCACTACGAGATGTTCACCTTCAACTCGACGACTCCCGACGAGTTCGTCCGCGCCTGCCTGAAGCTCGACCAACCCTTCGCCGTCCTGAAGGCGGGACAGCGATTCGATGCCGTTTCGATCCGCCCTCGCGGAGACCGTCCCAACTGACGGTCCGACGATGGCGATCCGGATCTGGGAGTACACGGTGGGGGGAGGTCGGTTCGCGGAAGCGACCGACGAGGCGTTTCCGATCGCCTTGCGTCGCGAGGGACGAGAGATGATCCGGGCGCTCGTCGGGTCGTGTTCTCCCGAACTGCGGCGCCGGCTGCGAGTCGCGTGGGACCCTCAGGCCGGCCCACCTCCGGACGACGTCGCCGTCGACCGGATCGACTCGCTCGACGCACTCGAGCGCTGGCTCGATGTCGAGGCCGATGATCCGCTCGAAGCGTCGCTGGAAGGGGAGAAGCGATCCGGACTGCTCATCATCGCTCCGGAGACGGACGGACGTCTGGCCCGCTGGACGGAACGAGCCGAACGGAGCGGCGCGCGACTGTGGTCCCCCAACTCGTCGTTCGTTCGACTCGCTTCGGACAAGACCGCGACGACTCGCCGGCTGGCCGAGGCGGGGATTCCGGTCCCGCGGGAGATGCGCGATGAGCGGTCTTCAGATGGTTTCGCGAACCCCCGCGCAAGCGATTCGCGCTCCGAGGTCGCTCGACCGCTGCGCTGCGTCATCAAGGATCGGTTCGGCTGCGGCGGAGTCGGCATGGTCCGTTGGCGTTCCGGTGATTGGGGCTCGACCGGCGGCATCGACGGCATTCCGCATCCGCTCGTCTGGCCGCGCGAGCGATGGCATGTCGAGCAGGAGCATGAAGGCACGAGCGTCGGCTTGTTCGTTCTTGTCGGTCCGGGCGGATATCGGATCCTGCCGCCGATCGTCCAACGGATCGATGAGGCGGGCTCGTATCTGGGGGGGCGCTATCCGCTCGCGGCGGCGCCGGCGCAGCGGGCGATGCGGCTGGCGCGGCGAGTCGTATCGGCGCTGCCGAGCGCCGGCGGCTCGTTCGGCATCGACATGATCCTGGGGCGCGACGAGCAGGAGGATGTCGTACTGGAAGTGAATCCCCGTCTGGTTTCGAGTTGGATCGGCTTGGCGCAACGAGTCGGCCCCTACCTGGGAGACGCGCTGTTGGCCGGCGATTTGCTCCCGATCGGACCGCATCGCTTCGATCATCGGCGACGGGAACTGGCCGTCGATCCGACTCCGCTGGTGTTCGACGTCGCGGCCGACGATGCGACGGATCGGCCGTCGACCACGAAGAACGTCCGTTCGATAGGGGAGGGACAGTGATCGGCAGCGATCTCTCGACATCCGGTTGGCTCGGCCTCGATATCGGTGGAGCGAACTGCAAGCTCGCGACCGACGGCGGCGAGTCGTTCGCCTTTCCGTTCGCGCTCTGGGCCGATCCCGACGGGCTCGCACCTCGACTGGCCGAAGCGATCCGCTCGATCGATCCGTCGGGACAGCTCGGCCTGGCGATCACGATGACCGGCGAGCTCGCCGATTGCTTTCGGACGCGAGCCGAGGGGGTCGAGCGGATCGTCGCGTCGGTCGAGCGGATCGGACAGGGGCGACCGTCGCGTTATTGGGGGACCGATCGACGTTTTCGCGAGGCCGATCAGGCGATCGTCGCCTGGGAGCGGATCGCGGCGGCCAACTGGCACGCGACCGCGACCTGGTTGGCGAGCAAACTGTTCGGCGCCGCGAACGGCGACCGGTCGACGCGGATCGGCTTGCTGATCGACGTCGGCTCGACCACCACCGACCTGATTCCTTTCGACGCGACCGGCTCGATCGCGCACGGTGCGACCGATCGCGAACGGCTGGCGTCGGGCGAACTGGTCTATGTCGGCATGCGACGAACGCCGATCGCGGCGATCGTGCGTTCGTTGACGTTGCGTGGCGAGCGGATTCCCGTCGCGGCCGAGCGGTTCGCGACCTCGCTGGATGCCCATCTGCTGCTCGGCCGGATCGACGAGGACCCGAACGACCGGTCGACGGCCGACGGCCGTCCTGCTCTGCGCGAACATGCGTGGGATCGCCTGGTCCGAATGCTCGGCGAGGATCGCAACGGCGTGACGCTCGACGAGGCGCGCGCGTTGGCGGCGCAGATCGACGATCGCCACCGGACGCTGATCGACCGCGCGATCCGGCGGGTGAGCGATCGAGTCGGCAGTCCGTCGGTCGTCATGACCGCGGGGGAGGGGAGTCGCTTTGCGGCGGCGCTGTCGAGTCGGCGGTTTCCCGAAGCGTCGATCCTCGATCTTGCCGATCGGTTCGATCCCGGGATCGCTCGTGCGGCGCCGGCTCATGCCGTGGCTCGCTTGGCGCGCACGACGTTCGGGGCTAGGGACCGAGGAATCGACGGATGAGTGCGACGAGTCGGCGAGGGGCCGGTCCGGGCGCCGATCTGTCGAGTCGCGTGCCGATGATCGCGAAACTCGGCGGAAGTCTGTTCGACCTGAGCGAGTTGCGGGAGCGATTCGAAAGGTGGCAGGCGCGGGGCTCGGCTCCCGAAGGGCTGCTGATCGCCGGAGGGGGCCCGCGCGTCGATGCCCTGCGACGCGATCAACGGCGATTCGGATGGACCGATGCCGAAGCGCATTGGCGAGCGATCGATCTGATGTCCCTTTCCGCGGCCGAGATCGCCTCGCGACTCGAGCTGCCGCGGATCGATGCGCGACGTCCGGATCGAGGGGAGTGGCCGGAGGGAAAAGGGTGGCGAGTCGTCGACGCGACCGGCTTGCTCCGATCGGTCGACCGCTTGCCGCGCGACTGGAGCGTCACGAGCGATTCGATCGCGGCGTGGCTGGCGCGCCGCTGGCGGATCGGACGGCTGATCCTGTTCAAGAGTCGAACGACGGACGATCCGTTCGCTTGCCGGGACGAGGAGACGGCGCTGGTCGATCGGCACTTCGCGACGCTGCTCGGCGAGGGGCTGTCGGTCGAGGTGGTCGACCTGCGCGGCGAGTCGAGCAACGAGTCGGGAACCTGAACGGCGTTCGCAGGTGAAGCGACCGCGCCGCCGCACCGACGGCCGATCGCTCCCTGAGGGAGGTCGATTCCGACGCCCGCGGCCGGGTGAACACGGAACCTTCGCGCCTCGGAGCGGGACGTCTAGAATGCCCGCTCTGCTTGCGTCACGGAGGCCGATCGGTCGGCCGGGGCGCGAGTCGGGTGAGGCACGACCAGGAGACGGATGTGTATCGGACCCATACCTGCGGCGATCTGCGAGCGACCGATTCGGGCAAGACGGTGACCCTCTGCGGCTGGGTCGACACGACTCGCGATCACGGCAAGGGGATGTTCATCGACCTGCGGGATCGCTACGGCGTCACGCAGGTCTGCGTCACCCCCGACTCGTCCGCCGCCGATCTGGCGGTCGCCAAGGAATTGGGACGCGAGTTCGTGATCCGAGCGACCGGAACGGTCCATCCGCGTCCGGCCGGCCAGGAGAACCCGCGACTGGCGACCGGCGAGATCGAAGTGCATGTCACGAGTCTGGCGATCCTGAATCCGTCGGCGACCCCTCCGTTCCTTCCCGGTCAGAAGGAGCTCCCGGGTGAAGACCTCCGCCTGAAGCACCGCTACCTGGATCTGCGTCGCCCGAAGATGCAGCGAACGCTCGAGCTGCGCAGCGCGATCATCAAGCGGATGCGCGACTACTTCGAGCAACATCGTTTCATCGACGTCGAGACGCCGATTCTCGGGCGAAGCACTCCCGAAGGGGCACGGGATTATCTGGTCCCCAGTCGTGTTCATCCCGGATCGTTCTACGCGCTGCCGCAGTCTCCGCAGCTTTACAAGCAGATCATGATGGTCGCCGGCTACGACCGGTACGTGCAGGTGGCGCGCTGCTTCCGCGACGAGGACCTTCGAGCCGATCGCCAGCCGGAGTTCACGCAGCTGGACGTCGAGATGTCGTTCGTCGACTCGGACGACGTGATGGGGATGATCGACGGACTGATGGCGAAGCTGATGCGGGAGCTCAAGGGGGTCGAGATCACGACGCCGCTGCCGCGGATGACCTACGACGAAGCGATGCGGCGGTTCGGGCACGACGCCCCGGACCTGCGGTACGGCATGGAACTGGTCGACATCACCGATCTGGCGGCGGCTTGCGACTTCCGCGTCTTCCGCGGAACGGCCGAAGAGGGGGGATTCGTCCGCGGACTGTGCGCGGTCGGTGCGGCCGACCGTTATTCGCGCAAGCTGATCGACGAACTGACCGAGTTCGTCCGCAACGATCACGGCGCCAAGGGACTCGCCTGGTTCAAGGTCGAAGCGGATGGGACGCTCGCGTCGCCGATCGCCAAGAACTTCGACGGGGCGATGCTGACGAGGATCGCCGAGCGGTTCGCGGCGAAACCGGGGGACCTGATCCTGCTGGTGGCCGATGCGTGGGAGGTGACCTGCCGCGCACTCAACGGCCTGCGTCGACGCCTGGCGGCCGAACTGAAGCTGTACGATCCCGACTCGATGCATCTGTCGTGGATCGTCGAGTTCCCGATGTTCGACTGGGATGCGGAAGAGGGGCGTTGGGTGGCGATGCATCACCCGTTCACCGCCCCGCGCGATCAGGACCTCGCCAAGCTCGCCGATGATCCGAAGGGTTGCCGCGCCAAGGCGTACGACCTGGTGATCAACGGCTACGAGGCGGGAGGAGGAACGATCCGGATCCACGACTCGAAGATCCAGCAGCAGGTCTTCGGTTTGCTCGGGCTCGACGAGGAGGAAGCGGTCCGTCGATTCGGGTTCCTGCTCGATGCGCTTCGCTTCGGCGCACCGCCGCACGGCGGCATCGCGCTGGGGATCGATCGGGTCGTGATGCTCTTCGGCGGCTTGGACAACATCCGCGACTGCATCGCGTTCCCCAAGACGCAGCGCGCGATGGACCTGATGACCGAGGCGCCGAACACGGTCGATCCGAAGCAGCTGGCCGAACTGGCGATTGCCGTGCTTCGTCAGTCGAAGAGCTGATCGCGCCGAATCGGCCGAGCTGCTCGCGCGAAAAGGCCGCGTTGCTCGGCGTGGCATCTCGGTGCGAGTCGCTGTCGGCGCTCCGGTTCGGAACGGGGCGCCGCGTTCGCGCGCCGACCGGCAGCAGGCGCGATCGCTAGCATCCTCCGCGACTTGACCGACGGTTTTTCTTCGTTTCGCAGGAGTCGGCGGCGAGTTCGGCTGAAGTCGCCGCGCGATGCCACGGAGCTTCTCTCGACCCTCTTGCGGCTTGCAGCCGTTATCCCGGCGGTCCCGTTCGGTTCGGTCATTCTCGCTAAAGAGAAGACCGTCGTCTTAACGAAATTACGTTCCGTGAGGGGCGCCCCGCTCGATCACCGCGCATGAAGCACGGGAAGTCGAGACGCACGGGACGAACTTCACAGGGGGGATGAACTCGATCGGCATTCTGCCGACCTGACGACGGCGCGCTGACCCGAAGCGCCGTCGGACGGCGCGTTCGTCTCTTGCATCGACGCCGTACCTCGAGTCCGCCGATCGCGGATTCGCATGTTCCCCATCGCCCGCCCGCGAAGGGATCGTGCGCGTTCCGGTCGACCGCGGACTCACCGATTTCAATCTTTGTGGCGCGGATCAGAGGGACCTGAGCCCAAACCACCAGAAGCGAACGGATTGCCCCGACCCAGATGTTTCGCGAGTCGGTCTCTCGATAGAGCGGCTGATGGATCGACCGATTTCGGATCGACTCGCGCGGCACGGGGCAGAACTCGTCGACGACTTCGGTCGTTGACGAGCGATACGAGTCACGAAGATGTTCATGGAGAGCCTGCGATGAAGGTGTTCACGACTGGTCAGGTCGCCAAGATCTGCAAAGTGGCCCCGCGCACGGTCAGCAAGTGGTTCGATTCGGGTCGTTTGAAGGGTTATCGCATCCCCGGTTCTCAGGACCGTCGGATCCCTCGCGAGTATCTGATCAGGTTCCTCAAGGAACATGGGATGCCGTTGGGTGACCTCGAAGACGAGGCCATGGCCAAGGTGCTGATCGTCGCTCAGGACCAGGTCCTGATCGAGAATCTGAAGCGGGAGCTTCCCGTCGAGAAGGCGTTCCGGGTCGCTGTGGCCTCGAGCGGTTTCGAAGCGGGGATTCAGGCCGAAAGCTTCCATCCGGACGCGATCATCTGCGACTTCTCGATCGGCAAGGTCGAGGCGCTGCAGATCTGTCAGAACCTGCGGAAGAACGCGGATTTCGCCGAGACGATTCTCATCGCCCTGCTGCCGGACGACGGCAGCCCGATGAGCTTCGACCGCTCGGCGATCAACGAGACGTTCAAGAAGCCGTTCGATGCGAGCCTGCTGGCCCAGCGCCTGCGGACTCTGATCGGGGCCCGCAAGGAACTGGTCTGATTTCGGATATCGCCGCCGAACGCTAAAGACCGCCACGATGGACCCTCGTGGCGGTTTTTTCGTGCGCCGATCGGAACCGGATCGTCGCCAGCGGACACTGGCTTCCGCCGCACCGATCGATCAGGCTGACGCAGCGTCTCGCCCACGACCTCGCTCGGACGCCGATCCGTCCGGCGCGTCTTTCTCCGCACAACGCTGGTTCGACGATGACCGCCGACGATCCCTCGCGCACTCCCGCCGCTGCGCCTCGCCCGACCCACTTCGACTCGCAAGGGCGAGCCGTGATGGTGGATGTCGGCGCCAAACCGATCACCCGTCGCGTCGCGGTGGCGTCGGGAGCGATCTCGATGCGTCCCGAGACGCTGCGTGCGATCCTCGATCGCTCGATCGCCAAGGGGGACGTGCTGCAGATCGCCCGCATCGCCGGCATCCAAGGGGCGAAACGGACCGGCGACCTGATCCCGCTCTGCCATCCGCTCCCGCTCGATTCGGTCCGAGTCGATCTGGTGCCTCGCGGAGACCGGACGCTCGGGATCGAAGCGGAGGTGTCGGTGACGGGCCGAACGGGCGTCGAGATGGAAGCGATCGCGGCGGCCTCGCTCGCCGCGCTGACCGTCTACGACATGATCAAGTCGATCGACCGCGAGCCGACGATCGGACCGATCCGTCTGGAAGCGAAGTCGGGCGGAAAGAGCGGCGATTTCCGCCGAAACGAGACCGACTCGGAGTGACCCGAGACGCGATTCCGCGCGACCGATCGTGCCGCGGTCACGAACGGTTCGTCTCGACGTTTCCGCGCGGCGGATCGACACTCCCTCGCGACGGCTCGCCGTTGCTCCGGTTCGCTTCGCCGGGGCGAGCGAGCATCGGCCGGAGTTCCTGGACGAAGTCGCGGACATCCTTGAACTCGCGATAGATGCTCGCGAAGCGAACATACGCGACCTGATCGACCTGCGCGAGATAGCGCATCACGATCTCGCCGAGCTCGCGACTGTCGAGCTCGTTCTCGTAGCGACCGAAGACTTCCTGTTCGACCTGCTGCACGACCGCGAGGATCTGGTCGTCCGAGATCGGCCGCTTCCAACACGCCTTGCGGAGCCCGTCCCGAATCTTCTCGGGCTGAAAAGCCTCCCGCTCGCCGTTCTTCTTGACCACCTTCAGGTCGAACTCGGCCGGACGTTCGTAGGTGGTGTAGCGGCGGTCGCACGAGACGCACAGTCGCCGACGACGGATGGTGTAGCCGTCTTCGGCCGCGCGGGTATCGACCACCTTGTCGTTGTCTTCGCGACAGTAGGGACACTTCATCGTCGCCGGCCCCCTTCCGAAAACGGCAGTCGGGTTCGGACGCCGCTTCGAGTCCGTTCGAGAAACGCGGCGGCGAGCGCCGACCGACATTGCCCGAACGCCGAGCAGTCTAACGGTTGCCGAAGCGATCGGGCAGGGCGATCCGAGCGTGACGGCGCTACGAATCACGGAATCGGAAACGTTCGTTCGCGTCGCCCACCCGTTGGCATCCTGCCCGCACGCGATTCACAATGAGCGGACACGTCGCCGCTTCGTTCGACCGGTCGAGCGAAGAATCGGCCTGCGGCGACGAATCCACGGTCCGATCCGTTGCGCCGGATCCAGCCGCGCGACGCTCGCCGACACGTGCCCCCTACAGAGAACATCTCGATGAAACCGAATCCGGTCCCGGACGAACAGGAAACGGTCCTCTGGACCGGCAGCTACTCGGGCAAGGCGATGATCGGCCAGTGGGTCGGCGTCGCACTGCTGACCGTCGTACTGATCGTCATCGGTCTGCTGTTGGGCGGAGTCGGCGTGCTCGTGACCGGAGCGATCGCGGCGATCCTGTGGGCCATCACCATCGGTCAGTGGGCGATCCGCAAGCTCGGCTATGCCTATGAACTGACCAACCAGCGTCTGAAGCACCGCGCCGGGATCCTCAATCGGACCAACGACCGGATCGAACTGATCGACGTCGACGACGTCATCTACAAGCAGGGGATCGTCCAGGCGATGCTCGGTGTCGGCGACGTCTCGATCCGCTCGAGCGACGTCAGCAATCCCGAGCTGACCCTGCGCGGCATCGACCGGGTCAAGGAAGTCGCCGACATGATCGACAACGCCCGGCGCGCCGAACGTCGCAAGCGCGGCGTCTTTGTCGAGACGGTCTGAGCGGATTGCGTCGAGCATCGGCCGCGCGTGGCGGTCGCCCTACCGAACGTCGACCGGTTCGGGAAGCGACTCGCGAAGTGTCGCCGGCCGACGACTCCGCCCCCCTGTCGCGACGAGCCGACAGGCAACGCCGAGCCGCGAGAGGAGATCGAGCGAGTGGATGCCGAAACGATCCGTGCCAACCAGGCGCCGCTCAAGCGCCGCTACCGCGAGACGCCGGAGAGCGCCTGGCGGACGCTTCGTGCCGAGGGGGTATTGGCCGAGCAGAACCCGACCGTCTGCGAAGTGGCGAGTCATCTCGGAACGATCCCGGCCGGGCTGCACATCAACACCGGCGGAGATGGCTCGCATGCCTGCGCCGGCAACATGCTGCTCGAGTCGCTCGTCGCTTGCGCCGGCGTGACGCTCGGAGTCGTCTCGACCGCCCTGGGGCTCCCGCTGACCGACGTCCGGATCACGGCCGAAGGGGATGTCGACTTTCGGGGGACGATGGGGGTCGATCGGAGCGTGCCGGTCGGCTTCCAGGCGATCCGGCTCAAGCTCGCCTTCCGGTCGGATGCCACCGACGAGCAGGTGGCGAAGCTGCTCGAACTGACCGAGCGCTACTGCATCATCCACCAGACGCTCTCGAAGGGGGTTCCCTGCACGATCGAGCGAGTCGCGGACTGATCGACGGGACCGCTCGGGGGCGCAGCGGGACTTCTTCCGCAGCAGCAGATCGGGCCGGCGCCGATCCCCCCGATGCGACCACTTGCCCCCTGGCAGGCCCCCGGCGAATTGTTACCGTGAGCGGTCCGAGCGATCGGTGCGACGCAGGAGCAGCGGTTCGTCGGAGCGGCGTTCCGAGGGGGGCATCGCCCGGTCGGATTCGGTCGACCTCGCCGGCCAGGCGAAATCGCCCGATCGAGGCGTCGAGGCGGGGTCGATGATACGATTCGACCCTGCAGGGGGACGCGGCGATCGTCGTTCGGTTCGACCGATCGTTCCCCTCGTCCGATCCCGCATCGATTCAGGCGTCCGATTTCCATGTCCACCCCGCTCGTCTCTGTTGCTGATGCCCGGCGGCCGCTTTACGCGGGCGTCGACGTCGGCGGCACGACGATCAAGATCGGGATCGTCGATGATCTCGGCCGGACGCTCGGAGCGACGAAGATTCCGACGGCCGACGAGACGGGAGTTCCCGACGCGGTGCGGCGGATCGCAACGGCTCTGAGAGGTCTCGCCGACGCACGAGGGGTCGACGTCGGTGATGTCGTTGCGGTCGGACTCGGCACGCCCGGGACGATGGACATCCCCGCGGGGCTGATTCTCGAGCCGCCGAATCTCCCCGGCTGGCGCAACTTCCCGATTCGCGATGCCTTGGCCGAAGCGTGCGAACGTCCGGTCACCTTCGCGAACGACGCGGGAGCGGCAGCGTACGGCGAGTTCTGGGTCGGCGCCGGTCGCGAGCATCAGAGCATCTGCCTGTTCACGCTCGGGACCGGAGTCGGCGGCGGCGTGATCGTCGACGACGTGTCGATCGACGGCGCCCACAGCCATGGTGCCGAGTTCGGGCATGTGGTGATCGACACGACCGCCGAGGCGCGGCGCTGCTCGTGCGGCAAGCCGGGGCATCTCGAAGCCTACGCGAGCGCGACGGCGCTGGTGGCGATCGTCCGCGAACGCCTGGCGGCGGGGGAGCGGTCGTCGCTGGCGCGAATCGCCCCCGAGTCGCTGACCGCTCTGGAAGTCGCCAAGGAAGCGGAAGCGGGCGATTCGCTGGCGCTGCAACTGATCGACGACCTGGCCGTTCGTCTCGGCCTGGGAGTCGCCACCGTGACTCACGTGATCGATCCCGAGGCGGTGATTCTGGGAGGCGCGATGAACTTCGGCGGCGCCGCTCATCCGCTCGGACAACGCTTCCTCGCGCGGGTCACCGCCGAGTTCCGCCGCCTGACGTTCCCGGTCCAGGCGGCTCGCACGGCGCTCCGGTTCGCGGCGCTGGGCGGAGATGCCGGCTACATCGGCGCGGCCGGCCTGGCCCGCCTCAACCATCGCAAGCAGGCCTCGTGAACACGAGGCTCGAGACATGACCATCCGCAACGAAGACATCCGCAACTTCTGCATCATCGCGCACATCGACCACGGGAAGAGCACCCTGGCCGACCGGCTGCTCGAGCAGACCGGCACCGTGGCGTCGCGCGAGATGAAGGAGCAGCTGCTCGACGACATGGATCTCGAGCGGGAGCGCGGGATCACGATCAAGGCGCGCGCCGTCGCGCTCAAGTACGTCCAGGACGGACGGACCTACGAACTGAACCTGATCGATACGCCGGGGCACGTCGACTTTGCCTACGAGGTGTCGCGCTCGCTCGCGTGCTGCGAAGGTGCGTTGCTGGTCGTCGACGCGTTTCAGGGGGTCGAGGCCCAGACGCTGGCGAACGTCTATGCGGCAATGGGGCACGACCTGACCATCATCCCGGTCATCAACAAGATCGATCTGGTCCATCAGCGAGCCGACGAAGTGGCGCTCGAGATGGAACAGTCGCTGGGAATCGATCCGTCGACCGTCGTCCGGGTCAGCGCCAAGTCGGGCATCGGCATCGACGGTCTGCTGCGCGCGATCATCGACCGGATTCCGCCTCCCACCGGAGATGCCGAGGCGCCGCTCCAGGCGATGGTCTTCGACTCGCACTACGACGACTATCGCGGCGCGATCACCTACCTGCGTCTGATGCAGGGGACGATCCGGCGCGGACAGAAGATCCGCTTCCTGCAGACCGGCTACACGCACGAAGTGCTGGAGCTGGGACAGTTCGCGCCCAAGCGGCGTCCGTGCGAGGAATTGCGCGCCGGCGAAGTCGGTTACGTCATCTGCAACATCAAGAGTCTCGACAAGGTCAAGATCGGCGACACCGTCAGCGTTCCGGGGGACGGAGCGGCTCCGGCACTCGAAGGCTACAAGGAGCCGCGACGGATGGTCTACTGCGGCCTCTATCCGTCCGACGGACAGGACTTCGAGGAGTTGCGCGACGCGCTGACCAAGCTCTCGATCAACGACCCGAGCTTCGAATTCCAGCCCGAGTCGAGCGAGGCGCTCGGCTTCGGCTTCCGCTGCGGCTTCCTCGGCCTGCTGCATATGGAGATCATCCAGCAGCGACTGGAAGGGGAAGCGAACATCGACCTGGTGCAGACCGCACCGAACGTCACCTACGAGATCCTGACTCGGTCGGGCGAGACGCTCGAGATCCATCGTCCGCAGGAAGTCCCCGACTCGGGACAGATCGAGGAGTTCCGCCAGCCGATCGTCCGCGTCAACATCGTCGTGCCGGGGGAGTTCGTCGGCGCGGTGATGAAGCTCTGCAACGATCGCCGCGGAGTCCAGCGCGGCACCGAGTACCTGTCGCCGACCCGCATCATGCTGACGTACGACCTCCCGCTGGCCGACGTCATCTACGACATGCACGACAAGCTCAAGAGCATGACGCGCGGTTACGGTACGATGGATTACGACCTGGTCGGCTACCAGACGGCCGACCTGGTGCGCATGGATATCCTGGTCAACGGCAAGCCGGTCGACGCGCTCAGCGTGATCTGCCATCGAGCCGACGCCGAACGGCGCGGCCGTCAGGTCTGCAAGAAGCTGAAGGAAGAGATCGATCGGCACATGTTCGAGGTGGCGGTCCAGGCGGCGATCGGCTCGCGCGTCATCGCTCGCGAGACGGTCAAGGCGCTCCGCAAGAACGTCACGGCCAAGTGCTACGGCGGCGACATCTCGCGCAAGAAGAAGCTCTGGGCCAAGCAGAAGGAAGGCAAGAAGCGGATGAAGTCGGTCGGCTCGGTCGACATCCCGCAGAAGGCCTTCATGGCGGTGCTCGATACGGGTGAGGAACGAGCCTGATCGTCCCGGCGTCGCGACGCCGACGGCGACCGGTCACGGAGAACCACGCATGTCGGTCCTTCACGATCAGGTCCGATTCGCCGAGGGGCGTCTGACTCGGCAACGGCGTTGGGACCTGCTCCCGACCGTCCTGCTGGTGCTCGCCTTGCCGGCGTTCCTGCCGATCCTCCTGCCGAAGCTCGTCGTCTGGCAGCGTCCCGATTGGGCCGTCGACTTCTGGCCGCTCCTCTGGATTTCGGCCGCCGCGATCCTGGCTGCCGCGATCGTCGAGGGGCGATTGCGGTGGAGCCGCCGGGGACCGCTCGATGCCGCGGTCGAGATCGATCGGCGACTGGAGCTTGCCGAACGGACCTCTTCCGCACTGACGCTCCCTCCCGAGTTGCGCGACGCGCCGATCGGTCGACTGCTGATCGAGGATGCCGAGCGCAAGTTGCAGGGGCTCGATCTCGGCGACTCGTTTCCCGTTCGGATTCCGCGCACCGCCGCCGGGGCGTTCCTGCTGCTGATCGTCGGCGCGATGATCGGATTCCTGATCCCCGATGCGACGGCCCGTCCGATCGATCCGATCGCTGCCGCAGCGCCGATGGACGAGACGACTCGACAGGAGGTCGACCAGGCGCTGATCGAAGTGCTCGAGGAATCGGCTCGCCAAGCCGAGGAAGCGGGGCTGTCCGAAACCGAAGCGATGCTCGAGCGACTGCGCAACGAGGCGGCTCGCGGCTCGGAAAGCGACGCGCCGAACCGCGAGTCGTCGCTCGCCAAGATCAACGATCTCAAGGAAAAGCTCCAGGAGCGCGCACGGCAACTCGGCGACGCCGAGAAGATGCGCGATGCATTTCGCGAACTCGGCGAACTCGCCTCGGGCCCGGCCGATCGGTTGGTCGAGGCGCTCGAGGAAGGGGATTTCGCACGGGCGGCCGAGGCGCTCGAGCAGCTGATGAGCGACTGGAGCGACGGAGAGATCTCGGAAGCGGAGCGGCAAGCGGTCGCCGACCAGCTCGCCGATCTCGCCGAGTCGGCTCGCGCCGAAGCCGAGCGGGCCCGCGCCGAACGCGAGGATCTCGACCAGCGGATCGAAAGAGCCCGCGCCGAAGGACGCAGCGAAGAAGCCGCCGAGCTGGAGCGGAAACGCGAAGGACTTGCCGGGTCGGAGCGGCTGGAAGAAGCGGCCGAGCGGTTGGCCGAGGCATCCCGCCAGGCGGATGAAGCGGCCGAGGCGCAGCGGGAAGCGGCCCAGTCCGCTGCGGCTGCCGAACAGGCGGCCCAGGCGGCCGATGAAGCGCAGGCTGCCGCCGAAGCCGCGCGCAGCGAAGCCGAAGCGGCCGAGTCGTCACCGGGGCCCGAGGGGGAGACTCCGGAAGAGCGAGCCGAGCGGATCGAACAGGCGCGCGAGCGGGCCGAGCAGGCGGAGCGTCAGGCGCAGCAGGCCGCCGCCGAAGCGGCCGAGCAGCAGCAACAGGCCGATGCGGCTCGCGAACGAGCCGAACAGGCTGATGCCGAAGCACGACAGGCACTCGACGAGATCCGTCAGGAGATCGAAGCGGCTCGCCAGGCGTCGGAAGAGCTCGAAACGATCGACGGCGCCCTCGAACGGATCGGCGACCTCAAGGGGCGTCTGCAGCGCGAAGGTGATGAGGACGGAGGACCCCAGCCTCGCGGTGGCCGAGGGCGCGGAGGAGAGCGGAATCGGGAAGGAATTCCGGGGCAGGGGGAGGGAGAAGGGAACGGGCGCGGCGAGCGAGCCGAAAGCGAATCCGACTACGGCACCTTCGAATCGCGCAACGAAACCGATCCCCAGTCGGGAGAAGTGGTCGTCGGTGGACCGGCCGGCGGTCCCAATCGATCGGGAGACAGTCGGTTGTCGACTCGTGAGGCGATTGCCGAAGCGTTGTCGGAAGAAACCGATCCGGTTGGCGAACAACGCCTCCCCCGTTCGCGACGCGACCACGTCCGCGATTACTTCGAACGGCTTCGGACCCGCGAGAAATGATCTTCGCGCTCAGTCGTGGGGCCGGAGAGCCCAAGGCCACGTCGAACGTCCGCTGTTCGGTCGCATCGACCTCGTGAACGCGGCGCCTCGGACGTGGGCCCGCGTCGTCCCCGACGCGCGGCCGTGAGATGTCGCGACTTCGCGAAGCGACGCAGCTCGACCGGCGTCGACGTCGCACCCCCTCGGCTCGGAAAGACCGGGGCTACGTCGTGCGTCCGCTCACGGTTTCAGAGTGCGGGCAGAGGAGGGCACGGAGATCCCCTTGCTGACGCGGCGGGCTGGGAGGGCGCGGAGGGAGGGCGCGGATCCCCCTTGCTGACGCGGCGGGCTGGGAGGACGCGGAGGGAGGGCGCGGAGGGAGGGCACGGAGACCCCCTTTCTGACGCGGCGGGCTGGGAGGACGCGGAGGGAGGGCACGGAGACCCCTTGCTGACGCGGCGGGCTGGGAGGGCGCGGAGATCCCCTTGCTGACGCGGCGGGCTGGGAGGGCGCGGAGGGAAGGCGCGGAGCCCCGCGGCCGTCGCCGCCGAGCGTCTTCAGTCCAGCGACTCTTCCTGGAACCAGAGTCCCGGGGCATCCCAACGATTGCGCTGACGAGCGGTCGTGACCGCTTCCGGTTCCGGCTCCGTTTCGATCGGTTCCTCGATCACCGGTTCCTCGATCACCTCCGGTTCCGGTCGCGGG
>CAZZBI010000044.1:0-4641 GCA_964652385.1 uncultured Pirellulaceae bacterium | reverse complement strand
GCGTTTCTTCTTGCGCCGCTTCGGCAGCTCGACCACCGGCTCGGGCACCGGCTCCGGCTCGACCGGCTCTTCGGTCAGTGCCTCTTCCAACGTCTGCTCGAGCTCCTCGATCTGTTCGATCGCGGTCTGCGACACGGTCGGCGGTTCGTCGTCGAGCTCCTCGAGGATCACGTGATCATCCGCCTTGGTGACGACCGTCGCGGCTCGATGGACGACGTCGCGATGGTACGGCAGCACGCGAACGTCGCAGCCGAGGCCGTCGAACAGTTCGGACATGTGAGCGTGGCAGGTGAACATCAGCAGCTGATGTCCCTGCTGAGCGAAATCGCGGAGCACTTCGCCGGCCAGCCGAGCCCGCTCGGCATCGAAGTTGACCAGCACGTCGTCGAGCACCATCGGCAGGCGTATGCCCCGGCGACGATAGGCGTCGACCAACGAAAGCCGCAGGGCGAGGAAGACCGCTTCGCGAGTGCCGCGACTGAGCACCTCGATCGACAACCCCTCGTCTTCCGGGCCGTCGACCAGCAGGGCGTTGCCGACCATCCGAGTCCACAGACGGACGTAGCGCCCGCCGGTCATCTTGGCCAGGTACTTCGAGGCATTCTTGAGCGTCTCGGGCTGCCGATGCGCCTCGTAGAATTCGCGCAGCGATTCCAGGATCCGGCCGGTCGCGGCCAGCTCCTGCCAGTCGCCGATCGCTTCGTCGATCGCCCCTTCGATCTCGCTCAGTTCGAGTCGTGCGCGTTCGAGATCGTCGCTTTCCCCCTGCTGCTTGATCTGCTGGCTCAGTTCTCCGCGCACCTCATGCAGCCGTTCCTGTTCGCGTTTCACCTCGTCGATCTTCTTGCCGAGCGTCTCCCACTCGACCTCGAGTCGTGCGGCCGAATCGCGATCGACGGCGGCGACGACCGCGTCCCGATCGACCTGCTCGGCGAGCACCGTCCGGATCTTCCCTTGCAGCGACTCGACCTCGGCCAGTCGTTCGCGGCGGATCCGATGCTTCTCGGCCAAGCCGCGGAACTCCGACTCGTTCGCCGCGCCGACCTTCGAAAGGAGCTGAGTCCGCAGCAGCTTCAGCCGCTGCAGGCGGCGATGGATCTTCGTCCGTCGTTCGCGCAGCTCGCGATACTGTCGAGCGAACTCCTGTCGTTGCTCCATCAGCGTCCGCTGCCCGCGCAGTTCGGCTTCGAGCTGCTTGAGCATGTCGAGCGTGTCGTCCGAGTCGAGTTCCAGACCGAGGTCCTCGTGGACGGTGATGACCCGCAGGCGGATCGCGTCGAGATCCTCGTCGTACTGTTCGAGCTGTCGGCGCGTGTCCTGCAGTCGCTGCCGAGTCGCTTCGATCTGACCGCTCCGTTCCGAGAGCTGACGGACCTGCACGGGAGAGAGGTCGGCGGCCAGACCGAATGCCCGCAACGACTCGCGCCATCGCTCGTCCGCGCGCTTCACTTCGGCGCGAGCCTGTTCGACCCGCTCGCGGACCCGGTCCCGATGCCCCGCCGCCTCGGCGACTCGTCCGTCGAGCGGCAACAGCTTCTCGAGCACGCTCAGCCGGCGCTGCGCCTCGTTCAGACGTCCGTCGACCTGACCGAGTCCGGCAGGGAGGGTCCGATCGAGGTCGTCCCGTTCCTGCTTCGCCTTGGCGATCTCGTCGTTCGCGCGATCGAAGACCTGCTTCGCCCGATCGACCTGATCCTGCGCCTCGTACTCCCAGTACTTCTTCAGCCCCAGACCGGCGAGCACGACGGCACAGCCGAAGAACCCGAGGAGCGGGTTCGGCTCCAGCCATCGGACGAGAAACGGCGACCAGCCGCCGAGCACCAGCGCGACGCCGACGACGACGAAGCCGCCGACGACGAACAGCCGCTCGGGCGAGAAGACCTGGTTCTGGATCGCTTCGTCGAGATCGGCTTCCGAGCTCTTCCGCTGCTGCGTCAGCCGATCGATCCGTTCGTCGATCCCCTGACGCTTCTTGAGCAGATGAACCAACTGCCCCGCCTCGTGGAACGAATCCCCGAGCGACTCGCAGTCATGCGACACCATCGCGTCGTCGAGCATCGTCCGCTGCCGGGCGACCTCTTCCTCGGCCGCCGCAAGATCGCGTTCGGCGTGCTCGAGATCGCGGCGGCGGGAACGGACCCCCTTGGCGGGGCCGGCGAGCTTGGCGAGCGTGGCACGGTCGATCCGCCCCGCATCCTTCGCCGCACCGAACTCCTCCAGCTCCTCTTCCAGCCGCCGGCTCTCCTCGCGCAGGCGTTCCGCCTGACGACCGAGCGAGCCGATCAGCGTCTGATGCTCGCCGAGCGCCTCGATTCGGGACGCCTGTTTCCACAGGTTGCGGTTCAGCGGCAATCGGTCGGCCGATCGCTTGACCCCTTCCGCTTCGGCCCCGACCTGATCGAGCTGCCGATCGTATTCCTGCAGTCGCTGCTGCAGCTTCTGGAGCTTTTCGACATCGACGTCGCGTTCGTCCGGCAGGCGCGAAAGAGCGTCGAGTTCCTCTTCGACCGCGCGCAATCGCCGCACCGTCGGCTCGATCCGGATCGCCAGTTCGAGCACCCGCGACTGCTGTTCGAGACTCGACAGTTCGTCCTTCCGCTCGCGGACCTGACGTTCGAGATCGCGGCGCTGCTCGATCAGGGCAACCCACTGGCGTCCCGAGTGGACGCCGCCATCCAGTCGCTTGCGGAGATCGCGGCGACGGCGCACCAGCTGCGCGATCCGCCCGAACGCTTCGACGTCGACCGGTTTCTCGGCGGCGCGGCCGGACGATCGAGTCGGCGCGGCGGGAGTCGGCGCGGCCCCTTCGAGCAGTTCCTTGCGGCGCCGCTCCAGTTCGCTCATCACGTCGATCAGCGAGACGCGGTCGACGCCGCTCGCCAGCTTGTAGAGTTCCCGAGCCGCCTCGGTGCCGTCGAGTCCCGCGAGCTCCTGGATCTCGTGCAGACCGATCGCGAAGACGTTGTTGTAGATCGACTCGTCCACCCCGGCGAGCAGACGCTCGAGATAGTCGGTCCCGTACTGATGCCCCTGAGACGAAAGGACCGCCAGATCCCCGTCGGTCGGATCCGCTTCGGGACGCGCCAGCCGCTGGACCTGCAGGCGCAGGTCGCCGTTGTGGACGAAGAGCGAGCCCCCTCCGAGACCGCCGAAGACCGGAGGCAGATAGCGCTGGCGCCGCTCCGGCTCGAAGCCGTACAGCACCGAGCGGATGAACTGCATCAGCGTCGTCTTCCCCGCCTCGTTACGGCCGAAGAAGACGGTCATCTCGGACGACAAGTCGTCGACGGTCAGTTCGTTCCAGACACCGAACCCGTCGACCTGCAGATCCGTGATCTTCACCTTCGCCACCTCGCGTCGAGATCCCTCTCGCGTCCCGCATCGCCGCTCGGTCGTCGAACCGTCGCGACGGACGTCCCCCTTGCGCTCCGCCGCGACGCGTCATGCGCCGCGAGGAACTTTCGCCTTGCCGGCGCTCAGCCGCCGCTCCCTCCGAGCAGCTCGATCCCCGCTCGTCGGACTCGCCCCAGCAGTTCCGCTCGATCGAACGCATCGAGGCGTTCGGCGATCCCCGCCCCCTGCAGCTCGGTCGACAGTCGGCGGAAGCCCGAGAGATCGAGTTCCCGAGTCGTGTCCTGCTCCCATTCCGGCAGCGACCGCAGGAAATCGCCGAGGATCGAGTCCTCCTCGAGTACCCCCTTGGCGATCCGGTCCGCTCGGACCTGCACGTCGATCCGGTTGCACCAGACCCCGGAGTTCCGCCCCGCGAACTCCTTGCGCATCCAACCGATCAGCGCCTGCTGCTGCGACTCGGTCGGAAAGCCTCCCGGACCGCTCGACTCGGTCGTCACCGTCCAATCGACCACCGTCCAGAGCTGCTCCTCGTCCGCAGCGAGCTGCAGCATCCGCTCGGAGAAGAGTTCCTTGAGTCGCTCGATCTTGCCCGAATCGGCGTCGAGCGTCTGGCGGAGAAACCTCAGGCGATCGCAGGCGACTTCCTTCGAATGGAGCGAGCGGTTCGGATCGACCGAGACGAGGTTCGCGCCGCATGCGCCGAGATGTCGCGACGAACGGGACTGACAGGTTCCCGCATAGACTGCCAGACGATTCCCCTTCGAGACCGCCTTGCGCTGCGACCGCCCGCCGAGTGCCCAGTAGTGGCACGGCAGCTCGTCGAGCGAGTCGAGATCGATCCGGCCGTGCACGGCGCCGATCACGAAACCGGTATCCGAGATCGCACGAAAGTCGATCGCGCGAATCGTCGGCTGATCCTCGCCCCCCGACGACGGCGCGTTCCCGGCGGCCAACAGCGTGCAGAGCGCTCCCTTATCGTTCTGGATCTTCACCACCTCGATGCCCGGCGTGGCGAAGGTCGTCACGCTCTCGGGAAGCTCGAGGGCGCGAGGCCAGCGCTCGAGCGGATCGGTCGCCCCCGAACACCAGTAGACTTCGATCCCCTCGGTCTTCAGTCGCCGAAACTGCTTCTGAAGGAACGAAAGCGGTTTGGGAGAAGGCTGATGCAGGTCGAGCGCGTTCCCCGTCAGCAGCACGAAGTCGACCTGCTCGCGAACCGCGACGTCGAACGCGGTTTCGGCCGCGGCATACGGAGCCGACAGCAGCTGCTCGCGCAGCGCCTCGTTC
>CAZZBI010000043.1:0-22903 GCA_964652385.1 uncultured Pirellulaceae bacterium | reverse complement strand
GGGGGGGGGGGGGGGGGGGCTGGGGGGGGGGGGTGGGGGGGGCGAGGCTGGCAGGCGACATCAGAACGCTCCGTGCAGAAACCAGGCGTCGGGATCGCGCGTCCGGAAGATCCAGTAGCGGTAGCCGTCCTCCGTCTCGATCACGTAGTAGTCGCGTCGGATCCAGGGGCCGCGCCACCAGCCGGTCTCGATCCGCTCCGGTCCCCAGCCGCGTCGGATCGCGCGCAGGCCGTGAGGGAACCGGAGCGCCGCCGGCAGGCTGTCATGAGGAGCCGAGCCGCCGCCTCGGCCTCCGTTCTCCGCTCTCCCGCTCCGCTCGTCCGCTCGTCCCACCACCTCGATCGGCAGCGGCGGATTCCAGCAGCGCAGCGGGCGGCGCAGCGCCGCGAGGCCGGAGGGGAGCCGCGCGAGCCCCGACGGATCGTCCTCCTGTCGCTCGCGAGCGGTCTCGAAGCGGACCCGTTGCGGGCGAGGCCGAGCGCGAGCCAGACGGGAGCGGAGCGAACCGGTGACGGGACGCGGGGTAAACGCGAACTCGGGCTGGGCGCCGTCTCGCAGCGTCACCTCCAGCACCCGCTCGCGCCCCAGCCTCCCCGACAACGTCTCGATCAGCTCTCCCGCCGCGCGTCGATCGCCGCTCCCGTCATCGAACAGTTCCTGCTGGCGGATCTCGAGCTCTCCCGACAACGGCACTTCGACTTCAAGACGCGCGACCGGAGCGGTCGGCGTGCGGCAGTCGATCTGCAGTCGGAGGAGTCCGAGCAGGTGACGGAGATCGGCAGACGGCCGAAACAGATCGACTCGCCAACGGGCACACGGCTCGGCCGCCCCCCAGGCGGTCACGTCCAGACGCAACGCGCCGCAGCGCCGTCGACGCAACGTTTCGGTCACCCGTCGCAGCACCTCTTCGAGCCAGCTGTCGATGATCGTCCGATCGGCCGAAGGGGCCTCGAGATCGAGTTCGCATCGAAACTCGGGGGTCGCGCGAAAGACGTTCCACGGCTCTTCCTGCCGACCTTCGGCCTGATCGAGCCGTTCGATCAGGGCGGTCCCGAGTCGGGTCGCCAGCCCCTCCCTGGGCAGGCTTCCCAGCTGGTGAACGCGTTCGATCCCCAGTTGCCGGAGCAGCTCGACCGTCTCGCTCGCGACTCGCAGCGCAGCGATCGGCAGCGCGCCGAACTCCCGTCGATCGCCTCGCGGCGCGATCCAGGCAAGCCCTGGCGAGCGACGTTCCGCAACCGATCCCCACGGATCGACGGACGTACTTGCGAGAGACGGACGCTCGGAATCGGCTCGGCCTTTCCCTTCACGATTCCCCTCGCGATTCCCCTCATGCCGCGCCTCTCGCACCGCTCGGCCGACCGGCCGTTCGATCTCGTCTTCCAGACGTTCGAGACGATGCCGCTCGATCGCACCTTCGACCCATCCCTCGCGCCCTCCCGGCGCCTCGGTCGCACCGCCGCTCCAGGCGGTCCGCAGGCGCCGCGTCCGAGACGGCTCGCGCCAAGCGGCTCGCTCCTCCGCAGCCGAGTCGTCGGTCGCGTCATCGTTCGCCGCGTCATCGTCGACCTCGCTCGCCCGTGCAGCATGCCCGTCGCCGTTCGTCCCCACGTCGCTCGTTCGATCGAGTTTCAGGCGACAGAGCGCCTCGGGGGAGGCGAATCGGGCGAGTCCCCAGGCGCTGCCGAGCGTGTCGGCGACGGCAATGCGGGGCCAGTAGCCGAGTCGTCGGAGCCAATCGCCGAGCTTTCCGACCAACGCCGGTTCGCCACCGAACCACCGAGCCGATCCGGTCACCTCGAAGCGGACTCCATCCGGCTCCTCCCCCGGCTCCAGTCCGATCAGCGGGCCGAACCACTGGCAACGATCGGCGAGCGATTCGAGAGCGCGGCGATCGGCGACCGGATCATGCGGTTCGATCGTCCACTCGCTCCCTCCCTCGTCACGCCGCGCACCGCTGCGCGATTCGGTACGCCCGCTCGATTTGCGCGATGCTGCCGCAAGCGGCAGCGAGCCGTTGCGTCGAGGTCCTTTTTCGGGAACCTGTCCGCCATCCAGCAGCGCCTCGACTTCGCTCATCGGACTCTCGGGACGAATCCCGGCACGGCGGGCGCGGGGGGAACAGGCGACGACGCGCCGCCCCCCGCGGGGATCTCGCCGAAAGACGACGACCGGCCTCCCTCTAAGCTCGGGCCGCTCGACGACGCGGCGCTGGATCGGCCAGTCGGGCAGCCAGATCACCAGCCAACGGCGCCCCTCGTCCCCCCTCGATCGCCGCCGCTCCGGCCGCTCCGACGAATCGCCGTCGTTCCTCGCCGTTCCCATGTCGCAGCTCCCGGATCGTCCCGTCGAGCGGATCGAGTTCCAGTTCGAGCACCTGTCCGCGAGCCCGCCCACGAGCCCGCACCACCTCGACCCGAAATTCCCATCTCCCCGGCGACGCGCGAGGCACGACGCGGAGCTGCAGATCGGCCCAGGAGGGGCGTTCGGCCGCTTCGAGCGGCGCCTCGAAGAACCCGATCGTCCCTCCCGCCTCGGCCGCCGCGCGAAACCGTCTCCCCCAACGCGGCTCGAACCGACGCGGCTCCCCCCAGACCACAGCGACTCCGGGCGAGCGGAGCGCCTGATCGATCGCCCAGCACTCGTCGCGGCGATCGGCCGGGCGGATCCAGAGGAGGCGATCGAGCGAGAGGCCCCAGGCGGCCAGCGCCGGCGGATACCAAGTCCCCTGGCGATCGATCAGCACCACCAGCCCATCGCGCCGCCGACACGCTTCGCGGAGCCAAGCCATCGCCAGGATGCCGCAGCCCGATCCGGGAGCCGCGGTGAGCCACTCCACCAGACTCCCCGGCAACAGCCCTCCGTCGGGCAAGGCGTCATCGAGCCGTTTCCAGCCGCTGGAAAGAGGCGACGTCTGATCGATCCCGGGGCGTTCGAGTCGCCGGAGCGATTCGCGGAGCGACCGTAATCGGCCATCGATCTCCCCCTCCGTTGCGCTTGCCGGCTCCGCTTCTCTCATCGCTCACCTCACCGCGCCTCGTCGCTTCCGACCGCCACCGAGTCGCTCGTCGACTCGATTCCCTGCTCGCGGTCGAAGGTGTTTGCCGCAACGTGTCCGATCTCCGGGACACGTTCGGTCACGCTGCACCGCGGAATCTGGCCGAAAGTTCACTAGTGAACATTTTTACCCTCACATGCTAGCAATGGCACCGAATCGGAGCCAACAACCAAGCAAGGGGGGAGGCGAGAAAGAAGGGGGGAGCCGAGAGGGCGTCGCCCCCCCCCAGGCCGTGCCTCCCCAGCCCGCAGCGCCCAGCGCAGGGGTCCCCGTGCCCCCGCCTCCCCAGCCCGCAGCGTCAGCAAGGGGTCCCCGTGCCCCCGCCTCCCCAGCCCGCAGCGCCCAGCGCAGGGGTCCCCGTGTCTCGATTCTGAACCGCGGTGCGACCGAGGGCGATCACACGACGACAGCACCGTCGCCCGACACCCGGCAGTGCGATGCCGGGCGTTCCTGAGGCGACGCCGCCTTTTCGGAGTCGTCGTCGCACGTTCGTCGCAGGGAGATGAGGCATTCCGATGTACGCCGAGCTGCATTGTCGGACGAACTATTCGTTTCTGGTCGGAGGGTCGCATCCGGACGAACTGGTCGAGCGCGCGATCGAGCTCGACTACGCCGCGCTGGCGATCACGGACGAAGCGAGTCTGGCGGGAGTCGTGCGCGCCTTCGGAGCGGCTCGCCGGACCGACCTGAAGCTCATCGTCGGCGCGGAACTTCGCCTCGACGACGGCGGCGCCTGTGTTCTCTGGGCTCGCGATCGAGCCGGCTACGGGCGATTGTGTCGGCTCCTGACGCTCGGTCGACGTCGCGCGCCCAAGGGGGAATGCCGTCTGACGTTCGACGATCTTGCCGCCGCTTCGGAAGGGCTGTTGGTCGGCGTGCTGAGCGATCCGTTCACCGGGGACGAGTTCGCTCGCGCCGTCGCGCGTCGCTCGCCCCTCGAGCGGGCATCGGCAGAGCGGGCATCGGCAGAGCGTCAGGCGAGACCCAAAGACGCGGGCGATCGATCGGTCGATGCCCGCGATCCGGCTCGATTGGGCCGTTGGCGCGAGCTCTTCGGCGACCGGAGCTATCTGCTGGCCGAACCGACTTGCGACGGCCTGGATCGCGAACGATTGGCGGGCTGGGCTGCTCAGTCGCAGCGGTTCGCGCTGCCGCTGACGGCAGCGGGGGACGTGCTCTATCACGTTCCCGAGCGGCAGGCGCTCCAGCAGACGCTGACGGCGATCCGTCTCGGGACGAGTGTCGAATGGGCCGACGGCCGGATCACTCCGAACGCCTCGCGCCATCTCCAGTCGATCGCCGAGCGCCAGCGTCTGTTCGCGGAGCATCCGGCGGCGATCGCGCGAACGCTCGAGATCGCCGACCGCTGCGTCTTTTCGCTCGATCAGCTCCGCTACGAGTATCCCGAAGAGCTGACTCCCGATGGTCGTCCGCCGATGGAGTTCCTGCGCGAACTGACTTGGCAGGGAGCGGCGCGGCGATACCCTGGCGGCCTGCCGGGCCGGGTTCGCGAACTGATCGAGCACGAGCTGGCGCTGATCGAGGAACTCCGCTACGAGGCGTACTTTCTGACGGTCTGGGATCTGGTCCGCTTCGCGCGCGAGCGACGGATTCTCTGTCAGGGGCGCGGCTCGGCCGCCAACTCGGCCGTCTGCTTCTGTCTGGGAATCACGGCGGTCGATCCGGGAACGACCGATGTCCTCTTCGAGCGGTTCATCAGCCGCGAGCGGAACGAGGCGCCGGACATCGACGTCGACTTCGAGCACGAGCGGCGCGAGGAGGTGCTGCAGTATCTGTACGGCAAGTACGGGCGCGATCGAGCCGGGTTGGCGGCGACCGTCATCACCTATCGCCTGCGCAGCGCCGTTCGCGATGTCGGCAAGGCGCTCGGCCTGTCGCTCGATCGAGTCGACGCGCTCGCCAAGCAGGTCGATCTGCGCGAAGGGATCGAAGGGTTCGATACGCAGTGCCGCGATGTCGGCATCGATCCCGCCTCGGATATCGGACGTCTGCTCGGACAACTGGTCCCCGAGATTCTGGGCTTTCCGCGGCATCTGTCGCAGCATGTCGGCGGCATGGTGATGACGCGCGGACCGCTGTGCGAGCTGGTGCCGATCGAGAACGCGGCGATGCCCGATCGGACGGTCGTCCAGTGGGACAAGGACGATCTCGAGGAGCTCGGCATCCTGAAGGTCGACTGTCTCTGTCTGGGAATGCTGTCGGCCATCCGTCGCTGCTTCGAGATGATCCGCGACTTTCACGGACGACCGCTCTCGCTCGCGTCGATCCCGCAAGGGGACTCGCAGGTCTACGACATGATCTGCGCGGCGGACACCATGGGAGTCTTCCAGATCGAGAGTCGGGCGCAGATGAGCATGCTCCCGCGTCTCCGCCCCCGCTGCTACTACGATCTGGTGATCGAGGTGGCGATCGTCCGGCCGGGGCCGATTCAGGGGCAGATGGTTCACCCCTACCTGCGTCGCCGCGCGGGCGAGGAGCAGGTCGAGTATCCGAACGACGCGATCCGCGACGTGCTGCACAAGACGCTCGGCGTGCCGATCTTCCAGGAACAGGCGATGCGGCTGGCGGTCGTCGCCGCCGGCTTCACGCCGGGAGAAGCGGACCAGTTGCGCCGGGCGATGGGAGCTTGGCGCAAGACCGGAGTGATCGAGAAGTTTCGGGTCAAGCTGCTCGAAGGGATGCGTCGTCAGGGGCTGAGCGAGACGTTCGCCGATCAGGTCTTTCGCCAGATTCGCGGCTTCGGCGAGTACGGATTTCCCGAGAGTCACGCCGCCAGTTTCGCGCTGCTGGTCTATGTCTCGTGCTGGCTCAAGCACCACTACCCGGCCGCCTTCGTCGCGGGGCTGATCAACAGCCAGCCGATGGGGTTCTACGCGCCGGCACAGCTGATCGACGATGCACGGCGACACGACGTGCCGGTCCGGCCGATCGACGTCAACTTCAGCGATTGGGACTGCACGCTCGAGCCTGACGACGACGATCCGATCTTTCTGGCCGGGTTCGTCCATCATCGCGATCGGCGTCGTACCGCAACGTCCTCGGAGCGAGCACCGGAGTTCGGCGATCTCGAATCGCTCGACGACGATCGGCCGGCCGGACCGGACGATCGCTATGCCGACGCCGCTGCCTGTGCGATCGATCGAGCGGAGACGGAGTGCCGATCGACCGGCAACGCGTCGGACAGCGCGACCGGCAGCGCGACCGGGATCGGTTTCGAGACCGAGTCGTCGAGCGAGGAGCGATCGCCGCAGCGGTCGGTTCGAGGGGCTCGCTCGGCCGACCGAGGCCCCTCCCCCTCCCCTGCCCTGCGCCTCGGATTCCGTCTGATCGACGGGCTCCCGCAGACGGTCGCCGAGACGATCATGGCGGCGCGCCGTCAGGGGAGCTTCCGATCGATCAGCGAGTTCGCTCGACGCACCGGCCTCGGCCGAGCGATCCTGTCGCGACTGGCGGACGCCGATGCCTTTCGCTCGCTGGACGACGATCGTCGCCGCGCGCTCTGGGACTCGCTGGCGCAGGAGCGACGGCGCTCGGATCAGCCGCTCCTCGATCGGATGGATCTCGACGAGGCCGAGGTGACGTTGCCGGCGATGTCCGAGCAGCGCCAGGTTCACGAGGACTACCGCACCATCGGACTGTCGCTCCGCGGGCACCCGATCGGCTTTCATCGGGAGGCTCTTCGGGAGCGAGGGGTGCTCGCATCGGCCGATCTCGAGCGGACCGCGGACGGCACTCGACTGGAGGTCGGCGGGTTGGTGATCCTGCGGCAACGGCCGTCGACCGCCAAGGGGATCACCTTCGTCACGCTCGAAGACGAGAGCGGGACGGTCAATCTGGTCATCCGTCCCGATATCTGGGAGCGGCATCGGAACGTCGCGCGGCGGAGTCCGGCGTGGATCGTCCGCGGCAAGCTGGAGCGGCGAAGCGGCGTGACGCACGTGATCGCCGAGTCGATCGACGATCTCGCCTCGGCGCTCCCCGATCTCCGCACTCGCTCGCGCGACTTCCGCTAGGCACTTCCGAAACGCAAGGGGACCGGCAGGAGGCCGCCGGGCTCTTCCCTGCCGGGCGCCGGTGCCGGCTGATACACTGGGGCGACCCTGAGGGAATCGATGCTCGTGCGGCTGCGAATGCCCCGGTCTCGCTTCGCTCGCCTCCCCGAGTTCCGCACCGTTTCCATCGCCGCCGATGATCACTCCCAGCGACTATGACCGCTTCCGCGAACTGGCCGCCGACTATCGTCTCGTTCCGGTCTGCCGGACGTTGGTCGCCGACAGCCTGACTCCCGTTTCCGCCTTTCGGCGTCTGGATCGCGGCGGAGCGGCGGGGCTGTTCGAGAGCGTGATCGGAGGGGAGAAGGTCGGACGGTACAGTTTCGTCGCTTTCGATCCGTACCGGACGATCCGAGCCGATCGGAATCGGGTGACCATCACCGATGCCGAGGGGGAACGGAGTTTCGAATCCCCCGACCCGCTCGATGAACTCCGGCGACTCGTGGCGGCCGAGTCGATGGCTCATCCTGCCGACCTGCCGCCGTTTGCCGGCGGCGCGATCGGGTTCGCCGGCTACGACGTCGTCCGCTATGTCGAGCACCTGCCGAACGCTCCGACCGACGATCGCGGACTCCCGGATCTCTACTTCGGCTTCTTCGATCGGATGGTCGTCTTCGATCATGTGGCGAAGAAACTGATCATCGTCGCGCTGGCGCGAATCGAGCCGCAGGGTGACTCCCGAGCGGCTTTTGACGAGGCCTGTCGGCGACTGGACGAGATCGTCGACCGACTCCGTCAACCGACCGACCGCCTCGACATCGTCGAGCTCGAAGCAGGGGAACCGCTCGAACTTCCCGTCACCTCGAACGTCACTCCGGAACGATTCCGGCAGACGGTTCGGGATTGCGTCGAGTACATCCGCGCCGGCGACATCTTTCAGGTCGTCGTCAGCCAACGCCTCCAGACGCCGATCGACTGCGACCCGTTCGAGATCTACCGGACGTTGCGCGCGGTCAATCCGAGTCCGTTCATGTTCTATCTGAGGACTCCGGCGGTAACGCTCGTCGGTTCGAGTCCCGAGATCATGTGTCGCGTCGTCGATCGCAAGGTCACCGTTCGACCGCTCGCCGGCACTCGACGGCGCGGTGCGACCGAAGCGGAAGACCTGCGTCTGGAGCAGGAACTGCTCGCCGATCCCAAGGAGCGAGCCGAGCACGTGATGCTCGTCGATCTGGGGCGCAACGATGTCGGGCGCGTCGCCGAGTTCGGCTCGGTCGAACTCCCGGACGTCATGGTGGTCGAACGCTATAGTCACGTGATGCATATCTCGTCGACCGTCAATGGACGGCTGCGGGACGATCGGGACGCGTTCGACGCTCTGGCGGCGAGTCTCCCCGCCGGAACGGTCAGCGGCGCTCCGAAGGTCCGGGCGATGGAGATCATCGACGAGTTCGAGACGACGCGACGGGGGCCCTACGCCGGTGCCGTCGGATACGTCGACTTCGCCGGGAACATGGACACCTGCATCGCCCTCCGAACGATCGTCGTCAGCGGCTCGACCGCCTATGTCCAGGCCGGCGCCGGAATCGTCGCCGACAGCGATCCCGAGTCGGAATACCAGGAGACGCTCAACAAGGCCCGGGGCATGCTGCGAGCGATCGAGTTGGCAGAGCGGCGACATCGCGCTCGCGGAGTCGACTCGACCGTCGGCCAGGCACGGGTTCCCTTCGGAGACGCGAAGTGATCATCGTCATCGCCACCGTTCAGGTCGCCCCGGGGCGGCGCGACGAGCTGCTCGACCGGTTCCGGCGTCTGGTCCCCGAAGTGCGAGCCGAAGAGGGATGCCTGGAGTACGGTCCGGCGATCGACGTCGAGACGCATCTGCCGGCTCAAGGGGACCTCGATCCCGACCGGTTCGTCGTGCTCGAGAAGTGGACATCGATCGAGGCGCTCGAGGCGCACCTGATCGCTCCTCACATGATTGCCTATCGGAGCGACGTGAAGGGAATGATCGAGCGAGTCGACCTGCAGGTCCTGAGGCCGGTCGGCCCGGGCGATCCCCTCTGAGGCGACGGGAGGCGCCGATGCGTCGACGCACGTTTCGTTCGCTCGTCCCGCGGATCGGCACCTCGATTCGGTCGCTCGTCCGAGACGTCGTTTCCGTGACGCTTCTTTCGGAACGCAAACGCCGTCTGATGGGCTGGCTGGTGCTGCTGGTGATGCTGTCGGTCGGTTGCACGCCGATCGACGAAAAGGACGCTCAGAAACCCGAGGAGCCGTTCGAGGCGGAACGGCTTCAGGCGCTTCCGGATCTCGAGAGTCTGATCAATCAGGCCAAGCCGGGACATTGGATCTCGGCTCATCAGCGCATCACCGCGGTCGAGGACTTCCAAGGAGCGGTCGAATCGCGCGTGCTCGACAACGCCAATCGGCCGATTCCGACCGAACTCGCCTCGCACGCGATGCTCGACGTCCGTCCGCTCGTCCTGCCGGCCGGCGAACCGAAGGAGGTCGAGACGCGGTTCTACGTGCCGCGACGACTCGATCGCGAGACTCGCGCCGTGACGCTCGAGAATCGCCTGATCGATCGGCGAGGCAATCTCGTCGCGTCGCTCGGCGGCAGCGTCTCGCTGATGCCCGACTTTCGGTTCTTCGGACTGGCGCTGTCGACCGTTCCGGAACGCTGGAACTACCTCGCGACGCTGCCGACCAATGCCGGCGAGCCGGGGCTCGAGACTCAGGAGCTCACCAAGGTCGTCGTACCGAGGATCGGCGAGTTCGTGCCGTTGCCGTCGGATCTCTTCGGCTGGACCTCGATCGCCTGGATCGTCTGGGACGATTTCGATCCGGCTCTGCTCGAACCGGGACAGCGCCAGGCGCTGATCGACTGGCTTCACTTCGGCGGTCAGCTGATCGTCAGCGGATCGGACGGACTGGACAAGCTCGGCACTTCCGAGCTCGCGGCGCTGTTGCCGGTCGATGCCGACGAGACGGTGTCGATGCCGGTCGAATCGCTCGACTCGATCAATGCCGTCTGGTCCCCCGGGCCCGGCGAGGATCGGACTCGATGGGAGTTCGCCGAGGCCAATGCTCCGCTGATCCGAAAGCTGCGACTGAGAGCGGGAGCGAGGTTCCTTCCGGGATGCGACGGACTGGTCGCCGATCGGGCGGTCGGCCGAGGGCGGATCGTCGTGACGGCGTTTTCGCTCGCCGAACGCTCGTTCGTTCGCTGGCCGTCGATCGACAATTTCGTCCACAACGCGCTGCTGCTCGAGCCGCGGCGCCGATTCTCGGACGATCAGCTCGAGAGTCGGGCAACGTTCGTCGACCTGTCCGGCTCCGAGCTCGATCCGCGGCTCGGTTCGAGTCTCCGCTTCTTCGTTCGGGATTGGGGAGATCGGACCACCGAGTTGGCCGCTGCCGCTCCCGCAGCGGCGGTCGAAGCGAACGAGCCGGCGACGATGGCGTCCTCGACGCCGACGGCGGACGCATGGCGATGGCGGACCGGACCGTACGAATCGTCGGCTCAGTCCGGAGTCGCCGGCTGGAACGATCTGAGCGCCGTCGCCATCGCGGCTCGGCGTACCCTCGATGCTTCGACCGGCATCGAACCTCCGTCGGTCGCCTTCGTCGCCTACGCGCTCGTCGCTTATCTGATCGTGCTCGTTCCGCTCAACTGGATCGTCTTTCGACTGCTCGGGCGAGTCGAGTGGGCTTGGCTTGCGGCACCGCTGATCGCCGTCGTCGCAGCGTTCGCCATCGTCCGTATCGCCCGACTCGACATCGGCTTCGCGCGAAATCGGACCGAGCTGACGATCGTCGAGTTTCCGGCCGACTACGATCGGGCTCATGTCACCCGCTTCGCGACCGTCTACTCCTCCCTCTCGACTCGCTTCGAGATCGAATACGACGATGCCGCATCGCGTGCGCAACCGTGGGGCAACCCGGCTCGTGCCGCCGATGGTTCGTTCGTCGGAGAGCCCAAGCCGGTGCGACTCCGGCGCGCCGGAGCGACCACTCTCGAAGGCTTCGACGTCGTCTCGAACTCCGCGGAAATGCTCCATACCGAGTCGTTCGTCGATCGGGGCGGTCGACTCGAGTGGCAGCCGAACGATGCCGAAACCGGCGGCTCGATCGTCAACGGTACCGACCTCGTCGTCGACTCGGGAGTGATCGTGCGCATCGATCGGAACGGACGCTGGAGCGGCGGGATCGTCGAAGGACTCGATATCGAATCGCAACGCACCGTCTCGCTCCGGCCGATCGTCTCGATCGCCGATCTGTTCGCGTTGTTCTCCGAGACCGAGGCGTTGCAGTCGACGTTCACGCTGATGGCGGACAGGTTCGAGTCGCTCGATACGGATCGGAGCGGACGGCTGACGCTCGACGAGCTGGCTCGGGACGGCGAACGGGGGCGGCGCTGGAACGAACTCCTGCGTCGCCTCGCACGCCGCGGGGATGATCTTTCGGGCGAGGGAATCGATCTCGAGCAGTATCGTCGTTTCGCGACGACGATGCCGGACGAGTCGTTGCGAGTCGCGGCCCTGATCGATCTCTGGATCGCGGGGCTGCGCCGGCAGTCCGCCGGAACTTGGCTCGTCGGCGCAGCGGTGATTCCCGAAACCGAGACGTGGCGACCTGCGGTCTCTCAGACACGCTCGCTCGGACTGGTCGTCGCATCGCTCCAGCCGGCCGATCTGCCGGTACCGGCCTCGGACGTCAATCGACGACGATCGCTCGACGAACTCGATTCGGACGACGAGGAAGAGCGATGAGATCGAGCCGGCGCCGAAGGTGTGCAGGCGAGGCGAGGGCGGGCGAGACGAGACGGATGCTGCCCGACGCAACGAATCGCAGCGAGACGACGCGAAACGAGGCAGGTGATGATCGAGATCAACGGCTTCGGCAAGGACTACGGCGAGTTCACGGCGGTCGAGTCGCTCGACCTGACGATTCCCGCCGGAGAGATCTTCGGTTTCATCGGCCCCAACGGCGCCGGGAAGAGCACGACGATCCGCTACCTGGCGACGCTTCTCAAGGCGACGCGCGGTCACGCGACGGTCAACGGCTTCGATGTCGAGAAGCAGCCGATGGAAGTGCGTCGCAGCGTCGGCTACATGCCCGACGCGTTCGGCGTCTACGACGGGATGCGCGTCTGGGAGTTTCTGGACTTCTTCGCCGTCGCCTATTCGATTCCGAAGCAGGAGCGACGGCGGATCATCGGAGAAGTGCTCGATCTGGTCGACCTGACCTACAAGCGGGACGACTTCGTCAACGGCCTGTCGCGCGGCATGAAGCAGCGACTCTGTCTGGCCAAGACGCTGGTGCATGACCCTCCGGTTCTGATTCTCGACGAGCCGGCGAGCGGGCTCGATCCTCGGGCCCGCGTCCTGGTGAAGGAGCTGCTGCTCGAACTGCAGCGGATGGGCAAGACGATCCTGATCTCGAGTCACATCCTGACCGAGTTGGCGGATGTCTGCTCGTCGATCGGGATCATCGAACGAGGCAAGCTGCTGATGCACGGTCCGATCGGCATCGTCTATCGACAGATCCGTTCGCATCGGCAACTCGAGATTCGCGTGCTGCGGCAGCCGGAGCTCGCCGAGTCGATCGTCGGCCAGGCGAACGGTTGTCGCCGTGTTTCGCGCGACGGGCTGACGATCAGCGCCGAGGTGGATACCGACGAGTCGGGGTTGGCTGCTCTTCTGAGCCGTCTGATGGAGGCGGGGGTCGGGGTCAATTCGTTCGCCGATCTCGAGCCGTCGCTCGAGGACGTCTTCATGACGGTGACGCGCGGCATCGTGAACTGACGCGTCGAATGCGGTCATCGCTCGGATCGCGTCTGGCGCGGCAGGCGGCATCGACGCCGTCATGAACCCGCGCGAGGCGTGTCGACCGGATCGGCAGGATCGCCCCGATCGACCCGGTCTGCCTGTCGCGCTCCCGACGCACGACTCGGTCAGAGCGATCTTCTCGGGTTCGTTGACCTCGCCCCGCGGCGCGGTTCGACCTTCTGTCCGACGGACCGGGGCTCCCGAACGTCTTCCCGTTCCCTGGCCGGGACGCGATCGCTGCCGATCGGCGAAACGGTAGGGGTCGGGAAACGTCTCCGGCGGCGGTCCGAGCGAGCGATTCGGAACCCCGCTCGGGGCGCGCGCCCTCGAGCACTCCGACGTGACGTAGGGTTCCGGAACTCGAGACGCGGGGACGCGGATCGAGACGTCGAAGTCTTCGTCCTGCCGCCCCAACCGCGACTGCCCGAGGTTCCACGATGGGATTCCTGAAGAAGTTCTTCCGCAACGTCTTCCATGAAGGCGCCACTCAGGCAGTCCCGACCAGCAGCTTCGATCTCCTGTCGGACGAGGAACTCGAGACGCATCTCGGCGTCTCGCGGTACGGCGATTTCGATCTGACCGATGCGATCCGTCCGTCGTACGACCTGAAGGTCCGACCGCGTCAGGCCTATCGTCATGACGTGTACGTCGACGAAGAGACCCGGGCGCGGGTGCCGGTCCTGATGGCCGCCGCCTCGAAGGAACTCCTGTTCGATACCTTCATGGACCTGATCGAGCCGCTCGGGCAGGTCGTCGATGTCGTGCTCGAAACGAGTCACGATCCGACCGGAGGGGGGCATGTCGATCTGTATCGCGAACACATCGACATGCCGGTCCTGAAGAGCATCCTGTACGATTTCGAGGATCTGCTGCTTCATGACGGTTGTACGGGGATTGCCGTTCTCAACCCGAACACGCCCCAGGAAGTTCAGTTCGACGAGCACAAGCTGCTGATCGTCTACGGCAGCCCGCTCGAGACCTTCGAGCATCGCCTGGAACGCAACCGGATCGGCTGCGACGAATCGGTCCGCTTCGTCACCGAGGCGGAGCATGTCCACTCGTCCAGCGAGGAGTTCCACGAGCGGTTCCAGGAACTCTTCATGCGGCTCGGCATGGACGAGAATCACGGCTGAACGCCGGCCGGTCCATCAACGAAAACGAACGGGGGAAGCCGAGCGGCTTCCCCCGTCTTCGTTGATGCACGCTGTCGATTCGACTTGTGCCGCGTCAGGTCGTTCCGCCGAGCAGTTCGTCGAGCACTCGTCCCTGCGAGACCGGGAAGGGGCGATCGAGTCGGTCGCGCATCTCGGCGCGTGGCGGTATGCCCAGATGTTGCCAGAGCGTCGCCAGCACGTCGGCCGGCAGCACGCGCCCCGACAGCACCTCGGCCCCCTGCCGATCGGTTTCGCCGAGCACTGTCCCTCCGCGAATCCCTCCGCCCGCCATCAGGATCGAGTAGGCGTTCGGCCAGTGATCGCGTCCTGCCAGATCGTTGATCCGCGGTGTCCGACCGAACTCCCCGCCCAGCATCAGCATCGTCCGATCGAGCATTCCTCGCGACGCGAGATCCTCGACCAAGGCGGCCCACGCTCGGTCGATCTCGGGGACGATCTGGCGATAGCGAGGGAGCAGATCGCCGTGCGTGTCCCACTTCTGATTGAACTCGTTGAACGAGATCCATCGCACTCCGGCTTCGGCCAGTCGACGGGCGAGCAGGAACGACTGGCCGACTCGGTTCCGTCCGTATCGATCCCGAATCGCGCTCGGCTCTTCCGAGAGATCGAGAGCGCGACGGAACGAGCCGTCGGAAAGCAGCTCGTAGGCGCTGGCCGCAAAGCGATTCCCTTCGCGCTCCCGTTCGGCATCGAGCCAGCGGGCAGCCCGATCGAGGCTCCCCAGCAGACTGCGGCGGTCCGAGAGTCGCTCGATCGGCAGCCCTGCCCCGCCGTTCAGCCCGAGCGGGTCGAAGCGTTCGGCAGCCGGATCCCCCTCCAGCAGGAACGGATCGCAGACACCGCCGAGAAATCCGCCGTACTGACCCGGCATCCGATTCGACGGGCCGGGAATGCTGAGCCAGTTGGGCAACGAGACCGACACCGGAACCGGTCCGGAGTTCGGCGCCAGATGCTGCAGGATCGCTCCCGGTCCGGGAAAGTCGTCGCCGTGCGCCTCACGGTCCTGGTCGCGTTGGTCGTGTGAACCGGTCAGCGCAACGTAGGTGCCGGCGATGTGATTGGTGAACGGATGCGTCATCGAACGGATTACCGCGATCCGGTCGGAGATCCCCGCCGTTCGCTCCATCAGTTCGCCGAACGCCACGCCGGGAACGCGAGTCGGGATCGACGCGAACGGTCCGCGCACGTCGATGCCGGCGGTCGGCTTGGGATCCCACAGGTCGATATGGCTCGGGCCTCCCTGCAGCATCAGGAAGATGACCGAGCGGTCCCGTCGGCCGAACGTTTCGTCCTCTGCGGCTCCCGATGACCCTGCGATCGCCGACGTCCCGATTCCGAGAGCGCCGATCCGCAGCAGACCTTCGGTAAGGAACGCGCGGCGCGAGCGGCCGACGGATCGTGAATCGGAACGGGACATCGTCGTCTCCTGACGTCGGAACGTTCGTCGCGCGACGAACGACTCAGTCCTTCAGCTGCTGGGCGAACAACCAGTCGTAGAGCGCGGCGTCGGCGTAGGTCCGCGTCCAGCTGTCGTGACCGACCTCGGGATACTCGGTGTACTTCGGCGAGCCTCCGGCGGCCTTCAGCGCATCGATCATCGCACGGCTTCGGAGCGGCTTGACCACGTCGTCCGCTCCGCCGTGAAACGCCCAGATCGGAACGTCGACGAATCGCGCCACGACCTCGGCCCGAGAATCTCCGCCGCCGCAGATCGGAACGGCCGCGGCGAACCGCTTCGGGTAGCGGGCCAGCAGGTCCCAGCTGCCGTAGCCTCCCATCGACAGGCCGGTCAGATAGATCCGGCTTGGATCGATCGAGTCGTTCCGCAGATGCTCCTCCAGCGCCTCGATCACCAAGGCCATCGGACCGGTCGGCTCGTCGTTCATCTCGTGCGAGTCGGCGGACCAGGGGGCATCGACCCACTTCTCGTCGGTCGGGCACTGGGGAATCAGCACGGCGCACTTCCGCTTCGACTGGACCGCGTCCGAGATGAAGTCGCGAGCGCCGTGCACGAGGGTCTTGTCGTTGTCGTCTCCCCGCTCTCCCGCTCCGTGCAGGAACAGGATCAACGGCACCTTCTCGCCCGGTTCCACCGGGGGCATGAACCACCGGTAGACGATCCGCGAACCGTCCGCGCCGACCTGTTCGCGGCGCTGATAGCGATCCTTCCAGCTGCCGTCGTCCGAATCCTGGGCCGATACCATCGTTCCTCTTCCGCAAACGGAGATCAGCAGCGCGCCGATCAGCAGCGTCGATCGCGACATGCGGTGTTCCTTGTGAGGTGGGAGCGGTGCGGGCCGAGGCGACCGACCGCGAGCCCGCTCATCGTAGTCGACCGATCGTCGCGTCGAAACCGAAACGGCCGGTCGGCCGGTCGCCGATCCCCCTCGATCCGTGAAGCTGCGACGCCGTCCTGACCGACCGGTGCGGGTTGCCCCATGGTGGGGCGGCTCGCCGACCGCCATGATGTTCGGACCGATCCGGCGATCCGAACGCCTGGCGAACCGGCATCGAGACGTCGATGTCGGCCGTGGGGAGCGAGCGAAGCATGCGACGAGCTGCGAGCGGATCAGGACCGGCCGATCTCGGGAACGGAGTATGAGGACGTGGCGGAAGCGGGGGAGATCGTCGTCAGAGGGGCTCGCGAGCACAATCTTCAGAACGTCGATCTGGTCCTGCCTCGCAACGAGCTGATCTGCTTCACCGGCGTCAGCGGGTCGGGAAAGAGCTCGCTGGCGTTCGACACGCTGTATGCGGAGGGGCAGCGCCGGTACGTCGAGAGTCTGTCGACGTTTGCGCGACAGTTCTTCGGGCAGATGCCCAAGCCCGAGGTCGATCTGATTTCGGGGCTCAGCCCGGCGATCTCGATCTCGCAGAAGTCGACCGGTTCCAACCCTCGCTCGACCGTCGGAACCGTCACCGAGATCCTCGACTTTCTGCGTGTTCTCTATGCGCGAGCCGGAATCAGCTACTGCCCCGATTGCGATCTGCCGATCGCCGCGCAGACCTCGGACCAGATCGTCGCGCGACTGGCCGAGCTTCCCGACGGAACGCAACTGACGCTGTTGGCGCCGCTGGTGCGCGGACAGAAGGGAGAGCACCGCGATCTGCTGGCCGATCTTCTGCGACAGGGATTCATGCGGGCTCGCGTCAACGGCGAGATCGTCTCGCTGACCGACGATCCGCGTCTGGACCGGAACCTGCGTCATCAGATCGAAGTGGTCATCGATCGGATCGCGCTGCGCCCCGGAATCCGCGGCCGCCTGGCGGAAGGGGTCGAGTCGGCATTGGCTCGGAGTTCCGGAACGCTGATCGCGGTGATCGAAGAGCCGGGGAAGGTCGCGGAACGCGAAACGGTGCTCTCGTCCGCCTATGCCTGCGGCAAGTGCGGCGCCGGTTTCGAGGCGCCGACGCCGCAGCTCTTCAGCTTCAACAGCCCGCACGGCATGTGTACCGGCTGCGACGGTCTCGGACGCCGGCATGCGTTCTCGCCCGAACTGCTCGTGTCCGATCCGACGCGCTCGTTCGAGAAGGGCGCCTTTCTCCCGCTCGGAGCGATCTCCGAAATGGGGCGATGGAAGCGCCATCTCTACAAGGGAGTCGCCGAGACGATCGACCGCATCAAGGAGTGGCCGGCCGGGACGATGCTCTCGACCCCTTGGCGCGATCTTCCCGACGAGGCGCGACGCATCTGGCTGTACGGCGCCGGAAAGACGCACATCACCTTCACGTGGCGCGGCGGCAAGACGCCGGTGAAGTACGGCGGCACGTTCGAAGGACTGATCCCGGAGCTCGATACCAAGTACCGAGCGCTGAAGAGCGGTGTCCATCGCGAGCGTCTGGAACGCTACATGGACACGATCGACTGTTCGGTCTGTTCCGGCGAACGGCTGAACCCTCAGGCGCGGGCCGTCCGACTCGCGTCGAACCATCCCGACTTCGCCGCTCGCCCCGAACGGAGCCTGCCGCAGGCGACGGCGATGACGATCGTCGAGGCGCGGGAGTTCTTTTCGCGGCTGGAGCTCGATCCGCTGCGAGCGACGATCGCCGCCGAAGCGGTGAAGGAGATCTGCGGGCGTCTCGGGTTCCTGGCCGACGTCGGGCTCGACTATCTGACCCTCGACCGCCCTGCCCCGACGCTCAGCGGCGGCGAGACGCAGCGGATTCGGCTTGCCAGTCAGGTCGGCTGCGGACTGGTCGGCGTTCTGTACATTCTGGACGAGCCGTCGATCGGGCTGCATCCCCGCGACAACGACCGACTGATCGCCACGCTGTCGCGGCTGAGAGACCAAGGCAATACCGTGCTCGTCGTCGAACACGACGAAGAGACGATGTGGGCGTCGGACCGGATCGTCGACTTCGGCCCCGGCCCCGGAGTCCGCGGCGGCAAGGTGGTCGCCAGCGGGACGCCTGCCGAGGTGGCGGCGTCGCGAAAGAGCCTGACCGGAGGGTTCCTGTCGGGACGCGAAAAGATCGAGATCCCGGCCCGGCGCCGACCGATCACCGACGCCAAACTGGTCGTGCGCGGCGCCCGACAGAACAACCTCAAGGAGATCGACGTCGAGATTCCGCTCGGCGCCTTCGTCTGCGTCACCGGCGTCTCGGGATCGGGAAAGAGCTCGCTGGTCAACGACATCCTGGTCGAGTCGCTGCATCGCGATCTCAACCAAGGAGAAGGAAACCCGGGTCAGCACCAGGGGATCGACGGGCTCGAGCATCTGGACAAGCTGATTGCGATCGATCAGAGCCCGATCGGAAGGACCCCTCGATCGAATCCGGCGACCTACATCAAGGTCTTCGACGAGATCCGCAAGCTCTTCACGCAGCTCCCCGATGCCAAGCGTCGCGGCTACTCGCCCGGTCGCTTCAGCTTCAACGTCGACGGCGGACGCTGTTCGGCCTGCGAAGGGAACGGATCGACGCGGCTCGAAATGGACTTCCTGGCCGACGTCTGGGTCACCTGCCCGATGTGCGAAGGGCATCGCTTCAATCGCGAGACGCTGCAGGTCCGTTACAAGGGCTTTTCGATCGCCGAAGTCCTCGAGATGGACGTGCAGCAGGCGCTGGACGTCTTCGAGAACGTCCCCGCGATCCGCCATCGACTCCAGACGCTCCATGACGTCGGGCTCGACTACCTGAAGCTCGGACAGCCGTCGCCGACGCTATCGGGAGGCGAGGCGCAGCGGATCAAGCTCGCCCGCGAACTGGTCAAGCGCGCGACCGGGCGGACGCTCTACCTGCTCGACGAGCCGACGACCGGATTGCACTTCGCCGACGTTCGCCTGCTGATCGGCGTGCTGCAGAGCTTCGTCGATGCCGGCAACACGGTCCTCGTCGTCGAACACAATCTGGACGTGATCAAGGTTGCCGACCATCTCATCGATCTCGGGCCCGAAGGGGGTGACGAAGGAGGGCGGATCGTCGCGGTCGGGACTCCCGAACAACTCGCGACGATCGACGCATCCCACACCGGTCGTGCCTTGGCTCGTCTGTTCCAGGCCGACCGGGAGCGGGACACCGCCCTCCGCAAGCCGTCGCGATCGGCCGTCGAGCCGATCGATCGGATTCGGGTCCGTGGAGCCGCCGAGCACAACCTGAAGCGAGTCGACGCCGAGATCCCTCGTGATCGCATCACCGTCTTCTGCGGCCCCAGCGGTTCGGGCAAGAGCTCGCTCGCGATGGACACGATCTATGCCGAGGGGCAGCGGCGATACGTCGAGAGTCTGAGCGCCTACGCCCGACAGTTCGTCGATCAGGTCCGCAAGCCGAAGCTCGAGTCGATCGAAGGGCTCTCGCCGGCGATCGCCATCGAACAGAAGAATCTCGGCAATACCCCGCGGTCGACCGTCGGTACCGTCACCGAGATCCACGACTATCTGCGGATCCTCCTGGCGCGTCTCGGAACCCCGAACTGTCCGGCATGCGACGTCCCGATCGGGACTCAGACCTCGGACCGGATCGTCGACAAGCTGCTGGCGCATCCCGAGGGGACGCGAGCCGTTCTGCTCGCTCCGCGGCCGGCCGATGTCGGTACCGACTGGGAACCGATCTGGAAGGAGCTCGAACAGCAGGGCTATCGTCGCGTCCGAATCGACGGTCGAACGGTCGATCTCGATCAGGTCCCGAAGCTCGATCGACGCTCGCGACACGACGTGCAGATCGTCGTCGATCGGCTGACGCTGCGGTCCGAGACGCGTTCCCGGATCGCGGACAGCGTCGAGACGGCGTTGGCGCTCGGCGAGGGGAGGATTCAGGTCGCCTATCCGCGCGACGATCGCCCCGAGAGTCAGTGGCGGGTCGAGCGACACAGTCTGTTCCTGGCCTGCGATTCGTGCGGCGCCAGCTACGAGGTGCTCGGTCCGCAGAACTTCTCGTTCAACAGTCCGCTCGGCTGGTGCCCGGACTGCGAAGGACTCGGGACCCATCTGGGAGCGAATCCGGCGGCGCTCGTTCCCGACGGACGCAAGTCGTTGGCCGAAGGGGCGGTGTCGCTCTGGCCTGCTCTCTCGCATCCGATCGCCTCGGCGATGCTCGAGGCGCTCTCGCGCGAGACGGGCTTGCCGCTCGATCGTCCGTTCGACGAACTCTCCAGTCGCTGGCGTCGCCTGGTGCTGCACGGCACCGGCGAGCGTTGGATTCCGGTTCGCGGCGGAGGGCGGACGCTCTTCTCGTTCCGCTACAAGGGGCTCTATCCGGCGCTCGACGAGGCATCGCGCGTTTCGCCGTCGCTGCGCCGACGTGTCGAGGAGTTCACCGACGAGGTGACTTGTCCGACCTGCGACGGCTCGCGGCTGAGAAACGACGCGGCCGCGGTCACGCTCCGCGGAGCGACGATCGACGATCTGTCGCGGATGCCGCTGGGAACGCTCCTCGAGACGATCCGCGGATGGAAGCTCGATCGGCGCGAGAAGCGGATCGCCGGCGAAGTGCTGCGCGAAGTGATCGATCGGGTCCGCTTTCTGGTCGACGTCGGGCTGGAGTATCTGACGCTGGGGCGCGGAGCGGCGACGCTGAGCAACGGCGAGGCGCAGCGGATTCGACTCGCCAGCCAGCTCGGCAGCGGCCTGTGCGGTGTCCTGTACGTGCTGGACGAACCGACGGTCGGGCTCCACCCTCGCGACAATCGACGGCTGCTCCAGGCGCTGTCGCGACTGCGCGAACTCGGCAACACGCTGATCATCGTCGAGCACGAACGGGACGTCCTGCAGGCGGCCGATCGGCTGATCGACTTCGGACCGCGAGCCGGTCGCGCCGGGGGCGAGATCGTGGCGCGAGGCGAGCCGCAGACGCTCGGCGATCAGGCCGGTTCGGTCACCGGCCCCTACCTGAACGGGACCCGATCGATTCCGATCCCGTCGGACCGACGACCGGTTCGCCCGACCGCCACGGGGCGAGGCAAGACGCGGATCGAAGCGACGCCGATGCTCGAGGTGATCGGCGCCCGGCACCACAATCTGAAGGAGGTCGACGTCGCGATTCCGCTCGGCACGCTGACCGCGGTGACCGGACCGAGCGGCTGCGGGAAGAGTTCGCTGATCGACGACGTCCTGTACGCGTCGCTTGCGCGGACCCTGCATCGCGCCGCGACCGCTCCGGGGGAGCATCGCGAGATCCGCGGCATCGATCGGATCAACAAGGTGATTCGGGTCGATCAGCAGCCGCTGGGCAATTCGCCCACCTCGAACCCGGCGACCTACACCGGCGTCTTCGAGCTGATCCGACTCCTCTACGCCCAGATGCCCGATGCGCGAATCCGCGGCTACTCGCCGCGTCGCTTCAGCTTCAACGTCCCCGGGGGACGCTGCGAAGCGTGCGAAGGAAACGGGCAGAAGAAGATCGAGATGCACTTCCTGCCGGACGTCTGGGTGACGTGCGAGGCGTGTCAGGGGCGGCGGTACAACGACGAGACGCTGGCGGTCCGCTTCCATGGCTACTCGATCGCCGACGTTCTCGAGATGACCTGCGGCGAAGCGGTCCGAGTCTTCGAGAACGTGCCGAAGATCCGCCGGATCCTCCAGACGCTCTGCGACGTCGGTCTCGACTACGTCACGCTCGGGCAGGCCGCGCCGACGCTGTCGGGCGGCGAGGCGCAACGCGTCAAGCTTGCCGCCGAACTCTCTCGCCCCGACACGGGACGGACGCTCTACCTGCTCGACGAACCTTCCTCGGGACCCCACCTCGAGGATCTCCGCAAGCTCCTCGAAGTGCTGCAGCGTCTGGTCGATCTCGGCAACACCGTCGTCTGTATCGAGCACAATCTCGACGTGATCAAGTGTTGCGACTGGGTCATCGAGTTGGGCCCGGAGGCGGGAGACGCCGGCGGGCAGATCGTCGCGGTCGGCACGCCCGAAGAAGTCGTCGCTGCGGGAGCCAAGGGACGCTCGCCCCGCTCCAAGTCGCTTCGCTGCCATACGGGCGAGGCACTGGCGTCGGTGCTCGAGATGGGGCCCTACGAACCGCGCGTTCGCACCGAAGCGATCGAGCCGCCGGACGAACGGCCCGGGCTCGGCGAGGTGCTCGAGACGGGCGACGCTCGTATGCCTTGGGAGATCGACGGCCGTCGATGGCACTGCCACGATCGACGCGACCGAAAGGGAGAAGCGGTCCGCTGGGACGGTCGCATTCTGGAACGGGTGATCGATCGGATCGAAGCGCGCGAGGGATTCGCGCCGACCCACTGGAACTCGCGAAGCGTCGTCGAGGTGACCGCCGAGAAGAGCTCGCTCGGTTGGTTCCTGCATGCCCTGACCGCCGAGACCTGGTTGCTGAAACTCAAGTTCCGCGTTCCGCGAGGGACTTTCCGCAAGGCCGATCTCCAGGAGC
>CAZZBI010000042.1:14822-22908 GCA_964652385.1 uncultured Pirellulaceae bacterium | reverse complement strand
TGTGCTCGCTGTCACGACCACAAGTACGATCCGATCTCGCAGCGGGACTATTATCGCCTGCAGGCCTGCTTCGCCGGGATCGATCCGATCGATGATGCGTCGGTGGCGACCGAAGTCGAACGTGCGGAATACGCGGCGAAGTCGGCCGAGTGGCACGAACGGACTCGTGCGACGCGCGAGCGGTTGGCCGACCTGGAACGCGAGGCCCGAGCGGCGGCGCTGCGTGAGGCGATCGAGAAGTTTCCGCCGAACGTCGTCGCCTGCTTCGATCGCCCCGAAGCGGAGCGGTCGAGTCTGGATCGCCAACTGATCGCACTCGCGATGCGACAGATCGACGAAGAGCTCTCGAAGATCGACTTCGGCAAGCGTTTGCCGACCGAACTGCAGGAGTCCTGGAAGGAACTGAAACAGGAACTGACGCTCGCCGAGCGAGAACGTCCGACGCCGCTGCCGACGACGCTCGGGGTGCGGGAATGGGACGAAGTCCTCGAGCGCTGGCCGGTCGCCGACGACCTGCAACGGACGGTCGCTCCGGGTATTCCTAGGGTCCTCGTCGCGACCGACCGCTACGAGTTCGGGGCGATCGAGCCGCGGCGAGCCGCTCTGGCCCGCTGGATCGTCTCGGACGAGAACCCGCTCACCGCGCGCGTGATCGTCAATCGCGTCTGGCTCGCGCTGATGGGACGCGGCCTCGTCGAGTCGTCGACCGATTTCGGACGCATGACGCCGTCGCCGGCGCTGCCCGAGTTGCTCGACTTTCTGTCCGATCGTTGGCGACGCGACGGCTGGAGCCTCAAGCGCCTGGTTCGGCAGATCGTCACCAGCGCGACGTACCGCCAAGCGAGCGTTCGAGCGGACGAAGAGGCCTGCCTTGCCCTCGATCCCGATCGACGATTCGTCTGGCGAGCCGAACGACGGCGACTGGATGCCGGCCAGATCCGCGACGCAATGCTCGCCGCCTCGGGAGAACTGACGGCTCGCCGAGGTGGTCCGTCATCGGACCTCGACGCGCCGGTCCGCTCGGTCTACCTGCAGGTGATGCGGAACCGCCGCGAACCTCTGCTGGATGCCTTCGACTTTCCCGATCGGATCCGCAGCTGCGGCAGTCGGAACGTCACGACCAGTCCGCTGCAGGCGCTCCTGCTGATGAATCACCCGTGGACCTTGGCTCGCGCGACCACGATGTCCCGGCAGGTCCGGTCGGCCGTCGGCTACCGCGAGGAAGCCGCGCTTGACCTCGCCTTTCGTTCGAGCTTCGGACGTTCGCCGACCGCCGACGAGACGGCGGCCGGCCTGGCGTTCCTGACGCAGCAGTCCGACATCGCCGTCTCGGCCGGTCGACCGATCGAAGCGGCTCGCGACGATGCTTGGATCGACCTGTGTCATGGGCTGCTCAACAGCAACGAGTTCCTGTTTCTCGACTGATCGGTCGTTTCGGTTCGGTCTCCCGTCGTCCGCTTCGCTCGGGCCCCCACCCTTCTCTTCCCGGATCGTTTCGATGCCCAGCCCTCCGCCGTCGAACGCGACGAACCTCGATCGACGGCAGATGCTGCTGACCGCCGGAACCGGGTTCGGTGCGTTGGCACTCTGCGATCTGATCGGCGCTCCCCTTACGGCCGACGAATCGTCGGAACGACCGACCGGCCCGACCCACGTTCCGACCGCCGACGCGGTGATCTTCGTCTTTCTGGAAGGGGGCCCGAGTCATCTGGACACGTTCGACCCGAAACCGAAGCTGAACGAACTGGCGGGAGAGCCGCTGCCGGAAAGCTTCGGCCCGGTGATCACGCCGATGGGCGAGTATCGTGCACCGCTGTTGGCTTCGCGCCGAAAATGGACGCGCTACGGCCGATCGGGTCTGACGGTCTCCGATTGGCTTCCCGAAATCGGACGCTGCGCCGATCGCTTGGCGGTGATCCGAAGCTGCTGGGGGAACGGCCTCAACCACTCCAACGGCGTCTGCCAGATGAACACCGGCGCGATCGTCGCCGGTCGTCCCTCGCTCGGTTCCTGGGTGAAATACGGCCTCGGCGACGCAAGTTCGGACCTGCCGGCCTTCGTCGTGATGGAAGACGAGCCGGGAAAGGTGATCAACGGCCCGCGCAACTGGAGCGCCGGTTTCATGCCGTCGAGTCACCAGGGAGTCTCGTTTCGGGCCGGCGAGGAACCGATCGGCAATCTGGCGAGTCCGGAAGGGGTCGACGCTCGCCGCCAGCTCGCCAAGCTCGATTGGATCCGCCGGCTCGATGCCGAACATCGCCGCAGCGCACTCCCCTCGGCAACCGATCGGACCGCAAGCGACGACGATCTCGAAGCGCGAATCAGGAGCTACGAGCTGGCGTTCCGAATGCAGGTGTCGGCGCCCGAGGCGGTCGATCTGGCGAGCGAGACGGCCGAAACGCAGTCGCTCTACGGGATGGATCGTCCCGAGACGGCGTCGTTCGGTCGGCAGTGCCTGTTGGCGCGGCGATTGGTCGAGCGCGGCGTGCGCTTCGTGCAGCTCTATCACGGCGCGGGGAGCCGATGGGATGCGCATGCGGCGATCGAGAAGAATCACACGACAAACTGCCTGGCTTCGGATCGCCCGGTCGCCGGGCTGATTCAGGACCTCGAACGTCGCGGGCTGCTCGATCGGACGCTCGTCGTGTGGGGAGGCGAGTTCGGGCGGACTCCGATGAGCGAGAAGGGGGACGGTCGCGACCACAATCCGTACGGCTTCACGATGTGGATGGCCGGCGGCGGCGTGCGCGGCGGCCAGGTGATCGGAGCCACCGACGAGCTCGGACTGCATGCGGTCGAGCAACGCCTGCACGTGCTCGATCTTCAGGCGACGATCCTTCACGCCCTCGGGATCGATCCGATGCGGCTGACCTACCTTCATGGCGGTCGGCCGGAGCGACCGACGATCAATCAGGGGCGTCCCTTCCTGCCTCTCTTCGCCTGACCGAAGACCGTCGCTCGAAAACGGCCGCCGGCTCGCTTCAGCTCCGGTCCCCCGACTCGTTCAGCCCGAGGCGGCTGAACCAGCGATTGCGCGGAACCGGATCGTTACCGGGGCGCCGCGTCGTCTGGAGTTCGGCGATCCGCGCTTCCAGTCGCTGCTGTTCCTGACGGAACGTCTGGAGCTGCGAGTCGAGCTCCTTTCGTTCCCGAGCGATGCGTGCCCGCTCCATCGAGATCTCGATTTCGGCCTGCTTGAGCTTGTCGCGCCACTGTGCCTGAAGGCGTTCGAGATTGTCGCGCTCCTGCTGGATCAGCTCGTCGCTCGCCAGCAGTTCCTCGATCGCCGCCGCTCCGACGGCGAACGAACCGAGGTTCTCCGATTGGTGCTGCAGAAGGCGCTGCAGCTCGAGAATCTCCTCGTCCTTCCGCCGAATCGCTTCGTCGGTCGCTTCGATGATCTGTCGGACTTCGATCGCGTCGCTCGGTACCTTGCCCTCGTCGTCGGCGTCTTCCGAATCGAAACCGGCCATCAGTCGCCGCTTCTGCGACTCCCAATCGAGTCCTGCACCATCGGACTCGTCCGCGGCGGGACGCGAGGCGAGTTCGGCTCGTGCCTCACGCAGATCGTCGAGCGCCAGCTCCAACCGACGTCGGAGCTGGTCGACTTCGTCATCACGCTCGGCGCTGACGTCGGAAGCGGGCTCGAGCGCCGGTTCGGACCGCAACAGAACGAGTTCGGCGTGCAGCCGGTCGATCTCGCTGCGCAGCTCCTCGACCTCGAAGCGCCGTCGGTCGGCCTCTTGCTGAAGACGATCACGCTCCGCCGCGACTTCGTCGAATCGGAGGTCGGCAGGACCGGCGTTCGACGAAAGACGATCGGTACTCGCCAGGCGATCGACGATCGATTCCAGGAGTCGAACCTGCAGGTCACCATGCGAACGAGCTTCGGATCGCAGTTCGTGTTGTTCCTGGCGGAGTCGTTCGAGCAGATGCTCGATCCGCGACGACTCGAGCGACCGCGATTCCGAGTCGCGCGATTCCGAGTCGATCGTGTCGGCCGTCGGCGATTGCCGGAAAGGGGGTCCGAGGTCGAGCGTATCGTTCGGCGACGTCGCGGAGACCGGAGCCGAGTCGGTCGTCGGTCGGTTCGCCCCCGGCCGTTCGGCGGACGAATCGGGTTCGATACCGATGCGCCGATCGGCTCCTTCCGGCGAGAGATTCTCTCGGACGGGGCGCTGCCGGTCGGCACCACGGCCGCTCGGCTCACGGCCGTCTTTCTCTTTCCGTCGCCGCATGATGAAGCTCACCTCAGGTCGGCAACCGCCGGCATTCGCCACCGGCCGGTTCCTGCCTGGTCGCAATTCCCGTCCCTCAACTAGGGTCGGAACGCCCTCGCCGGGTCGTCAGCGGGAAACCTATGTCGTTTCGGATGATCGGTCAAAGCAGCGCGGTTCGTCCTGGCGGCGATTCCGGCTCTCTCCCGGCGAACGACGAGGTGATTCGGCAACGGGTGAATCCGAACGGCGACGCCGCGCAGGACACGCAAAGGCTCACGAATCGACCGGGCGGCCGTCGGCAACCTCGGCAAGGTAACGCCCGTAAGGATTGGGAGAGCGACGGGCGAGACGTCGGAGTGCGGCCGCGTCGATGAAACCCTTGCGAAAGGCGATCTCTTCCGGGCAGCAGATCCGCCATCCCTGTCGAGCCTGAATCGATTGGACGAAGTTCGCCGCCTGCAGCAGTCGCGACTCGGTCCCCATATCGGTCCAGAAGGTCCCTCGCCCCAACGGCAGCGCCCGAAGCCGCGATTCAGCCAGATAGGCCCGCAGCAGATCGGTCACCTCAAGTTCGCCTCGCTCGGACGGCTGCAGTGCCGCCCCCTTTTCGGCCGCCGACGCATCGAGCACGTAGAGCCCGGTGATCGCCAGATCGGACTCGGGACGAGCCGGCTTCTCGTCGATCCGTAGCGGCTTGCCTCGATCGTCGAGCGTCAGAACGCCGTAGGAGCGAGGATCCTTGACTCGACAAGTCAGGATCGTCCCCCCCGTCTCGTCCGCCAGCGCCTCGGCCAACTGCGACTGGAGCCCATGGCCGAAGAAGAAGTTGTCGCCGAGGATCATCACCGCGGAGCGCCCCGGACGCTCGGCGATCGCCGCGAGAAAACCGTCGGCAATCCCGTTCGCTCGAGCTTGCTCGACTATCGCGATGGAGATGCCCAGTCGGGAGCCGTCGCCATAGAGACGTCGAACCGCGGCTCGATCGCGCGGATGGACGACGATCACCAGATCGCGCAACCCTGCGAGCAGCAGCGTCGAGAGGGCGTAGTGGAGCATCGGCTTGTCGTAGACCGGCAGCAGATGCTTGCTGACCGCGGCGGTCGTCGGCAGGAGCCGAGTCCCCTTCCCTCCCGCCAACACGATTCCGACGCGAGATGTCGAGACCGACGCTTGTCGCGGCGAGTCGTTCGTGCGAGGACTCCGGCCGGCGTCATGGCCGGCCCGCGAGGGGACTTCCTCGCCGTCGTTCGCCATCTCGTCACTCCCCATCCGGTTGCCGCTCCGCTCCGGCCGGCAGGCGCGGGTCGGTCATCCGGATCGCGCGACTGCAGTCAGCGGATCGGAAGGGAGCGCATGAAGACGGGGAAGAGAGTCGCCACTCCCTTCCCCGTCCGATCGTTTCCGGATTCGTCGAACCGCCGCGGCTCGGCCGCGACTCAGTCGAGGAACCCGACCAGTTCCTGACTGCGACTCGGCTGTTGCAGCTTGCGGACCGCCTTGGCTTCGATCTGCCGGATCCGCTCGCGAGTCACCTTGAAGATGTGACCGACCTCTTCGAGGGTGTAGCTGTAGCCGTCTCCGAGACCGTAGCGAAGCTTGATGATCTCGCGTTCGCGATAGCTGAGGGTCTTGAGGACGCGGTCGATCCGATGACGGAGCATCTCCTGCGACGCACCGGTCGCCGGGCTCTCCGCTTCGGCATCCGGGAGCAGCTCGCCGAAGTGGCTGTCTTCGCTGTTGCCGACCGGGCGATCGAGCGAAATCGGGAAGCGGCTCATCACCATCACGCGACGCGCTTCCTCGACCGTCGTCTCGGCTCGCTTGGCCGTCTCTTCGAGCGTCGGCTCGCGACCGAGCTCCTGCTGGAGCTGCCGGTTGACGGTCCGAACTCGCGACATCGTCTCGACCATGTGGACCGGAATCCGGATCGTCCGGCTCTGGTCGGCGACCGCTCGGGTGATCGCCTGACGGATCCACCAGGTCGCGTAGGTGCAGAACTTGAATCCGCGACGGTATTCGAACTTGTCGACGGCCCGCATCAGGCCGGCGTTCCCTTCCTGGATCAGATCCAGGAAGCTCAGCCCGCGGTTGCGATACTTCTTGGCGATCGAGACGACCAGCCGAAGGTTGCCTTCGGAAAGCTCGCGCTTCGCCTTCTGGTACTTCGAATAGACCTCCTTCAGCTCGGTGACCCGGCGACGAAGGCTGGTGGGAGTTTCCTGGGTGGTGAGCAGAAGCTGACGAAGACGGTTGAGCCAGGGACGTCGTTCGGCCGAATGGCCTCGGTCGCGCTTGTGCTGCTGGATCCGCGCCTGAAGGGTATCGATCTCGCGGCTGAACTCTTCCAGGTGCCGGATCTTGGTCTCCAGCCGCTGGGTCCGGAGCCCCATCTCCTCGATCAGCCGAACGGCGCGCCGCCGACGGCGCGACAGACGCTGCCAGGCGGCGATCCGCTTGGCCCGCGGCCACTTGCGACTGAGAGCGGCCAGATAGTCGTTCCGGTTCCGCTTGAGAAGATTCTCGATCGTCTTCAGGTTGTGGGGCATCCGCCCATTGATCTGCTCCTTTTCGAGCCGATCGGTGACCGAGACCTGCACGGTCCGGTCGAACGGAAGTTCGCCGTCGGCAACCCGCTTCAGGGTCTTGAAGGCATCCTGAATGACATAGTCGCACTCGAGCAGCTTGGTGCGAAAGCGTCGACGGGTGTCCTCGATCTGCTTGGCCAGCGAAATCTCCTGCTGACGGGTCAGCAGCGGGATCTCTCCCATCTGGGTCAGGTACATGCGGACCGGGTCATCGGACCACGACTCGGTCTCGTCCATCCCGGCAAACAGATCTTCGGCATCCGGCTGGAGATCGACGTCATTCGAGTTGGTGTCGAGAATCTCGACCTGATCCTCGTCTTCGACGTCTCCGACGACCGCGTCGTCGAACGTGTTCCCGGCTCGGGTCCGCGTCGACTCGTCCTCGAATTCGTCGAGCAATGCGTCGTACAAGGTCGCACTCCTACGCCAATGTCTTGGGGGTCACATCCTGGCTTCGACCGATCGGCATCCGGAACGGGACGAACGGCGTTCGCCGTCGAGCTCGCTCATTGTCGCACGCATCACGCTGTTCCGGCGGGACGAAATCCCGCGAGTCGGCGACTCGTCGGAAGCTCGTCGTACCGGCAACGCTCCCCGGTCTCGAAGCACGTTATTCTACCACTGGTCGAAATCGCGCCGGAACCGTGCACGCATTTGGAAAGGGATTCCGATCGGGATGCGAACTCCCGCCGAAACGACTTGCCGACCTTCGACGACGACATGGTGATGTCGTCTCGAAAATCCGCACGAAACCTCGACGGCTTCGCGCGATTCCGTGAACGTGATCCGGTCGGCCGTTCCGTGGCTCGTAGAGGTCGAACGCTCCGTCGCGCAGCCGTCCGATCCCGAAGACCCTGAGGGCTCCGGTATCTGCCGCGATTCGTCTCGTTACGCCAGCCGTTCGCACTCGGCCCCCTGATTGCGGCCCTCGTCACGCGTTTGGGCGTGCCGACCGCTTCGCTTGGGCACCGACATCCGAATCCGCCATCGATCCGCCCGAACGTCCGCCGGGAAACGTTCCCATCGACCGTTCGAGCCACCGACTTTCGCTTCGAGACGCGACCTCGATCGGGACTGGAGAAGTCCCATCCGACCGTCCGGATCCGTCAAGCCCACCTATCGAAGCTCGCACTCGGCGAGTCTGGTCTCGTCGAGAGACCGCAGCGGTGATGACCTGCAACGAAGTCCGATCTCGCGATACGCCGGGCGGGTTTCGTCTCGCCGCTCGCACCGAACGGATCGAGGAATCGTTTCCGTTTCGGAAACGTCTCCGTCTCGTTC
>CAZZBI010000042.1:9834-14812 GCA_964652385.1 uncultured Pirellulaceae bacterium | reverse complement strand
GGTCGAAACGATCGCGGGCGTTCGCGATCTTCCCCTGGACGGACCTCTGGATTCTAACCACAGGCATTCGACGGTCCAGTCCGAATCCGTCAGGTTTGCCGCTCGCTCCCCCGAGGCGCATCGATTCCGGCTATGATGTCTGCCGGCGTCGTCAGCGATTCCGACCGGGGGTCGCGCTCGCCGATTCGTCCCTCGTTCCGCAGCGACTCGACCCCATGGCCAGTCGGCATCTCTTCCCGTGCGATCGGTGCGGAAGCTCGCTGATCGTCGAACCTTCGCAGGCCGGTCGCGAACTCCCCTGTCCGAGTTGCGGCCAGTCGGTCACGCTCCCGACGATGCGTCGGATTCGCGAGCTGCCGATCGCTCCCGAGGAGTCGACCGGGCGCGCAGCGGCTTGGGATCCGCAACGTCAGCGACGCCTGACGATCGGACTCGGCACCGCCCTTGTCGGCCTGCTGTTCGCCGGGACTTTCCTGTACCTGCGCACCGGGCTTCAGACCGAGGTGCCTCAGCTTGCCGGCAAGGCCGAGATGGAACGGTTCGCCGACGAGATGCCGATCGACGAGCTGTTCGAGGCATGGAAGGAGTTCGTCCGCCCGGCGGAACTGGCCGAGCAGGTTCCCGAGAAGGTCGTCGCGGACATCAAGCGCGACCGACGCTACCTGGGCTTGGCCGCCGGCGGCTTGCTGCTGCTGGTCGCCGGCCTCGCCTATTCCGGCTGGGTCGCGTTTGCGCCCGGACGTGCGACGTCGGACTGAGCATCAAAACGGGTCACCCAGTTTCCCCAGACCGAACGGATTCGGCTTCTCAGCTCCTGTCGATCCGCCAATCGCACCACATGCAGGGCGAGCCGCCGCGGCCAGCGCCGCCCGACCAGCACCCCCTGGATCCGGCTCGACGCAAAACTCCAGCGCCACGCCGGAGCATCCGGCTCGTGACGCGCGAGCCAGTCGAGCCAGGTCGAGTCGCCGCTCAGCGGGACACCGTTGCGACAGAGCGAGCAGACCTGCTTGACGAGCACCGACGGCGTAACGCGCGACGCACACCAGTCGCAGCGACCGAGCGCCGACGGAATCGCGACGATTCCCGAAACCGGACACTCGGTCAATCGATCGGCCGAAGCCAGCGCCCCGGTGACGCCGCACGGGACGAGCTGCGAAACCAGTCGGCGACGCCCCGAAACGGCACAGGTCGCCAACGACTCGGGAACCGTCGGCTCGCCGTCATCGCTGACCACGATCCGATCGCCGCTGGCGCCGGTCTCGGGGCAACGGAACGGCGCGACCCGCGTACGGCCTGTCGCCAGATGCCTCGCCCATCCCTCGAACTCTAGATCGACCGACCGAGCCGGTGCGGTGACGGTCAGTTTGCCGCGCGCCCAGCGAGCCCAGACGACCGCAATCGGCGCATCGGGTCGAGTCGAGCCGGGGTGGCGTTCGGCGATCCAACTTGCCCCCTCGATCTCCCGCATGCCCCGGTGAGGTCGTTCGAGCGCGATCGAGTCGTTCAACCCCAGCGAGTCGGCAAACTCGGCCGTCACCTCACGACCGCTCGGGTCGAACCAGACGCGCCGATCATCGGTCGCGACGAACGGCACCTCCTCGAACAGACACCCGGTCACGGCCAGCGACGCGCCGACCACCTCGAACGGACCGACGAGTGCCGCCGAGAGCTCCGCCACCGATTCGGGCTGGTCTCGCGGACGCCGATGCTCGAAGGAGCGTCCTGACGCCGCGGCCGAATCGCGAGTGTCGATCGTCTCGTTCACGCGGTGCCTCACCCCTTCGCCTTACTCCGCCGACCTGAGGCGAGTCCGACGAAAGCCGAACCGGAACCTCGCAGCGACTCGCTTCACGAATCGCTCATCCCTTTCGATCGGCATCGCCCCAGAAGTCGACCACCAGAGCCTGGGCGAGACGAGGCTTGACGCGATCGACGAAGGCCTGATGTGCCGGGTGGGGAAGATAAGCGTCCCGAGCCGCCTCATCCCGGAACGTCACGATATAGGCGTGAGTGAACCCCTGCTGGAGTCCCTCCGGGCTGTTGTCGGTCCCGCACACGAAACCGAGCACCCCCGGAATCTCGCGCGCCAGCTGCCGAAACTGCCGCTCGATCGACGCCAGCTCGGCGGCGTCGACCTGAGGCACCCAACGGAACAGGACGATATGTCTGAGGACGCGTTCGCCGCCGCGCGTCACGTCCATCCCGAGCGCCTCGCGGATCGCCGACTCGATCAGCCGCGAGCCGGCGTCGTTCGGATGGACGCCGTCGACCGTCAGCAGACCGTGCGCCCGATCCCGATCGTTGATCCGAGCCAGCTCGTCGCGGAATCGTCGCCGCAGGTCGACGACGCCCGCCCCTTCGGCCGCCGCGACCTGACGGACCGCGTCGGCGCAGAGATCGAGCCCTTCGTCGAAGGAGTTCGACACTCCGATCCGCTCGCCGACCACCATCGGCGTGCACAACCAGACCGGCACCCGCCGTTCGCGGCAGCCTCGGACGATGTCGGCCAGCGCGGCACGATACTCGTCGATCGGAGTCGCTTGGCCTCGACTGGCGTACCAGACGTCGGTCACGCCGACGACGACCACGACGCCGGCCGGATCACGCGGCAGGACTTCGGCAAAGAGCCGATCGCGCAGATCGGGGACTCGATCCCCCGCTCGCCCCGCCGCGACGAGTTCCAGACGCCGGTCGGGATAGATCGAGGCGACGGCATCGCGCAATCGAGCCAGATAACCGCCGCGTCTACCGGCCGTCTGAGTCACCGCATCGCCGAGCAGGAACCAGGTTCCGTCGGTCGTTCCGAACTTCGTTTCGCTCGCCATCGGTTCGTCGCTCCACCGCTCCCGGAATTCGATCGGTTCGTGCCGACGCATCGCGTTCAGTTCGCGTCAGGGCCCCGGCCGTCGATCAGCGATCGTCCGGTATAGGCACGGTCGAGCAGCACGATCGGATGTTCGACCGGCACCGCATGTCCGGTCGCCGCCAGCTGTCGCCGGATCTGGACCAGACAGCCGATGTTCCCTGCCGCGGCGACGTCGCACTCGGTCTCGCGAACCGCCGCCGCCTTGTCTCGCCCCAATCGCTCGGCGATCGCCGGCTGATCGATGTTGTAGGTGCCTGCCGAGCCGCAGCAGATCTCTCCGTCTCGGATCTCGACCAGTTCGACTCCCGGGATCGAAGCGAGCAGACGCCGCGGCGCCGAACGGACGCCTTGGGCATGAGCCAGGTGACAGGCGTCATGATAGGCCACACGCGTCGGCCTGACGGCAGGAGGCGTCTCGATGCCGAATTGCTGCAGGACGACCGAGATGTCCTTGACCTTGGCGGCGAATCGCCGAGCTCGTTCGTGATGCTCGGTCCCCTCCAGCAGCAACGGGTACTCGTGCATTCCGGAGCCGCAACCGGCGGCATTCGTGACGATCGCATCGACGTCGTCCGGCATGGCCGACATCATCGCGATCGCCGCCCGCTTCGCTCGTTCGCTCTCGCCGACATGCCACGCCAGCGCGCCGCAGCACCCCTGCTCCGCCGGCACCAGCACCTCGATCCCGTTCCGATTCAACACGCGGATGGTCGCGGCGTTGATCTCGGGGTCGAGTACCTGCTGCGCGCATCCGGCGAGCAGCGCTACACGTCCCTTGACCGCACCCGATGCGGGATAGCGAGTCGCGAGTCGGATCGGCGGCGGAAGCGAATCGGGGACCATGTCGACCATCGGCCGCAGCGGGCCCGGCACCAGTCCGCGCAGAAAGCGAGTCGCCCGGCCGAATCGCATCGCCCAACGAAATCGCCCCGGATACGGCAGCGTCGCGAAGACCAGCCGCCGCTTCAGGCGATCCATCAGCGTGCGCGGCCGCTCCGCCTCGGCATGCGCCCGAAACGGGCTGATCAGATGGCCGTACTTCACGCCGGAGGGACAGGCGGTCTCGCATGCCAGGCAACCCAGGCAGCGATCGACGTGCGTCAGCGCTTCGACGATCGGCAGCTTCCCCTCCAGCGCCTCCTTCATCAGCAGGATCCTGCCGCGAGGCGAATCGGGTTCCTGCTGCAGATCGCGGTAGGTCGGGCAGGTCGGCAGACAGAACCCGCAATGGACGCAGGTCTGCACCGCCTCGGCCATCGCCGGCCCCCACGGTCCGAGCTTTTCGGCAGGAATCTCCTGTCTCATGCGTCGAGCACTCCGAATCGACCTTGCGGGTCGAGCGCCTGGCGGACTCGCGTCAGAAAGGTCCGCTCGATCGGCGAACCGATCCGCCCTCCGTGTCGACTGTCGAACGCCGGACGAATCGTCAGCCCGGTCAGCCCGAGCGCCGCGATTCGACGACCGAACGACTCGAAGCTCTCTGGATGGAGCGCGACCCAGACGAGTTGGCCTCCGGCCGAAGCGCGCCAGTCGGCTCCGTCCGCTCCGATCGCCGCGAGCAGTGCCGAGAACCTTCCGGACGGCGTCGGCACGCGAACGAGCGTCCGATCGGAGCCGCACCACGTGAGATCATCGAGCTCGTTCCACGCGATCGCTCCGACCTCCGCCGGCTCGACTTTCAGCAGCGACGCGATCGTGGCGACCTGGCGCTCGATCGATTCCGGCTCGCCCGCCATCCGGATCCGCATCGCGATCCGCTCCCCTTCGGGGCGCAAGTCGAGCGCGTCGAGATCGAGCGGCCGCGTCGTCAGGTTCACGATCGTGTCGACGGCTCGCTCCGGATCGAGTCCGTCGAGGACGAACGAACGGCGGACCGGCGGCAGCGGAAAGACCTTGACGGTCCATTCCAGCACGGCACCGAACTCTCCGCAGGCGCCGACGAAGAACTTGGGAAAGTCGAATCCTGCGGCATTCTTCACGACCTTGCCGCCGCCGCGCACGATCGTGCCGTGCCCGTCGACGAAACGAAGTCCGAGCACGAAGTCCCGCGCGCCGCCGAAACGAACCCGTCCCGGTCCGGAAAGACCGCAGGCGAGGGTTCCTCCGAGC
>CAZZBI010000042.1:4502-9824 GCA_964652385.1 uncultured Pirellulaceae bacterium | reverse complement strand
CACCGGCGTCGACCAGCGGCGGGTCGAACGGCAGGTACTGCCCATTCGCTTCGAGCGCCGCGCGCAGCTCGCGCAGCGGCGTACCGGCTCGCGCCGTCAACGTGAACTCGGTCGGTTCGTATTCCAGAATGCCGGAGAGAGCCGAAAGATCCAGACGCGTCGCGGCGATCGAATCACCGGCGCGCGGCCCCGGCTTGGTCCCTCGCCCCACCACCACGATCCGCTCGGAGGCGGCGACGATCCGAGCCGCCTCGTCGGGAGTCTCGGGACGTTCGACTCGACCGCGGTTTGAGGCGGCATCGGCTTCGGTCGCGTTCGACTGGCTCATAGACGCGACACCTGCCCCGCCGCCTCGAGCGGATGGAGTCCGTACATGCGGAGCGACGGCGCTTCGGCATCCGGAAAGACCTTGCCCCGATTCGAGATCTCGTCCGGATCGAGGCTGCGCCGGACTCGCTTCATCGCCGCGATGTCCTCCTCGGAGAACATCCGCGAGAGAAACTGTCGCTTCTCCATGCCGACGCCGTGCTCGCCGGTGATCGAGCCGCCGAGATCGACGCAGAGCGCGACGATCCTGCCGGCCAGCTCCTCGGCGCGCTCGAGCGCGCCGGGTTCCCGGCCGTCGTACATGATGAGCGGATGGAGGTTGCCGTCCCCGGCATGAAAGACGTTCGCCACGCGGATCCCGGTCTCGCGCGACATCGCCGAGATTCCTCGGAGCGCTTCGGCCAGTTTCGTGCGAGGCACGACGCCGTCCTGCACGATGAAGTCGGGACTGAGCCGCCCGACCGCCGAGAAGGCGCTCTTGCGTCCCTTCCAGATCTTCAGGCGTTCGTCGGCATCGTCGGCGATCAGCACCTCGACCGGTCCCGAATCGGCGATCAGCCGTTCGAGGCGTCGGCGTTCGACGTCGACCCAATCACCGGCGCCGTCCAGTTCCACGATCAGTACCGCCTCGCAGCCGGCCGGATACTTCGCTCCGACCGCCGCGTGAGCCGCGTCCATCGAGAGCCGATCCATGATCTCGAGCGCGCCGGGAAGCAGCCCCGAACCGACGATCCGAGTCACCGCGTCTCCGGCCTGCTCGAGCGTCGCATAGCCGGCGAGCACCGTATGGAACGCCTGAGGCTTCGGCAGCAGCCGGACGGTCACTTCGGTCGCGATCCCGAGCAGACCTTCGCTGCCGACGAACAGCCCGACCGCGTCGGGACCGACCTGCTCGCACGACTCGCCGCCGAGCGATTCGACCGTCCCGTCGGGGAGCACGACCCGCAGCCCGAGGACGTGATTGGCCGTCATGCCGTACTTCAGGCAGTGAGCCCCGCCGGAATTGAACGCGACGTTCCCGCCGATCGTGCAGATCTGCTGACTCGACGGATCCGGAGCGTAGTAGAGACCATACGGAGCCGCCTTGGCGGAAAGAGCCAAGTTGATCGCTCCCGCCTGCACGACGGCGATCCGCTCCCGCGGATCGATCCGCAGGATCGCGTTCATCCGATTCAGAGCGATGACGATCCCGTCCTGATGCGGCAACGAGCCTCCGGAAAGACTCGTCCCGCTGCCCCGAGCGACGTACGGCACGCGATGCCGAGCACAGGCCCGGACGATCGCCACGACATCGGCTTCGCTTTCGGGAACGACGACCGCGCGAGGCCGGACGGCGAACGCGGTCAGACCGTCCGATTCGAACGCCGCGAGCCCTCCCGCTTCGAGCACGATCCGCTCGGCCGGGAGCGCCCGGCGGATCTCGTCGAGCGCCGCGTCGAAGTTCATGTCGACTTCTCGTGTCCGGCGTAGACCGCTCCGGCCGCATCAAGCGGGTCACCCGAGCCGCCGCGCCAACCGAGCTCGCGCAGCAGCGTGCCGAGCGCCGCCAGGAAGGTCGTCACGCTGCGTCGCGAACTCGAATGCCCCATCAGGCCGACTCGCCACGCACGCCCCTTGAACGGTCCGAGACCGGCACCGATCTCGATGTCGTACTCGAGCAGCAGGCGTTTTCGGATCACCGCATCGTCGATCCCGTCGGGAACCGAAACGGCGTTGAGCGTCGGGAGCGAACGATCGGGGATATAGGTCAGACCGAGCGCTTCGAGTCCGGCGCGAAGCGCGAGGTGATTCAGCTGATGGCGGGCGAAACGTCGCTCGAGCCCTTCTTCGACCACCATCAGCAGCGCTTCGCGCAGCGCGTAGGTCATGTTGATCGGAGCCGTGTGGTGATAGACCCGGTCCGACCCCCAGTAGGCCATCAGCAGCGAGACGTCGAGGTACCAGCTGATGACCTTCGTCCGCCGCGACCGGATCGCCTCGGCCGCTCGCTTCGAGAAGGTAACCGGCGCCAGGCCGGGAGGGCACGAGAGACACTTCTGGGTCCCGCTGTAGACCGCGTCCGCCTTCCACTCGTCGGTCGGAACCGGAACGCCGCCGAGGCTGGTGACGCAATCGACGACCAGCAGCGCGCCATGCTCCTGAGCGAGACGCGCGACCTCGTCCATCGGCTGCTGCACGCCGGTCGACGTCTCGGCATGCACGATGCCGATCAGCTTCGTCCGCGGGTGTTCCTGGAGCGTGCGACGGATCGCGTCGGGATCGATCGCTCGTCCCCACTCCGCCTCGACCGGATGAACCGTCGCGCCGTACCGCTCGGCCACTTCTCGCATGCGGCCGCCGAAGACGCCGTTGACACAGACGATCGCCTCGTCCCCCGGCTCGATCAGATTGCAGAGACACGCTTCCATGCCGGCGCTGCCGGTCCCCGAGACGGCCAGAGTCAGCTCGTTCTCGGTGGCGAAGACCTGACGCATCAGCCGCCGCGTCTCGTCCATGATCGCCAAATAGGCGGGATCGAGATGACCGAGCGTCGGAGCGGCCAGCGCCTGGAGAACGCGAGCCGGAACGGCGCTCGGACCGGGACCGAGCAGCAATCGTTCGGGCGGAGCCCAAGAGGGGCGGTTGGATGACATCGGCGACCGATCCGGTGGTGGAGGAACTTGCCGTCGCGAGGCGTTTCGCGAAACGGCAGGACCCGGATTCTAGTCCCCGCCGCGCGGCTCGGAAAACGGGCGGCCGCCTCGAAGCGACCGCTTTCCGTCGCCTGGTCGAAGGTCGAGAGGGCGAACGGCCGAGCGCTCGACGACGGCGCAGGAAGAGGGAGCCGATCGGACCGCGATCGGCTCCCGTGCTCCTCGGTGCGACTCAGACCTGGACGTCGATCTCGTAGCCTTCCCGCTGGGAACGCCGCTCCCACGCTGCAGCCGCCTCGTCGCCGACGATGTGCTGCGTTTCGGGATCCCACTTTAGCGGACGACCGAGACGGATAGCGATGTTGGCCAGGTGGCAGGTCGTCATCGCCCGATGGTGCGTCCAGACGTCCGAAATCGGCTGCTCGCGCGTCTCGATGCACTCGAAGAAGTTCTGCATGTGGGCATTCCCCCCCTGCGGCAGCCTCCCCTTGTAGGCATTGCGGATCGCGTCTTCGGGGAGCGGGCGATCGGCCAGCTCTTCGACCGCCTTGCCGGTCAGCTTGCCTCGATTGACGAACAGCCGCCCCTTGGAACCTTCGAAGAGAATTCCGTTGTCGAACCCGAGTTCCGGCGCCGAGTCACGGATCGTCAGTTCCTGACCGTCGGCGAAGCGGCACTCGATCCGGAACTCGGTCGCCGTGTTGTACTGATCGTCCGCCTGAGGCCGTCCCTCCTCGAACGGAACCGGATGCACGGCGGTTCCTTCGATCGAGACGGGACCGGTGCTGTCGAGTCCCATGCCCCACTGCGCGATATCGACGTGGTGGGCGCCCCAGTCGGTCATCTTGCCTCCCGAGTACTCGTACCACCAACGGAACTCGTAGTGGCAGCGAGTCTTTCCCTGCGATTCGCGGTAGTCGACCATCGGCGCCTGACCGAGCCACTTCTCCCAGTTCAGCTCGGCGGGGACCGCCGCCTTGGGAATCGGGCCGCTGGCCGGGGCACCGCCGATCGCGACCGTCGCCTTGGTGACGTCACCGATCCGGCCGTCGCGAATCAGGCAGATCGCGTTCAGGAAGAGGAGCCCCATCTCGCTGCGTTGCTGGGTGCCGACCTGAAAGACCCGCCCGGTCTCTTCGAGCACCTTGATGATCTGCTTCCCTTCTTCGATCGTCAGCGTGAGCGGCTTCTCGCAGTAGACGTCCTTGCCGGCCCGCATCGCGTCGATCGCGATCTTGGTGTGCCAGTGATCGGGAGTGACGATCGTCACGACGTCGATGTCGTCACGATCCAGCACCTCGCGATAGTCCTCGACCCCTTCGACGTCGCGCCCCTGCAGCTCGCGAACCTTGGCCTGAGCCTTGGCGCGGTGTCGGCCGTCGACGTCGCAGACGACCATGCAGTCCGCGAACGCCATCGCGTTCGGGCCGACGCCGTCCCAGCGACTCCCCGTCCCGATGCAGGCCAAGCGGAGACGTTCGGAGCGGGCGCGGGCGATCGCCGGCGACAGGGACGGGAAGACGACCGGCATCGAAGCGGCGGCCAACGCCGCGGTACCGGTGGTCCGAAGGAACTGACGACGATCGCTGCGTCGGGACATCGCGAAGTCTCTCGGTGGGCTGACGACGGAAATCGAATCGGTGCGAAGGAGTTCGCGGCGCGAACCGGACGGCTCGTTCGGACGAATACGAACGAAACCGAACGCCCCGACCCTCCCTCGGGGAGACGAAACTCCCTTGCGGCAGTCTAACGGCGGCCCGCACGACCTGCCAGTTTCGACAGGGATCCGATTTGCCGTCCGGCGTTGCCCGAACAAGTCGCCCCCCTCTAAGATCGCGCTCCGATTCGCGTGTTCCACTCTTGCCGAGGTTCGCCATGCCGCCGCTGCGTCGCACCAAGATCATCGCCACGGTCGGACCTGCCTGCGACTCGGTCGACGGGCTTGCCGCGTTGATTCGAGCGGGAGTCAACGTCTTTCGTCTGAACATGGCGCACGGCGACGTCGATGCCCACTCGCTGAGAGTCGACCGGATCCGCGAAGCGGCGAGGATCGTCGGCGAACCGGTCGGCATCCTGGCCGATCTCGCCGGCCCCAAGCTCCGTCTGGGCAAGCTCGCCGGAGAGACGCTGCCGTGCGAGTCGGGTGACACGCTGATGCTGAAGCGAGGGCGAATCGCGGAGCATCCGAACGAGATCGTCTCGGAATACGAGGCGCTGCTGGACGAGATCGTGGCGGGAGATCGGATCGTGATCGGCGACGGCACGATCGCGATGGAAGTGGTCTCGAAGCAGGACGATTCGGCGACCTGTCGCGTGCTGGACGGAGGGACGATCCGATCGCGACAAGGAATCGCCCTCCCGA
>CAZZBI010000042.1:2190-4492 GCA_964652385.1 uncultured Pirellulaceae bacterium | reverse complement strand
TGACGATCGAGACGATCGGACCGTCGGACTACGCGCATGCCGATTGGGCTGCGGCCAAGGGGCTCGACTACGTCAGCCTGAGTTTCGTCCGCCAAGCGGAAGACCTGCGCAAGTTGCGACAGCATCTGCACAAGGCGAACTCCAAGGCGGCGATCATCGCGAAGATCGAAAAGCGCGAGTCGCTCGACCTGCTCGACGAGATCGTTTCGGAAGCGGACGGCATCATGGTCGCTCGCGGCGATCTCGGTCTGGAGGTCGACATCGCCACCACCGCCGTCGTGCAGAAGCGGATCATCGACGTCTGCCGCCGCCTGCACCGGCCGGTGATCGTCGCGACGCAGATGCTCGAGAGCATGCACGAGGCGAAGCGGCCGACGCGAGCCGAGGTCTCGGACGTCTCGAACGCGATCCTCGACGGCGCCGACGCCTGCATGCTTTCGGGCGAAACGGCGGTCGGAAAGTACCCCGAGGAATCGGTCCGGATGATGGCTCGCATCCTCAAGGAGGCCGAAGGGCTTGCGCTCGAGACGTCGCTGGCGGTGCCGATGCGCAGCGGACGCCAGGAGGACATCACCGAAGCGGTCCTGCAGGGAGCGACACAGATCTCGCGAGGCATCGGCTCGAACGTCGTCGTCGTCGTCACCCGCTCCGGTCGCTCGGCGATCCTCAAGTCGAAGCATCGCGATCGGATCCCGACGCTCTGCATCACCGATGCGCCGCACGTCGTCGGCCAGGCCTGCCTGTGGTGGGGAGTCACTCCGCTGTTGGTCGACTCGATCGAAAACGAATGGAGTCTCTTCAACGCCATCCTCGAATGGAATCGCCGTTCGGGCCAACTCTCGTCCGGTGACCGGATCGTCGTCGTGTCGGATCGGCGCGCCTATCCGGCCGGCCATGATTCGATTCTGGTGCAGCAGATTCCCTGAGTCGCTGCGATCGAATCGACTTTCGCGCCGCGGCGGGAATCCACTGTCGATGCGGTTGCGGCACGATACCGAATTCTGCGAGTCAAGCCGCGCAGGCCGGTCGATCGAGGCGTGACGTGCGCCCCTGGTCGCCACCCGACCGGCCTCCAACCATGCTGACGTTCGTCTCGCTCTCCTGGAGTCCCCGGCATGGTCGCGGTCGCGTCGATCCCTTCGGAAGTCCCCGGCATTCGGATCGCCGACGGCCACCTTCCGAACGGCAAACACGCGACGACCGGCCGCGGCCAGTCGGAGGTGAATCGGAGCGGCCGATACGTCCTGTACTGGATGATCGCGCAACGGCGATTGAGATCGAACTTCGCGCTGCAGCGAGCCGCCGATTGGGCGCGTCACCTGTCGCTTCCGCTGGTCGTGTTGGAGCCGCTGGAGGTCGACTATCGCTGGGCTTCCGAGCGGTTCCACGCGTTCGTGATCGCCGGCATGCAGGAGAACCGTCGCCGGGCAGCCTCGCTCCCCCTGACTTACCTGCCCTATGTGGAGCCCCGGTCCGGTGCGGGTGACGGTCTGTTGGCTCGCATGGCCGCATCGGCGGCGGTCGTCGTCACCGACGACTTTCCCTGCTTCTTTCATCCGGCGCTCGTCCGATCGGCCGCGCGGCATGTCGGCTGCCGATTCGAGGTGGTCGACGGCAACGGCCTGATCCCGCTGAGCAGTTCGCCGCGCGAGTTCGCCCGTGCGTTCGACTTTCGTCGCTTCCTGCAGCGGACCGTTCGCGAGCACTGGGAACATCTACCGCAACCGCTTCCGTTCGAAGGATTGCGCGGCGGCTGGGAGCCGGGGAAGGAACTCGATGCGTGGCCGATGCTCGATCCGCGCGAGCCGATCGAGACGCTGCTCCGTCGACTGCCGATCGATCATGTCGTCGGCAGGTCGACGATCCCGGGCGGGAGCGAAGCGGGCGAGCGTCGAGCGACGAACTTCATCGCCGAACGGCTCGACGACTACGCCGACCATCGCAACGACGTCGATCGGGATGGCGCCAGCGGTCTGTCTCCTTATCTGCACTTCGGCCATGTCTCGGTCCACGACCTCTTCCGCGACGTGACGGCACGTTACGGCTGGCAGCCCCAGGCGGCGTCGACCTCGACCGGCGGCTCGTCGCATGACTGGTGGGGACTGCCGGCGGGAGCCGAATCGTTCCTGGACGAACTGCTGACCTGGCGCGAACTGGGCTATCACTTCAGCCGGCATCGTCGCGACTATGCTCGCTACGAATCGTTACCGGATTGGGCTCGCCGAACGCTCGAGGAGCACGCGACGGACCGTCGCGACGCCGTCTACTCGCTGGAGGAGTTCGCCGCATCGCGAACGCACGA
>CAZZBI010000042.1:0-2180 GCA_964652385.1 uncultured Pirellulaceae bacterium | reverse complement strand
CTGGAACGCGGCTCAGCGTCAGCTGGTCCGCGAAGGGAAGATCCACAACTATCTGAGGATGCTCTGGGGCAAGAAGATCCTCGAATGGACGACTCATCCGCGCGATGCCTTGCACGTGATGATCGAGCTGAACAACCGCTACGCGCTCGACGGCCGCAATCCGAACTCGTACAGCGGCATCTTCTGGGTGCTCGGCCGATTCGATCGTGCCTGGGGCCCCGAACGCCCGGTGTACGGCACGATCCGCTACATGTCGAGCGACAACACGCGGCGCAAGCTCCCGGTCCGCGACTATCTGCGTCGCTACGCCGCTGCGCCTCAGGTCGGCCTGCCGTTTTCCGATTGAGACTCTCCCCGCGAGGCCCGCGCGATCGGGATGGCGTCGACGGCGGCGCGAGCGAGCGACGACGCTCGTGAAGAGCCCGCCGAACAGGAGCTTCGGTCGAGGCGATTGGCGGCGACGGCCGCGGCGACTCTAGAATCGGATCAGGGGCGGTCGGATCGACGACCTCTCCCCTTCCCTCCCGCTGCTCACCGCCACGACGGAGTCACCTCATGCGTTGGTCGGGTCCTGCCTCGTTGCTCGGGCTTTCTTGCCTGGCTCTTCTTTCGCCGGCGACTCCCGTGTCGGCCGACGAACCGAAGTTCGAAAAGGTCGTCCTGACGAAGACCTTCTACTGCGAAGGCGCCCATTTCGGCGACTTCGATGCCGACGGCTCGATGGATGTCGTCTCGGGACCGTACTGGTATCGCGGGCCGAAGTTCGAAGAACGGTTCGAGATCTACCCGGTCGAAGAGTATCCGGTCGACGGCTATTCGCGGAACTTCAGCGCCTTCACCGGCGATTTCGACGCCGACGGCTGGACCGACGTCTTCGTCGTCGGATTTCCGGGGGACGAGTCGTGGTGGTTCCGGAATCCCCAGGGAAAGACCGACGGACACTGGGATCGCCATGTCGCCGTTTCCGTGACCGACAACGAATCCCCGTGGATCGTCGACGTCAACGGTGACGGACGCCTGGATCTCGCTTTCCACACCGGAGGCTACTACGGATACGCGACCTACGATCAGGCCGATCCGACCGCTCCGTGGACCTTTCATCGCGTCTCGCAGATGGTGGCCGGAGGGCGGTTTCAGCACGGCTTCGGAGTCGGGGACGTCGACGGCGACGGCCGGAGCGACCTGCTCTTTCAGAACGGCTGGCTGCAGCAGCCCGAAGATCTCGCGGGAGATCCCGAGTGGAAGCTCCATGAGTTTCCGTTCGCGCCGGGCCAAGGGGGAGCGCACATGCACGTCTATGACTTCGACGGCGACGGGCTGAACGACGTGCTGACCAGTCTCGAAGCGCACGCCTACGGCCTGTCCTGGTACCGGCAGGTGCGTGACGAAGCGGGGAACATCGGCTTCGAGGAGCGAAAGATCCTCGGCCGGACACCCGAGGAGAACGCCTACGGCATCTGCTTCACTCAGATGCACTCGATCGATCTGGCGGACATGGACAACGACGGGCTGAAGGACATCGTGACCGGAAAACGGTTCTGGGCTCACAACGGCAACGATCCGGGAGCGCGCGAACCGGCCGTCCTCTACTGGTTTCGGACCGTCCGTCGGGATGACGGCACCGTCGATTTCATCCCTCACCTGATCGACGACGATTGCGGAGTCGGGACTCAGGTGATCGCCGGAGACCTGACCGGCGACGGGCGACCTGACGTGGTCGTCGGCAACAAGAAGGGGACGCACGTCCTGCTCAGCCGCTGAAGGACGTCGGCAGATCGAACCGAGCCGGCCGCTTTTCAGGCCGGCTCTCGTCAGGCGTCGCCGCTCTCGATCGGCGGCGCCGCGTCGGGCTGACGACATTTCGTGGGTTCGGCCCGCGAGCCGGGCCGGCCTCCCTCGGCCTCTTGGATGATGAGGTTCACCAGCCGCACAACCGGGGCGTCCGAGTCGTCGGTATCGTCGTCGAAACCGTCGGCCGGCCACGGGCGAACGACTTGACCGGGGAGCCGAACGAACTCGGCGCGATAGACCGGAAGCGCGGCCAAGCGAGTCCGGCGCTCGAAGTGGGTCCGGTAGTCGAGATCGTGCGTCGATGGGGGTTCGGCGACCGGATGGGGTCCGTCGAGGAGCGTCGTGACGCGCGGAATCAGCTCCAACGTCGACTCGAAATACTCCTGCAC
>CAZZBI010000041.1:16521-22960 GCA_964652385.1 uncultured Pirellulaceae bacterium | reverse complement strand
TTCCTGGGGTTGGCCCGAGAGGCGCGGAACCCGGCGCGGGTCGCCCGGATGCTCGGCGAACGCTCGCGCTTCGATCCGGTCGGGACGGTTGCCCCGATCGTAGAATTTCTCGGTGAACCGAGGAGCGAAGCGGAGATCGTCGAGGCGATCGGGCCGCTGTTGGGAAGGCAGGAAGGGGCTGCGGCAATGCTCTCCGGACTTGCGGGGCGGACGATCGACGCCGATGCGGCGCGTCTGGCGATTCGCGCGGCTCGCAGCGCTCCGCGCCCCGACGAGGGGCTGATCGAAGCGCTCCGCACCGCCGGCTCGCTCGCCGATGCCGGGTGGAAACGGACCCCCGAGCTCGTCGCCGAGCTGGTCAGCGAAACGGCGATTTCAGGCGATCCGGTCCGAGGGGAAGCGATCTATCGTCGAGCCGAGCTGCAGTGCGTCAATTGTCATGCGATCGCCGGAGCCGGAGCGGTCGTCGGTCCGGACCTGCTGAGCATCGGCGCCAGTGCGCCGGTCGACTACCTGATCGACTCGCTTCTCGAACCGAACGACAAGGTGAAGGAGGGGTATCACTCGAAGGTGATCGAGACCGACAGCGGCGGGCTCTACACCGGCATCGTGGTGACGGTCGCGGACGGACTCTGGACGCTCCGTCAGGCGGACGGCAAGCTGGTTCGCGTGCTCGACGAGGAGATCGTCGACTCGGCGGACGGACGGAGTCTGATGCCGGACGGAACGGTCGACGGACTGACTCGCCAGGAGCTGGTCGATCTGGTCGCCTTTCTGTCTCGGCTCGGCAAGGTCGGCGAGTTTTCGGTCGACGGTCGCAGTCTGATCCGCAGCTGGGAGACGCTGGTGCGGACCGACGAGGCGCACCGGCTGCTGAATCGGACCAGTCACGACTCGGCGGCGACCGACAACCCGGCGCTGATGTGGCGTCCGATTTCCGGTCGAGTCGGCGGGATACTGCCGACCGGCGAACTCGACCTGTTTTCGGTCCATCCCGGCGTCCCACCGACCGGCTTCGTTCGGTTCGACGTTCAGGTCACCACCGGTGGCTCGGTCGAAGTCTCGTTCGGCGGGAGCGACGGGCTGGCGCTCTGGGTCGACGGCGTTCCGACGTCGCTGTCCGGGAACTGGCGCGGAGTGCTGAGCGAAGGGAAGCATCGCTTCGTCATCGCCATCGACTCGACCGTCCGCCCCGACGGGATCACGGCCGAACTGCTGCCGGTCGACGGTGCAGCGACGGTCCGACCGATCCTCTCGAGCGGCGAGTAAGGCCGAGCGGGACGGGCGTTTGCCGAGAGGATGAGCTTGGCTGTTCGTGGGCCCGGCCTCTCCGAGGCCGAGGCAGGGTTCAGCAGGCAACTGAAATCGCTTCGTGGCTCGATCGGCGTTCGAGCGAAGCCGACCTCGGGCTCGGAGAGCCCGGGGCCACGTCGTCGTGCGCCCCCTCCTCGGTCGCACCGTGTCGCGACAGGGCTGATCCCGGCGCTGCGCTTCGGGCTGGTCGGGTCGCTGACAAGTCCGGCACCCTGCGTAGCCCCGGCTCGTCCCGCGCCGAGGGAGTGCCGACTCGGACGCCCCGTGCGGCGCTCGCTCGGTTTTCCGGTCGCCGAAACTCGTCTTGCCTCGAAAGGGGCTTTCGGGACAGATTGGTCCTTGCGCCGATCGAGTTTCGAGATCCGCTGCGCCGGCGTCTGCGCTGCGCGGGGATCGGCCGGTCGGCGTCCGCATCCCGAGAGGTTCAAGGATGGACCTGCTGTATCGACTGGTGTACGGCACCGCCTGCCGGAGCACGCACCACAAGTTCGCGATGGACGCGCTCAAGCAGCTCGATCCGGAGCTGCGCGAGCCGTGGCTCCGCGCGTTCCTGCGCCATCATCAGGACTATCTGCGCGGAGCCAAGGATCCGGACGATCGGTTCCGCGACTTCACCAACCATGTCCTGCATGTCGGCGACAACTATTGGGGCGGAGCGATTCCGACCGCCGAGAAGTGGTACGGCATCGCGCTCGAATCGCTGCGGCAACGTCAGTGGAGCGACGCGATCCACGCGTGCGGCGTGCTCAGTCACTACGTGACCGATCCGGTGATGCCGTTCCATACGGCGCAGAGCGATCGCGAGACGGTGATCCATCGCGCGTGCGAGTGGAGCATCTGCAAGAGCTACGACGCGATCCACCAGATCACGCAGCTCCGAGTCGGCATGCCGGACGTCCCGTTCACCGACGATGCGGATTGGCTCGCCCAGGCGATTCGGTTCGGCGCCGAAACGGGCTATCGGCATTACGACGACCTGATCGACCACTACGACTTTCACCGCGGCGCGAAGGATCCGCCCGCCGGTCTCGATCCGGTCTGTCGCGAGGTGCTGGCGAAACTGTTCGGCACGTCGATTCGACTGTGGGCCGGCGTGCTGTCGCGTCTGCTGCGCGAGTCGCGCGTTTCGCCGCCGATCGAGGATCTGACCTTCCCGATGCTCTTCGCGGTGCTCGACGCGCCCAAGCGGATGATCGTCGCGAAGATCGCCGATGCGCAGGATCGGGAACTGGTCCGCGCGATGTACGACGAGTGGGAACGGACCGGCAAGGTGGTCGACAACCTGCCGCTCGACGACCGGATGGTTCAGGAGGCGTACGAGCGCGAGGTGCTGCAGGACGATACGGGGCGCTGGCGCCCCTTGCCGGATGCTCCGTCGCCGCGCATCGCTGCGCTCGCGCGAACCGCCGCCGCGGCCGTTCGACCGAGCGGATCCCACGTGATGACCGAGCGGACGGGGCCGCGTCGATCGCTGTTCGAGACCCCGTCGTCGACCGTCGCCGCAACGCCCAGCGTGCCGGCCGGTCAGGTCCCTCGCCCTCACTTCGCCGATCGACCGACAACCGAATCGAAGCCGATCGGCGCATCGATCGGATCGCCGCCGAATGCGACGACGAATCGGGCGGAAAGTTCGACCGTCCGCCCGTCCCCCGTACCGCCGTCGTCGGCGGCCGCTTCGCTCGTCTCATCGCTGGCATCGCGCCCCGAGCCGACTCGCGTTCGGCCGGATCGAACCGACGGCGTGCGCAACGAACTGGCGCCGCGCTCTCCCGCGGCTCGTCCCGAAGCGCCGAAGAGCGTCACGCTCAAGCCCGAAACGCCGAAGTCCGAATCGTCCCGGTCGGTTCCGCTTCGCTCGTCGCCGATCGCTCCGCCACCGGTCCCGGAATCGCCGTCGCGTTCACAGGCGGTTCGGCCGTCGAGTCCGGTTCGCGACGAAGAGCGGCGCGAGGTCGCCAAGGGAGATGCCTCGCGTGCCGAAACGCCGCGTGCCGAAACGCCGCGTGCCGAAACGGCTCGCGCTGAAGCGACTCGTGAAGCATCTCCGCGGAGCGAGTCGGCCAAGCCTGCGGCGGCGGCCCAGCGTTTCCACCTTCAGCCGTCGGACGACGTCGAGAAGGGGCCGTCGATCGGTCCGAAGACCGCCAAACGACTCGCCAAGGTCGGCATTCGGACGGTCGCCGATCTGCTCGACGGCGATCCCGAGGAGCTGTCGTCGGCGATCGATGCCCGCTGGGTGACCGACGAGATGGTGCGCGACTGGCAGGACCAGGCGCGTCTGGTCTGTCGCATTCCCGATCTCCGCGGGCATGACGCCCAGCTGCTCGTCGGTTGCGACTATCGGACTCCCGAGGCGATCGCGGCGGCTCGGCCGGCCGAGCTCCTGTCCGAAGTGTTGGCCTTTGCCGGCACGTCTCAGGGGCAATCGGTCCTGCGATCGGGCAAGGAGCCCGATCGGGCCGAGGTCGAAGGGTGGATCGCGGCCGCTCGATCGGCTCGCTCCCTGCGATCGGCCGCCTGATCGTGTGCCCCGGCGCGCCGATCGACGATCTCCCGACGAACCGCGGTTGACGAATCGCCTGATGCGGCGCGGCGTCATGACGCGAACGAATGCCGTCCGTTGATTCCCTGACGACGAACGAGAGCCGACGATGGTCCAGGTCGATACTCCGACTCCTGTCCCTCCCGCTGCCGATACTCCGGTCCCTCCGCCGACCGGCGCGCCGCCGTCCGCCGGTCCGGTCGATCCCGAGAGTCTGATCAACGAGAAGGCGGGGACCTTGGCTCGCGACGTCGGTCGCGCGGCCGAAGGGCTGATCGAAGGGGACCTCAGTCCGGTCCGGGCGCTGCTGGCCGAATACGCGATTCCGGCGATCGCCGCGCTGCTGGTGCTGATCGTCGGCTACTTCGCGGCGAACTTCCTGTCGCGGATCATTTCGACGCCGATCCGCAAGCGGGTCGACGAGACGCTCGGGCGATTCGCTGCGCGTCTGGTCTTCTACGGCGTGATGATCGGGACGATTCTCGGCGTGCTCGGGATGTTCGGGATCGACGTGGCGAGTTTCGCCGCGGTGATCGCTGCCGCCGGCTTCGCGATCGGTCTCGCCTTTCAGGGGACGCTCAGCAACTTCGCGTCGGGAGTCCTGTTGCTCGTCTTCCGTCCGTTCAAGGTCGGCGACATGGTCTCGGCCGCCGGCGTGATGGGGAAGGTGCACGAGATCGATCTGTTCGTGACGACGTTCGACACGCCGGACAATCGGCGGATCATCGTTCCCAACAGCGCGGTGACCGGCGGGACGATCGAGAACGTCACTCACCATGTCCATCGGCGAGTCGAAGTGGCGGTCGGCGTCCGTTACGACGCCAGTCTCGACGCGACTCGCGCCGCCCTGACCGAAGCGGCCGAGTCGATGACGCCCAAGATGATCCGCGGCGAGGGACGCGGCTATCAGGTGGTGCTCGTGCAGCTCGGCGCGTCGAGCGTCGACTGGATGGTCCGGATGTGGACTCATCGCGACGACTTCTTCGCGGTGAAGGACGGCCTGACTGCGGCGGTCAAGAATCACCTGGATGAAGCGGGGATCGGCATTCCCTTCCCGCAGCTCGATGTCCATATCGACGGCAAGCTCGGCTAGGATGATGCGGCGCGGCGGGGAAGCGCGAGTGCGGGCCGGGATCGAGGTTCGACCCCGCTGCCGGACTCGGCTTCGTTCCGACCGCGAAGACCTCGGTGGAGAGACCCGAGCATGGCCGAACGGCGGCGTCTGAGCTTCGCGAGTCTGGATGACGTGCTGCACGACGTCGCCGTGCTGCGGCTGCGCGGTTACGAGGCGCTCGGCCGATGGAACTTGGGACAGATCTGCGCCCATCTGGACGATTGGATGAGCTACCCGCTCGACGGCTATCCCCGCACGCCGCTGCTGATGGCTCCGGTCCTCTGGTCGATGCGGGTGACGGTCGGGCCGGGGATGCTGCGGAAGATTCTCGAATCCGGACGGATGTCGAACGCTTCGCCGACGCTGCCGGTCTCGGTGCACGGTCCGGACGAGGACGAGACGGCGGCGGTCGAGCGACTGACTCGGACGATCCGCCGATTCCGATCGCATCGCGGGAAGTTCCTGCCGTCGCCGCTGTTCGGCCCTCTCGCGCCGGCTCAGGCCGATCTGCTCCAGCGGATCCACGCCGCTCACCACCTGAGCTTTCTCGTGCCGCTCGGTGAGCGGTAGGCCATCGGAGCGGAGCCGGTCTCGTCGCTCGACCTCCGCTCCTGACGTCTTGGCCTGGTTCCTCGGGGCCGCAACGCCCCCGCGCTTCGCGTCTTCCCGGCAGCCGCATCCGCTATCAACGACCCGGGTCTGGGGGTAGAATCGCGCCGAATCGCCGATCCCCGCCGCAGCGACCCCCCGCGAAACGGCTGGGGCCGGAACCGATCTCTCGCCCCTTCCTCGATGCCCTCGGACAAGGCATGGAAGCGTTCACGCCGCAGCACGATCACCTGGTTGCGATCGACTCGGACGGCTGCGTCTTCGACACGATGGAGCTGAAGCACAAGGAGTGCTTCATCCCCGAGTTCGTCCGCCATTATCGGCTCCAGGCGGTCTCGCGCGTCGCGCGTCAGACGTCGGAGTTCGTCAACCTGTACTCGAAGCATCGCGGCATCAATCGCTTCGGCGGATTGGTGCTGCAGCTGGCGCTGCTGGCCGAGCGACCCGAGCCGGCGGCTCGCGGCGTGTCGGTCGAGGTGCCGGCGGCGCTCGCCGCATGGGTTCGGGACGAGAAGAAGCTCGGCGAGCCGGCGTTGGCGGCGGCGGTCGAAGCGACCGGCGATGCGGCGCTCCGTCAGGCGCTCGAGTGGAGTCGCGCGGTCAACGCGTCGATCGCGACGACCGTCGCCGGAGTCCCTCCGTTCCGTTCGGTGCGCGAATCGTTGGAGCGGTTGTCGCGGCGCGCCGACCTGATCGTCTGCAGCGCGACGCCGACGGCGGCGCTGCAGGCCGAGTGGGCGGAGCACGGCCTGGATCGTCATGTCCGCGCGATCTACGGGCAGGAGGCGGGGAACAAGCGCGAGATCCTCCGCATCGCGGCGCAGTACGGTCCCGGGAGGACGCTGATGATCGGCGACGCA
>CAZZBI010000041.1:11079-16511 GCA_964652385.1 uncultured Pirellulaceae bacterium | reverse complement strand
TCGGGAGCCCGGAGATGGCGAAGCGGCGGTCGACGGGGGATCGGCAGGCGGCGCACGCCAACGGCGCGCTCTTCTGGCCGGTCCATCCGGGGCGCGAGGACGAGAGCTGGGGGCTGCTGCTGGCCGAAGGGATCGACCGCTTCCTGGCGGGGCGATTCGCCGGCGAGTTCGCTCAGGCGCTCGATCGGGCCTTCGACCAGGCCCTTCCCGACACACCGCCGTGGTCCGACGACTGACCGTCGTTCGCGGCCGCGGTTTGCGACTCACTTCAACCACTTTCAGGAAACGAGCATGGCAGGCGACAGCGATTTCGGTCTGATCGGTTTGGCGGTGATGGGCGAGAACCTCGCGCTGAACGTCGAGAGCCGCGGCTACAAGGTTTCGGTCTACAACCGGACGACCGAGAAGGTCGACGAGTTCATGGCGGGACGGGCGGCGGGGAAGCGATTCGTCGGCTGCCATTCGCTCGAGGCGTTCGTCGCGTCGCTCGCTCGGCCGCGCAAGGTGATGATGCTGGTCAAGGCAGGACCGGCGGTCGACAGCCTGATCGATCAGCTCGTGCCGCTGCTCGAACCGGGCGACGTCATCATCGACGGCGGCAACACGCATTTCGCCGATACCGAGCGACGGACGGCGTACGTCGAGAGCAAGGGGCTGCTCTTCTGCGGCTCGGGAGTCTCGGGGGGCGAAGAAGGAGCGCTCAAGGGCCCCAGTCTGATGCCGGGGGGCAGCGAGGCGAGCTGGCCGATCCTGAAGCCGATCTTCCAGTCGATCGCGGCCAAGGTCGGACCGAAGAACGACATCCCGTGCTGCGAGTGGGTCGGGCCGCGCGGCGCCGGACACTACGTCAAGATGGTGCACAACGGCATCGAGTACGGCGACATGCAGCTGATCTGCGAGGCGTACCTGATGCTCAAGGAAGCGGCCGGGCTCAGCAACGCCGAACTGTACGACGTCTTCGACGACTGGAATCGCGGCGAGCTGCAGAGCTATCTGATCGAGATCAGCCGCGACATCTTCAGCGTCGCCGATCCCGACGGCAAGGGTGAACTGGTCGACAAGATCCTCGACTCGGCCGGAGCCAAGGGGACCGGGAAGTGGATGAGTCAGCTGGCGCTCGATCTGGGCGTGCCGAGCACGCTCGTCACGTCGGCGGTCTATGCCCGTTCGCTGTCGAGTCAGAAGGCCGAGCGGGTTCGCGCCGCGAAGGTCCTTCCGGCTCCGGCCAAGGCCGATGTCGCGGCGGTCATCGGTGATCGCAAGGCGTTCGTCAATGCGGTGCGCGAAGCGCTCTACGCGTCGAAGATCTGCTCGTACGCGCAGGGCTTCGTGCAGCTGCAGGCGGCCGCCAAGGAGCACGCCTGGCCGCTGAACTTCGGCGACTGTGCGTTGCTGTGGCGAGGGGGGTGCATCATCCGGGCACAGTTCCTGGATCGGATCAAGGAAGCGTTCGACGCCGATCCGCAGCTCGAGAATCTCCTGCTGCATCCGTATTTCCGCGACGCGATCGCGCGCGGTCAGCAGGCGTGGCGGCATGTCGTGTCGGTCGCGACGCTGCTCGGCCTGCCGGTCCCCGCCTTCTCGACCGCGCTCGCCTACTACGACAGCTATCGCCGCGAGTTTCTCCCGGCGAACCTGCTCCAGGCGCAGCGCGACTACTTCGGCGCCCATACCTATCAGCGGACCGACAAGCTGGGGACGTTCCACACCGAATGGCTCCAGCTCCGCCGGACGCCGCGTGACTGAATCGGCGGGATGATCGACGCGGGGGACGCGTCACCGGCGACGTTCCCCCGATCGATCCGCTCCCGATACGAATCGGCCGATGCGAATCGGCCGGGTTGATTGTCCAAGATTGCCCGACCGGAGCCCGAGCGCTTCGGTGATCGAGACCGAGAGTCCGTCGTACCGCAGGAGGCTCGTCGATGGTCCATACCGTGGTGATCTTCGGAGCGTCGGGAGATCTGACCAGCCGCAAGCTGATCCCGGCGCTCTATTCGCTGCATCGCAAGGGTTACTTGCCCGAGGGGACGCGGATCGTCGGCGTCGCCCGGTCGAAGTTCTCGGACGACGACTGGCGCCGCTCGCTCGAACAGACGACGCGTTCGTTCGACAAGGAGTTCGACGACGCGTCGTGGCGGACGTTCGCGCCGAAGGTCTTCTACCAGCCGGGCGAGATCGGCCAGGTCAAGGACTTCGTCGATCTCCGCCGGCGCCTGAACGAACTGGAACAGGGGGAGCGGAGCACGCGGCTCTACTACCTGAGCACGTCGCCGGCGCTCTATGCCGAGGCGATCGCCGGCCTCGGAACGGCTCATTCGCTGTCGCTCGACGGCGAGGAGCAGCCGCTCAAGGGGGACCTCTCGCGGCGGATCGTGATCGAGAAGCCGTTCGGGACCGACCTGATCACGTCGCAGCAACTCAACCGTCGCCTGCATGAGGTCTTCGACGAGAAGCAGGTCTACCGGATCGACCACTATCTGGGAAAGGAGACGGTCCAGAACATGTTGGTGCTCCGGTTCGCCAACAGCATCTTCGAACCGATCTGGAACCGGAACTACATCGATCATGTGCAGATCACGGTGGCCGAGGAGGTGACGGTCGGTCGTCGCGGCGGGTACTACGACAAGGCGGGGGTCCTCCGCGACATGTTCCAGAATCATCTGCTGCAGCTGCTGATGATCACCGCGATGGAAGCGCCGGCTCGATTCTCGGCCGACCAGGTGCGGGACGAGAAGGTGAAGGTGCTGCGGGCGGTCCGGCGAGCCGATATGGCCGATCTGGAACGGGACACGTTCCGCGCGCAGTACGACGGCTACCTGAACGAAGAGGGAGTGCCGGGCGACAGCCGGACGCCGACCTTCGCCGCACTGAAGCTGCATGTCGACAACTGGCGTTGGAACGGCGTTCCGTTCTACCTGCGAAGCGGCAAGGGGCTCAGCTGTCGCACGACGCAGATCGTGATCCGCTTCCGCGAGCCCCCTCACCTGCTCTTCTCGTCGCGACAGAACGCGGCTTGGGACCCGAACCAACTGGTGATCCAGATCCAGCCGGCCGAAGGCATCCAGCTGCAGTTCCAGACCAAGGTGCCCGATGCGGGGATGAAGCTGCGGGCGACGAATCTCGACTTTCGCTTTGCGCGCGAGTTCTCGGGCGAGATGCCCGACGCCTATCAGCGGCTGTTGCTCGACGCGCTCAACGGGGACGCGAGTCTCTTTGCGCGGAGCGACGAGGTCGAACAGGCGTGGGGGATCATCGATCCGATCACCGAGTTCTGGGCTCAGCAGGATGCGCCGCCGTTGCACGGCTATGAGGTCGGCTGCTGGGGACCGACCGCCTCGAGCGCCTGGATCGCGGCGGACGGGCGCGAGTGGTTCGACGTCTGTCCGATCCTGCATTGATGCGTCGCCGCCCCCGCGCAGTCGCTCGGCGGCGACCGCGGTGCCGTTCGTTTCGGCGGTCCTCCGAATCCGGTCGGTCCCCGATGCTGGTCTCCGCCGTAGCCGTGCGAATACAATGAGCGGGCGGAGAGGCTTCCCGCCTGCGAGGATCCGATCGGCACCGCGGACGCTCGGATCCGTCCTCTCGTCTTGCCCCCTCTTCCTTCCGATCCGACGGAGAGTCACGTCATGAGACGCGATCGTCAGCCTCAGTCGTCCCGCCGACGTCCCTCGCTTCGGCCCTTCGGTCTGCTCTGCGCCGCGCTGTTCGCGGCCGGTTCGCTCGCGTTCGGCGCTGCGGTCCGCGCTCAGAACCCGGCGGGGAACGAGATCCCTGCGGCCGAGAGCAAGGTGCTCGAGACGAAGGATGGGGTTCAGCTGCAGGTCGCCTGGTTCCCCGGCTCGCTCGAGAAGGACTCGGTACCGATCATCCTGATGCACGATTGGGACGGGCGCGGCGAGGATCTCGGGGCGCTCGCGTCGTACCTGCAGGGACAGGGGCATGCGGTGATCGTTCCCGACCTGCGGGGGCACGGGAACAGTCTGCGGATTCGCGGTAACGACGATCCGATCGATCGGAGCAAGATGAACAAGCTCGAGATCGCGACGATGAGCGAGGATCTCGAGACCTGCAAACGCTTCTTGATGGAGCAGAACAACCAAGGGAAACTCAACATCGAACTGTTGACGATCGTCGCCGCCGGCAACTCGACGATCGTCGCGATCGACTGGGCGCTGAAGGATTGGAGCTGGCCGGCGATCGCCGGGCGGAAGCAAGGACAGGACGTCAAGGCGCTCGTCCTGCTCTCCCCCGTCAAGCAGTTCAAGGGACTGAACATCAATCCGGCGATGCGCAATCCGCTGCTGACCGGTCGTGGAGCAACCCCGCTGAGCGTGCTGATCGCGGTCGGAACCCGCGGCGGCGGAGCGGCTCGCGATGCCCGGGGGTTGTACGAGTCGATGGAGAAGAGTCGCCCGGCGCTCCAGCTGTCGGGATCCGAGCAGGATCAGATCCGACAGCGACTCGAGCAGCAGGATCTCTTCCTGCAGGAGTATCCGGTCGAGTTCCAGGGGGCGGCACTCGTCGATCCGCGGGCCCGATTGGATCTGCACGAGAAGATCCTCGGCTTTCTCGATGCGCGGCTCGTCGCCAAGGCCGATCTCTTCCGCTGGACCGATCGAACGCCGCCGCGCTGAGTCTTTTACACAGCGATGGTTCGCGGGAGGGCGGTTCGCTGTGAGCCGTTGCGGTGGGAGCCGCGCGGTGTGTCGGAGCGCGGTGTTGTGATCCTGCATCGCCACACCTCGACCTGCGCTCGGTCGTCGATCCCCGATTGAACCGAACGGCGCGGCGCGCAGAATGATCCTCTGCGGGCCGTTCGTCCCCATTCTTCGCGTCTCTCGGATCGCCCCCTTACCGTGTCGATCCGACGGGCCACGGCGCGACTTTCCCTCGAGGAAGGTGCGCGCATGCTGGCCAAGCTCACGACCTACACGCTGCTCGGGATCGACGCTCATCCGGTCGACGTCGAAGTCGACGTCTCGCCTGCCGGTGTTCCCAAGACGACTCTCGTCGGGCTCCCCGAGGCGGTCGTGCGCGAAAGTCTGCATCGGATCGAGCGCGCGACCGAGAACAGCGGCTTTCGTTTCTGCCGGGATCGGATCGTCATCAACCTGGCTCCGGCCGACCTGCCGAAACATGCGGCGAGTTTCGATCTGCCGATCTGTCTGGGGCTGCTGATCGCTTCGGGGCAGCTCCCCTGCGAAGGGATCGAGCGTCTGGCCTTCGTTGGCGAACTGAGTCTCGAAGGCTCGATGCGCCCGACGCGCGGAGCGCTCTCGATGGCGGTGCGCGCCGCCGAGGAGCGCCCGACTCGACGCCTGGTCCTGCCGCGTTCGAGCGCCGAAGAGGCGGCGGTGGTCGAGGCGATCGACGTGCACGGCGTCGACAGCCTGGCCGAGGCGGTGGCGTTTCTCGCCGGGCAGCTCGAA
>CAZZBI010000041.1:6032-11069 GCA_964652385.1 uncultured Pirellulaceae bacterium | reverse complement strand
CGACGGTCGGCGGAGTCGCTCGACGATTCGAACAGAGCGAGCCGGATCCGATCGACTTCGCCGACGTTCGAGGGCAGGAATCGGCGAAGCGAGCGGCGACGATCGCGGCAGCCGGAGCCCACAACCTGCTGATGATCGGGCCTCCCGGATCGGGCAAGACGATGCTCGCCAAGCGGATTCCGACCGTGCTCCCGTCGCTCTCGCCGGGCGAGGCGATCGAAACGACTCGGGTCTACAGTGCCGTCGGGCGATTGGCCGAGGGGGAGGCGCTGATGACGCGGCGGCCGTTCCGCTCTCCGCACCATACGATCAGCGAGGCGGGGTTGGTGGGAGGCGGGAGCGTGCCGAGCCCGGGCGAGATCTCGATGGCTCATCATGGCGTGCTCTTTCTCGACGAGCTGCCGGAGTTCCAGCGGCGCACGCTCGAAGTGCTCCGCCAACCGCTCGAAGAGGGGAACGTCACCATCTCGCGTTCGCGTCGCAGCACGCGACTGCCGGCCGACTTCATGCTCGTCGCGGCGCTCAACCCTTGTCCGTGCGGATTCCGAAACGACCCGCGACGCGATTGCCACTGCAGCGTCCCGCAGATCGAACGCTACATGAACAAGATCAGCGGCCCGCTGCTCGATCGGATCGACATCCACCTGGAGGTCCCGGCGGTTCCGATCGAGGAGCTCAGTTCCGAGACGGCCGGCACGTCGAGCGCCGACATGCGCTCGCAGGTCGTCGCGGCTCGTGCGATCCAGACCGATCGGTTCGCCGGCTCGGTCACGCGATTCAACGCACGGATGTCCAGTCGCGAGGTGCGGCAGCACGCTCGGCTCGACGGCGAGGGGCGATCGCTACTCCGCCGCGCGGTCGAGGAGCTCGGGCTCTCGGCCCGCGCGCACGACAAGATCATCCGCGTGGCCCGCACCGTCGCCGACCTGGCCGGAGCTGAACAACCGGCCCCCGAACATGTCGCCGAAGCGATCGGCTATCGCGTGCTCGATCGGCGGATGTGGACCTGACGGAACGATCATCGAAACGCTGCGCCGCGAACGAGGCCTGCCGGATCGGTCCTGACCGCCCGAGTGCGATCGCGACGCATATCGAGCATCGGAAGAGGGACGTCGACCGAGGTTGACGGCCGCGCGTCGGGACGATGCGGGTTCACGCGGGGGCTGCGCCTGACGCGTCAGCGCACCGGAGCTCCGGCGGTGGCTGCCAGCTCCCGCGCCTCGCGCTGCGCAAAGTACAGACGCACCGGATGATTCGCCGGGAGCGAAGGGGCTTCGGCTCGCGCTCTCAGGCGATAGTCCTGTGCCAGATCGACGTAGCCTCGGCGCTCGGCCATCTCGGCGATCGTCACGTAGGCGGTCGCCGGATCGACCAGTTCGATCAACGTCCGTTCCGCCAATTGCGGCGATCCCTCGGCGATCTGGAGCGCCGCCAGATTGTTGCGATACCGGCGATTGTCGGGATCCAGCCGGACCGCCTCTTCGAGATGGATCCGCGCCTCGTCCAGTCGACCCTGTTGATGTCGATACAGGCCAACGTCGTTGCGGACCGCAGCCGACTCGGGATGGTCGCGGAGCGCCGAAGCGTACAGTTCCTCGGCCAACCCGGTCTCGGCCTGACGCAGCGCGACTCGCGCCATCCCCAATCGCGACTCGATGTGGTGACGATCGAGTTTCAGCGCCTTGTCGTAGAAGATCCGGGCCTGTTCGAGATTGCCGCTCCGTTCGGCGTACGCCGCGACGCCGAAGTAGAGCGCGGCCGACGGAGCCGACTCGACATCCATGCTCAACCGGTCTTCGACCAGCTCGTCCGGCACGCCGCTCGGATGCGGCACCGCCAGATCGCGGATCGGCGCGAGCAGCCGGTTGCCGAGACTCGTCTCCTGAGCGGTCTTGCGCTGCTGGAGCTTGGCGATCACGTCGCTGGAGTTGGCTCCGACCATCTCCGGTTCGGACTTGCCCGGCATCAGACCGCCGAGGAAACCCGAACCGGCTTCCGGAGCGCGGCATCCCGCCGCGACCAGAAGAGCCAGAACGGCGATTCCCCAACGCTGGCACTGCACTTCCGTTCCCTCGTCGTGAAGGTCGCTCGGCCCTCGGGGTTGCCCCCTCGGTCGCGAGCACGGCGGACAGCGATCGGTCGCCGATCGCCGTTCGCACTTCAGAAGATCGGAACGTCGGCGCTCGCCCCTTGAGCACGCCTCGATCGACCCGGGCGGGAAGCGGGCGGGAATCGTACGGGGAATCACCGGTCCAGGGTATCTGGGTTAGCCTCGTGAAATCGGCAGACGATCGATGTCGGTTCGAGTCGGACGCGGGCAGAGCCGAGCCCGCTTGTACTTAGGAGTCCCTCAGGGGCACGGTCGAAACCAGATCCCCCGAACCTGGGTCGGCCGCCGTCGTATCGAACCAACAAGCGGTGAGTGGGCCGGCCGTGAGCCCCTTTTTCGGAATTTCGTCGTCAACGAACCCGAGATCGGCTCGACGACGGCAACTGGAACGGTGATGAGCGCGAGTTCCGCACCAACGCGAACGGCGACCGAAGCCGAGTGGGCCGACCTTTTCCGGCGGCATCGCTCTTGGCTTTGGACCATCGTCCGCTCGCGGAACCCCGACCCGCACGAGGCCGCCGACATCCTGCAGGAGGTCGCTCTGGCCTTGGTCCGCCGTACCGACTCCCCCGCGGCGATCCAACGGATCGAGCCGTGGCTGTATCGTCTGGTCCTCCGCCAGGTCCAGCAGTATCGGCGGAGTCGCGGGCGGAGCCGACGGCGCGAGGATCGATGGGCGCGCGAGCACGACGGAGGGGCCGAGCCGGCTGCCTCGGAGTGGGTGCTGCGCGAGGAAGCTCGGGCTCAGGTGCGGACGGCGCTCGCCGAGCTGCGAGACGGCGATCGGGACATCGTGGTGCTCAAGCTCGTGGAGCATTGGAGTTACGACCGGATCGCGTCGCATCTCGGTCTGTCGCGACATGCGGTCGAGTATCGACTGCAGCGGGCCCGCGAGGCGCTGCGGAGCCGGCTGGGGGAAACGAGCGACATGTCTCGGGCCTCGTGACTCGAACGATCGGACCCGATTTCGCTCGCCTCCGGCGAAGAACGACGAACGATCCGGCGCCGGGACATCGCGACTCGGCCGGACGAAATGAGGAACAGGACGATGTGGAACGATGCGGACGACGATCTCCGCCGGCTGATCGACGATGAGCTCGACCCGGCGTCGGTCGACGAGTTGCTCGCGGCTTGCGATCGCCAACCGACACGATGGCGTCAGGTAGCGCTGGCGCTGCTCGAAGAACGCGAGTGGCGACGCGGCGTGACGAACCCCACGGTGCCGATGCCGATGCTGGCGGGGATCGACTTTCCCTGTTCCCCGTCGACGACGGCGGTCGGCGTGGCGGTTCCGAAGAACGATTCGGAGCGATCATCGGGCGCGGCGAACGGGCGGCCGCACTTCGCTTTCGGGGCGCTCGCGGCGGCAGTGGCGCTGCTGGTCGGGAGTCTCGGGTTTTTGGCCGGACGCGGCGGCATCGGCTCGGCGACCGTCGACCGCGATCCGATCGCGGCGATCGAGTCCGGATCGTCGGGCGACCGGAGCGAAACGAACGACGGCGGATCGGCTGCGGGGCGGATTCGTGAGATCGCGACGGACGGTGGCGCTTCCGAGGAGCCCGGCGGCGATCGAACGCTCGAGGAACGATCACGCCGATCGCTGCCCTACTACGTCGGCACTCCCTCGTACCTGCCGAAGGTCTCGGCTCGCACGCAGCTCGACCTGCTGCGACGCGGGGTGCTGATCGAAGAGGTGCCGACGGTGCAGGAAGTAGAGCAGGACGGGCGACGGTATGCCGTCCCTGACTCGCGGATCGGCGTCCGCTATGTCGGCGGGTTGGCATACCAGTAAGGGGCCGAGCGCGGGTCGACCCGGCAGCCCTTGCTGCCGCTCGAAATCGGTGAAGGTCGGCTGCGGAGTGAACGATCGACGATGACTCGCGAGTCGATGGGGCTCGCGAGAGACGAACGAACGGAAGGAGCAGAGTGATGAAGGTGCGATTCGGTTGGTTGCGCGGAGTCGCCGCGGCGGCTGCGACGACTTTGGTCGTCGGCGGCTCGGTGGCCGCTCAGGAAGTCGTGTCGGGGAGCGATCTGCTGGCGGCGACGGCCGAGGCGGAAGCGGCGGTGCAGAGTGACGACGAGGGGGACGGCGAACAGGAAGCCGAGGAAGGGCGTCTGCGAGGCGAGATCGAAAAGCTCCGCGCCGAGCTCGATCGGCGCGAGGCGGTGTTGCGGGGAATGATGCTCCGTCGACAGGCGGAGCGGGTCGAGCTGCAGCGCGATCTGGCGGAGCGAATGTTTCAGGAAGCCAGAATTGCCGAACGCGTACACGGGTTGCTGCAGCAGGGACAAGCTCAGGCCGGTCGCTACTGGCTCGGTATCCAGACGATGCCGCTCGAACAGCTCGACCCGGAGCAGCGCAAGGAGCTGAAGGTCGAGGAGGGAGAGATCGGGTTGGTCGTCGAGGCGGTCGTCGAGGACTCGCCGGCGGCGGGAGCGGGAGTCGAGGAGTACGACATCATCGTCGCGGTCGACGGCAACGAGGTCGGCGATGTCGGTCAGTTGGTCGACGTCGTCGCCAAATCCGAGGGGAAGGAGTTGACGCTCGATGTCGTCCGCAAGGGAGACGAGATCACGATCTCGGTCGTCCCGGCCGAACGGCCTCAGGCCTTTGCCATCCCGCGAATCGCTCAGATCGAGCAAGGGATGCCCGAGATCTTCCTCAACGGTCGTGACCTGCTCGAGTTCCGCGCCGGAGCCTTCGGCGCTCAGGCCGGTGAGCTCCCGGCGGGGCTGTCCGTTCAGGTCCAGCGGACCGGCAACGAACCGGCACAGATCAAGGTGACCTACGAGGGGAAGACCTACGAAGTGACGAGCAAAACGCTCGACGAACTGCCGGAAGAGATCCGCGACAAGGTGAAGGTCTCGATCTCGGGCTTCGACGGGAACGGCTTTCGGGGGCTGCGGGTCGAGAACTTCGGTGA
>CAZZBI010000041.1:0-6022 GCA_964652385.1 uncultured Pirellulaceae bacterium | reverse complement strand
CCGGCCACGGTCGCCGCATCGAGAAACACCACCGCTTCGGTGACGGGCAGCCGCTGATGCTGCTTCGCGATCTCGATCTGAGCGGGATCGAAGAGGCGATGAACGTCCCCGGTTTCCGCTTCGAGATGCCCGGTATCGAATTTCAGCGACGGACGGCCGAAGCGACTGAAGCGGCCGTCGAAGCGGCGGAAGCGGCGACCGGCGATTCGACCAAGGCCGAACTCGACCGGATGCGAGCCGAGATGGCCGAGATCAAGGAGTTGCTCAAGCAGCTGCTCGAGAATCGCGACTGAGTCGCGGCCGATCGCGGAATGCCGCTCGCGAACCGACGACACGAGCCCCGAGATCGCCTCTCGGGGCTCGTCGTGTTTCCGAAGCGGCCGGTCGGTCGATCAGGAGGTCGCCTGAGTCGCGGCGAACGCACGGCGCCAGCGGCGGATCCGCTGGACCGACTGCATCACCACCTCATTGAGCGCCGCCGTCTGTACCGGCTTGACCAGATAATCGGCCGCTCCGTACTCGAGCGCCTCGATCAGTCGATCCGAGGTCGAAGCGCCGGTCAGCATCACGACCTGAGTCCAGGCGTTGCGCTGCTTGACCAGGCGGAGCACCTCGAGCCCGTTCATTTCGGGCATCTCGATATCGGTCAGCAGCAGATCGCAACAGTTGACTTCGAGCCACTCTTCGAACGCTTCCGGGGACTCGAACGTCTCGATCTGAACCGAATCCCCCAGGGCGTAGCCGAGCAGCTTGCGGATCAGGCGTACGAGGGTCGGATCGTCGTCGAGTACGGCGATGCGGATCGGATGACCGGCGGCGAACATCGGCGAGTCTCCTGGATCGGAAGCGAACGGATCGGCCGTCCCGAGCTGACGGGCGGGCCACGGAGCGAGTCGAGGCGAGCGAAACGGGGCTTAGGGAAACCCTAGGGTCCGATCGAGCTCGGTGCCGACGTCGCAGCAAGGGAACCTCGTAAAACCGCAACGAGGGAGATGCGCGAGAATCGGTAGGACCGGCATCAGCGATTCGCCGCGCCCGATGCTGGCCGGTACCGCACACCGTCGATAGCCTGGAAGCGTGCGTTCGGCGGTCGGCGAAATCGCGCCGACGAGCCAGGTCCGACTCGGAGCGCCGAGACGAGAGGGGACACGATGCGGTCGATCGACGGTCCGAGAAACGGCGTGTTGACGGTGCTGATACTGTTGGCCTGCTCTCCGGCGCCCCCGGCCCACGGCCAAGGACCGGGGCGCGAGCCCCCTCGTCGCGAAGTGTCGGGGGAAGTGATCGGTGCCGATCCGTTCGGGCTGTTGATCCGAACGCCGGATGGGATGGAACGGATTCAGGTCGGTCCCGGACTCCCCGATCGACTCGGGTTCGTCGAGGGGCTCGGTCGATTGATCCCGGGGATGGGAGCCCCCGGGGCCTTCCCGCCCGGAGTCGGTGGCCCGCCGTTCGATCCCCAACGACCGCGCGGGCCGGCTGGGCCCGAAGCGGTGGCGCTGCCGGTCGAACTCCGGATTCGCGTCGCGACGACGATCGACGCGATTCAGGTCGGTGATCGCCTGGCCTATCGAGCGACGGCGACCGGCCGATCACGTCGCCCCGATGGAGTCGTTCGAGCGATCGAGCGATTCCCGGTCGGCACGGCCGATCCCGACCTGCCGGACCGTGACGCGGACGACGATGCGGATCCGGAGGGGGCCGACACGGACGACGACGGGGCTCCGGCGCGAGCCCGAGCGGCTCGCGAGGATCGCGCGGCCGACGGTCCGGCGTGGTACTTGGTGCGCGTCGTGAACGTTCGCGGGGGAACGCTGTTGGTCGAACACGAAGGTCGACGCTTCGAGTTGCCGGTCGATCGCTCGACCGTCGTCCGTTTCGATTCCGATGACCCGCGATGGGTCGGCATCGGCGATACGGTGACGGCAGTGGGGCGACAGAATCCCGACGGGTCGATCCAGGCGACTCGTCTGAGCATCGAGCATGTCGACGAAGGTCTGGCGGCAGGCGAGCTTGCCGAAGACGAGTTCGCGGCGCGCGGACGGCTTGCGGCGGCGGACGCAGGGGAGCGAGCGGCACCGCCGTTGCCTGCCGCACCGCCGATCGCCCCTCCCGCGGCGCCGCCGATCGCGATGGGAGCAGGTGGAGCGGCTGGGGGGAGCGAACGGGCCGGCGTCCCGGCCAGCGAGCGGCGCGGCGAATCGGATGAGATCGCCTCGCCGGCGCGGCCGAGCGACCCGCTCTCGCCGGTTCCCGGCCCGCGGGCCTTCGGACGACGCGTGAAGATCAACTGAGCGACACCACGGTGCGCCCCGCTTGACCGAACGACCGACGCGAGAGGACGATGCGACGCGGCATTCTCGCTCCTCTCCCCTCCCCTTCGTCTCGGATCGTCGCTGCGATGGACCGATCGATCGTGCTCGCCAGCGGTTCCCCTCGCCGTCGCGACCTGCTCGCCGAACACGGTTATCGATTTCGAGTCGAGGTGCCGGACGATTCGGCCGAGAGCGGTCTGTGCGGTGCGGAAGCGCCGGATCGGTTCGCGATCCGAATGGCGCGGCAGAAGGCCGAGAACGTCGCCCTGCGCCACGCGTCGGGGCTCTTTCTCGGCTGCGACACGATCGTCGTCTGCGGCGGAGCGATTCTCGGTAAGCCGCGCGACGAAGCCGATGCGCGGCGGATTCTGACGCTGCTGCGAGGACGCGAACACGACGTCATCAGCGGCGTCTGTCTATGGCAACGTCCCGACGATCGAGTCACCACTGCCTGTGACGTGACCCGTCTGGTGATGGACGACGTCACCGACGCGCAGCTCGACGACTACCTGGCGACCGACCTCTGGTGCGGCAAGGCGGGGGCGTTCGGCTATCAGGACGGACTCGACTGGGTGCATGTCGTTCGCGGGAGCGAATCGAACGTCGTCGGTCTGCCGATGGAGCTGCTCGCACGACTGCTGAGCGAGACCGACGCACGGTAAGCGCCGTCATCAGCGACCGAGCACTCGGCCAAGTCGGCGGCACACCGGCTCGCGCGGCCAAGAAAAGCAAACGGACCGGGCAAGTCGTGCGACTCGTCCGGTCCGTTGCGTCTTGCGATCAGGAGCGCCGGGGAGCGGTCGTCGGCCGATCAGCCCCCTCGCCCGCCACGACCTCCCCCTTGGCCTCCGCGTCCGCCGCGGTTGCCGCCGCCACCACCGCCGGGGATCTGGAAGCCTCCCATGCCTCCGCCGGGAAAGCCGCCACCGCCGCCGAAGCCGCCGCCGCCACGATTACCGCCACCGAAGCCACCCCCCCCCGGAAATCCGCCGCCACCGAAGCCGCCGCCCCCCGGGAACCCGCCCATGTTCCCGCCACCCATTCCGCCCCGCATCATCTGCTGGAGCGCCTGTTGACGGGCCTGAGCGCTGTTGGCGTTCGCGCCGGTCGTCCCGCCGGTCGTCGGCACCTGGAAGATCGTCATCAGGCTCTCGCGGAGCAGCTGCGGATTGACCGAGTTCGGAAGCTGGATGATCTCCATGTATTCGTTCTTGGCCACCTCGGGGCGATCGATCGTTTCGACGATCGCCAGGACCCGTTGGTACAGATAGTCGGGACCGGTCACGATCAGCGATCCCGAGACCGGCTCGACCGACACGGCGATCTTCAGCGTTTCGACATCGGCTCCGCCTCCACCGCCGCCGCCACCACCACGGCCTCCGCGACCCCCGCGTCCCCCCATCAGCTGCTGCAGGAACTGCTGCTGCATCTGCATCGCCTGGGCCTGGGGATTGGCGTTTTCGCTCCCCCCTCCCTTCACGAAGTCGGCGAGCTGTTCCTTGACGATCGCGGCGACCTGTTCGACCGGCAGGTAGCGGACCGGAATCAGGTAGGTCTTCCCTTCGAGCTCGGGCGGAACCGGCGGCTCTTCCTGGTCCAGGTACTCGAGCAGCTCCTCGATCAGTTCGAGGTCGGTCGAGTTCGCCTGAACGATCAGGGCATTGAGCTTCGGATCGGCGACCATACCGACGTCACCGGTCGTTTCGAGATACATCGAGCTGCTGCCGCTGCTCGAGCCCCCGCCGCCACCGAGAGCGGCGCTCATGATGTCCCCTGCAGGGCCTCCCATCATGTTGCCGAGCATGCCGGGGATCATCCCTCCCAGCCCGCCGCCGCCGCCGCTTGATCCGCCGCTGAGCCCGAGCATTTCGGACAGGAGTTGCTGCGCTTCGGCCGCCTTGCGGTTCTTCAGGTAGTAGACGGTCGGAGCGGGGACCGATTCGTCGAGCGACGCCGACTCGCGCAGCAGATCCTCGAGTTCGTCGAGGGCGTCGAGATCGTCCGAGCGGATGATCAGACCGTACGGCGTCTGTTCGATGATGATCTCGGCGCCCGGAACGCTCGGTCGCGGCGGCGTCGCCGGTTCTTCCTCTTGCGAGGCCGGATCGGCAGCCGGAGCCGGCTCGTCGCTCTCCGCGGTCTCCTGAACCGGAGCACTCACCAGGAACATGCCGTTCGCAAGTCGCGCGGCCGAAGCATCGTTGTCGTCATCGAACGGTCGATCGTCATCGGGGTCCGGACGCTCGGGACGCGGAAAATCGGGCTCCGGAAAATCCCGTTCGCTCGGCTCGGGGAAACCCCCTTCCGGCAGATTCGGCAGGATGGCTCGCATGTCGATCGTACCGGGGGCGTTCGGCGCTGCGCCGTTGCCGCCACCGTCATTGCGCCGGCGGGTTCCGTTGCGATCGATCAGCCGCGGCGCCTCGCCGCCGACCACCTTGAAGTTCAGGCGGTTGCCTCGCTCGAGCGACGGCCAGAGGGCCTGCGCCCGATCGACGGCCGCTCGGGCCGAGTCGCCGGTAAGCGGCAGGATGCGGGCGCTCGAGCGATAGCCGTCGTTGGCTCGCGGCGGGTCGATGCTCTCGATGAACCGCGTGATCTCCTCGACCTGAGCCTTGCTGCCGCGAATGACCAGGCGATTGCGGAGCGGGTCGACGACCACCTTGGGGCCGTACGACGGAGTCGCCGCGTCGGTCGCCGACGCTTCGACGATGCCGAACGTCTCCTTCAGCATGTCGAGCAGATCTTCCGGGTCGTAGTCGCGCAGGTCGACCACGCCGAAGTCCATCGAGTCGCTCATCTCCTGGATGATCGAGTCGGCCAACGCATGATCGGCCGGTCGTCCCCAGACGAGAATCGACTGCGATTCCGGAGCCAGTTCGGCGCGGATGTCGGGATGTCGATTGGCGAGCAGGACCTTCAGCACCTTGACGGCCGACTGAGGATCCTGGCGAACGATGAAGGTCCGCAGCGTGAAGACGTCTTCGGCTCGATCGGCCGTCGTCGGCATCGACTGATCGGCCACCTGCAGCAACTGCATCAGCTGCTCGATCCGATCCTCCTCGCCGCGATAGTACAGACGCAGCCCGAGAGTATCGGGCGAAAGCCAGATCGTGCCGTCCTCGTCCGAGAACTGATCGTCGGGAATCTTGAACAGCGAACGAGCGAGCACCATCGCCTCGTCCGCCGTGATCACCTTCAGCGAGATCGCCTGCACCGGCTGCTTCTGACTGCGGGCCCGCGTCTCGGCATCCTCGACCAGCGTTCGGATCGATCGCAGGTTGCCGACCGTCTCGCGGACGACCAGCTGATTGGCCAGGCGGACGGCGATCGCACGGCCGTAGTTCCGATCGACCAGATCCCGCACCTCGGGCTGCAGGTCGTCCGCCCGAGCGAACTCGAGCGAAAAGACGCAGTTGACGATCTCATAGCGACCGCGAAGGTCGAGCTCGCGAGGATCGACATTCGGAATCAGCTGCTCGGGAATCCGCTCGAGATCGACCACCATCAGCTGGCGGTCGTTGCGGACGAGCGTCACGCCCTTGAGCATCAGCACGTTGTTGAGCAGGTCGATTCCTTCGGCGACCGTGTATTCTCGCTCGTCCTGATAGTTGAACGAGCCTTCCGGCAGCGTCGTCTCGAGCTGCAGCGACAGCTGAGCCTGTTCGGCGAACCAGCCGATCAGTTCGTCCCAGTCCCTCTTGCCG
>CAZZBI010000040.1:16670-22973 GCA_964652385.1 uncultured Pirellulaceae bacterium | reverse complement strand
GCGCACTTGTGCTTGTCGATCCCGGCCGACAGCTCGCGTTCGATCACCGCCGCGCACTTGTGCGTCTTGCAGTGCGGTCTCAGACGATGCGGACTGCCGGCGATCGCGATCATCCTGGCGATGTTCTCGTCGAGCAGTTCCGAAACGACCAGCAGCGCCGGCGAGGGAACCTGATCGATCCCTCGCCACGCTCGCGGATCGCTCGGCACGCGCGACCACGGATCGACGGATGACGACAGGTTCGCGGCGGCAGTAGCGGCAGACATCAGGCAGGGTCCGACGTGGAGGAGCGGGAGACGATTCGTCGACTCCGCAGCCTAGACGCTGACGTCGTGCGAATGAAGAACCCGTGCTGGCGCGGCAGCAAACGCGTCGCTAGCGCGAGGCACCAGGATCTCCGTGCCTCCCAGCCCGTAGCGCCAAGCGCAGGGGTACTCTGTGCCTCGGTTCGAAACGGTACTCTGTGCCTCGGTGCGAAACCCGGTGCGACCGGGGTCGGTCGCACTACGGCAAGGCGTTGCGACCGGGGTCGGTCGCACTACGACAAGGCGTTGCGACCGGGGTCGGTCGCACGACGGCAGCAAGTCGTCAGGCGGCGCGGCGATGGGACTCCGGCCGCTCCTGAGACTGACGGCTCGTGCGGTGATCGTCCAGCGACAGGACCTGAGCCGACTCGTCGGCGTCGACGCCGGTCGGTTCGGCTCCTCGCCGCAGCTCGCTCAACCGACCCCAGACGCTCGCCAGTCGGCGCGGATCGCGCGGTGACGCCAGCGTTTCGATCGCCATCTGCCACAGACTGGCCATCGGCCGGCGCCAGTTCGCGATCCCCGGCCAGCGCCGAATCAGTCGCTGATGGGCTCGCCCCCGATCGACCCAGCGTCGAGCCGGTCGATCGACCTGATCGGCTCGCAACCCGGATTCTTTCGCGACGGCGACGTCGTATCCCGCCTCTTCCAGGCGTCGAGCCAGATCGAGATCGGCGAGATCGTCACCGAACTCGCTCGACAGACCGCCGACGTCGACCAGCGCCTGACGGCGAAAGAATGCCGCAGCCAGACTCGGGCCGAGCGGCCGGCAGCGGGCAATCCGACTCGGATCGTCCAGACGACCTGCCGCGATCAGACGATGCCCCAGCAGCGGGCCGAGATCGACTCCGACGCAGCGCAGCCGCTCCGGTCGACTCGCTTCGCGGACCACCGGCACGACCGCTCCGACGGCCGGATCGAGGAACTCGGTCGTCACTCCTTCGGTCCACCCTTCGTCCGGTACGACGCCGGCTCCGAGCAGATGGACGACCGCGCCGCGAGCCGCTCGCCATCCCGCCTCCAGCGACTCGACCCAGCCCGAACCGGAGGGGACGGTGACGAAGCGGACTTCGTCCTTCAGGTCATACGGATCGGCATAGCGCCCATCGTGCACGACGACGATCTCGGAATCGGCCGGTCGGTGCTGAAGCACCGCCACCAGGCTCTCTTCCAACAGATCGGTCCGGCCGAAGCAGGCGACGACGATCGACAACTGCGTCATGGTGAGATCCACGGGGAAGCGAGGAGGCGGTGGGAGGAATGCGGCCCCGAAACCCGACGAACGCCTCCTCGAATATTCGGATCGCGACGGAAGGGAAGTTCATCCGAATCGTCCCGATTCCGCCGTCCGCAGCGCTTGTGCCGATCGTGTCGGTGTCGTCGCAAGTGACCGAACGTCAACGACTTGCAGTCGTCGATCGGCGTTCCGAAAGCAGCTGGGCGAGCCGGTCTTCGAACTCCGCGACCACCCGCTCCGGTCTCCACCGTGCCCCCTCGTTTCGAGCCGCCAGACAGGCGGCTTCCCGCATCGATGCGGACCTCCCCAGTTCGATCATCGCCCGAGCGAAGGAAACCGGATCGTCCCGTCGCAGTACCGCTCGTTCGTCCGCCGCTTCGAGCCCGATCGCCCCGGCCGAGCGAGTCACCAGCGGCCGACCGTACGCCAATGCCTCGACGCTCTTGATCTTCAGCCCCGACTCGAGGTCGACCGGATTCAGAGCGACGTCGATCGTCCGGTAGAAATCGATCGGCTGGTCGACCGGACCTCGCCGCACGATCCCCCCCGCCTCGACCGGACCGTCGACCTGCAAGGTTCCGGCCAATTCCAGTTCGGTCGCCGGCAACGCTTCGCGAACCAGCGGCCAGACCTGTTCGATCAGCCACGCCGCTCCGCGCCGATTCGCTTGCCCCTCCCCGGCCAACAGGCCGAAGCGGACCGAGTCGCTCCGGTCGCGAAACGGCAGCGTCGAGCCGTGCAGGCCGTGGCCGACGACGATCGCACGATCGCCCAGCGCCCGCGCGAAGAAGTCCCGATCCTGCGACTGGATCGCCGCGACCAGATCGAAACGCCCGGCCCATCTCAGCTCGGTCCCCTCGTCGATCGCCAGCCAACTCGACTCGCCCAGCGCCGACGCCGCTCGATGACGCCGACTGAGAACGTCATGCGCGTCGAGCACCGTGATCGGGCGAGCGATCGATGACGGCAGGTGGTCCAGCAGCGCAGCGAGCGAGAGGTACTCGATCAGCATGACATCCGGACGAAACGCCGCGACCTCGGCCGCGAAACGTGTCCCATGGCGCGGATCGAGAAACCGGGGGATCGGATCGGGCAACGCAAGCGATTCGGCCTCCGCCGAGCTCGATGCCAGGCTCGCGTGGCCCGACCGAGGAGCCTCCGGGCCTCTCGATGACTTGCCGCGCCCCCCTCCGAGCAGGTTCGTCACGGTCCGACCGAGGCGATCGAGCCAGCGTTCGTCGAACGACCACTCGCAATACGACTCGGATCCGATCGCCCGCTGCCGCTCCGAGCGATCGAAGTGACCGAGCATGCGGACTCGGGTCTGAAACCCGCGCGCCGCGAGCGTTTCGAGCAGCGTCGCGATCCGCGCGTGCGAACCGTTGCGGCGACGCCAGAACGGGACGTCGGTCACCACCAACAGGCGGCGGCCGGCGAACGGTAGCGACCGGTCGGCGTCAGCGTCAGGCATCAGTGACTCATCGAGCCGGCGAGAAGGGCGTGTCGCGAGATCGGCCGAGCCGCGATCGGACGTGCGACAGTGACCACCTCGAACGGACCGTGAATCGGCGGCAGCGAGGTGATCCGCAGCGGTAAGTCGCGATAAGGTCGGTCATCATCGCGTTGGTTTCGGTGTCGATCGAAATCGCGTCGGCGAATGAAAAAGTCGTGTGACGTTCGTGCGTTTTCTAACTCGTACCGGTACGGAGCCTTTCGAGGTTCCGCAAGCCGTCGCCGACCTGCCCCCGGCGGCGGCTTGTTTTTTTCCTCGACCGTTCGGCCGCAGCCCGGCTCCTTCTGCAGCATCGCGCGGGGGGATCGATCAGCGGTCGCGCGCCGCGACGTCGCGAACGGACAGACGGTTCTTCTCGACGATCGCCAATCGGTTCCCGGCGTCATCGAAGGCCAAATGATCGACCGGCCCGAAACCGGCGAAGATCTTCGCCAGCCGCTCTCGGCGGCGATAGTCCCACACCTCGAGATTCCCCTCCCCCGTCGCGAATGCGATCCAGGGGCGGGTGCGGCAGAACGCACAGGCGCTGGCGACCGATCCGAGCGGGTCGGTCTCACCATCCTCCAATCGAACCAGTTCGCTCTCGAACGCCGACTCCAAGGTCGTGACGCTCGCGTCCGTCGCGCCCGGCGAGTCGGCGTTCGAGGGGACTGAGCTCGGTCCGTCGGAGTCCGAACGGTTCGTGCCGACGAGCTTCTCCAGCGGATAACGCCGCAGCAGACGGCCGAAGCCGAGCAGCAACTCGGCTCGATCCGGCGCAAAGCCGAAGCACTCGTGCGGGTCGAGTGTCGCGTCCGGAATCTCGCCGAGCGGAACGAGTCGATCCGCGTCGATCCGGACCAGCCGCACCCCGCCGCGATCGCCCGTTCGGAGCGCCAGCCACGCGCCGTCAAGCGACGTTCGCGCGTCGATCACGGTCCCGGCCAGCGGCACTCGCGCGATGACCTGCTCGCCCGATCGATCGGTCAGCAGCAGCTCGCCGGCGGTGACGACGATCAGCCGGTCGCCGTTCGCCAGAGAGCGGACCAGCAGCCCCCGCAACTCGCTCGGACGAAGCATCTCGAGTCGTCGCGCCTCGTTGCCGTAACGGACGATCACGCCGCTTCGATCGACCAGCAGCAGTTCGTCGTGCGTCGGGTCATGAGCGATCGCTCGAATCGCTTCGCCCGAAGCGGTCGGTACCGGCATCGAGAACGCCATCTCGAGTTTCCGGTCGGTCGGCCACAGCAGCGGCCCTCCTCGCTCGTCCACCGGAAAGCCGACGATCAGGTGGTCGGAACAGGCGAGGATCCGATCGATCGGGCCTTCGGCCCAGAGCAGGTCGTTCACCGGCAGCCGGTCGAGCGCGATGCTCGATCGCTCCGGGAGCGGCCGCACGACGGCCGCGGCCGCATCGGATTCCGATGCCGGCGAGTCGGCGCGTCCGCGCCGTTCGCCGTTCGTCGATCGGCTCTCGTCGAAGGTCGATCGCGCCAGATGTCCCGGAGGCGGAGCGAGGCGTGGCCAGGGGACCAATCGCGGCGCGATCAGCAGCAGCGCGGCGACGAGCGCGGCGGAACCGCCGATCGCTCCCCAGCGTCTCATGCGGCCGAGGGCATCGCCCCGCGCGGGGGCCAGACGCGAGGCGATCCACCGCCGGGAATCGGAGCGCGCCGAGCGGAGCTGCTCCTCCAGCCGCTCGTCGAGTCGTTCGTCCCCGCGACTCTCGCCGCGAAGGCCTCGTTCCGCTTCGACTCCGCAGCGGCGCCGCAGACGTCCGAGCGCTTCGGCGATCTCCTTCGCCTCGTCCCCTTCGACCGACCACGGAGCCCGGCTGTCCGCCGCACTCCGCAATCGCTCCGCTTCGGCCACGACCTGCAGCATGTCGTCGTAGCGCCGATTCGGATCGGTCGCCGTCATCCGTCGATAGAACTCGACGATCCCTTCCGGAAGTTGCCGCCGGTGCAGCCGCAGTTCCGCCTCGCGCAGCTCGTCGTCGTCCGCACCGCCGCCGAGGGCGGTCGCCATCGGGATCCGACCGGTGATCAGTCGAAAGAAGGTGCCGCCCAGACTGTAGACGTCGGAACGCTGATCGGACGCGTCGGCGTCGGCCAGCTGTTCCGGAGCGGCGTAACCGAGGGTGCCGGGCGTCCCCCAGCGCGAGTCCCGCGTGGCTCCGCGGCGTCGCGATCGCGCCAGACCGAGATCGAGGATCCGGACCGAGCCGTCGCGAGCGAGCATCAGGTTCGACGGCTTCAGATCGCGATGGATCAGCCCCTGCAGATGCGCGAAGTCCATGCCGAGCGCGACCTGCGAGACGACGAGCAGCGCGTCGCTGACGCTCAGCGGGCCGTATCGCGAGACGACCTGCGAGAAGTTCCAGCCGTCGACGTACTCCATCACCAACAGGCGATGTCCCGCTTCGACGAGCGCGTCGGTCACGCGCACGATCGACGGATGATCGACCGAACCGGCCGCTTCGGCTTCGTCGGCAAGCAGTCGCGACGAGGTCGTTCCGCCGTTCCCGCGCAACAGCTTCACCGCGACTCGGCGACGCAGCTTGGTGTGCAACGCCAGATAGACCGTCCCCGCTCCGCCCGAACCGATCCGGTTCATCAGCAGATAGTCGCGGGCTCGGAACGGCAGGTTCCCGAACGGTTCGGCCGTCGAAGGCGACGGGGAGCCGATGGGGTCGCGAGCGGCGGACGGTCCGTCGCTCGATGCTCGATCGTCAAGACGCGCGGCGTCCGGCATCGAGCCGGCTGCCGACGCTCCGAAACCGTCGCACCGATCGACTCCGATCAGATAGTCCTTCTCGACGACGCGCAGACCGAGCATCGCCAGTCGGAGCCCTTCTTCGGTGCCGAAGCGGGACGAGCCTCCGGCGCGCAGCCCTTCGAGCAACGAGTCGTCGCCGAGTTCGAGTTCCAGGCGGCGAGCCCGTTCGCGGCAGCGGTCGCACCCTTCCAGATGATCCAGGATCGCCGCAGCGGTCCGATCGTCGGCTCGCGCCACCAGCACGTCGATCAGCGACGCATCGGCAGGACAAGGAGCGACGCGTCGCCGCGACCGAAACGGATTCCACCAGCTCATGGCGTCTCGCTTCGACTCCGTCGAGTCGCTTCAGCCGACCGACTCGAGTTCGTCGCGCAGACGGCGAAGCACCCGATACTTCGCCTGTCGCACCGCCCCTTCGCTCATCCCCAGACGTTCCGCGACGTCGCCGGCCGAGCGACCGTCGACCGTCACCTGCCAGAACGCTTCCCAGG
>CAZZBI010000040.1:16346-16660 GCA_964652385.1 uncultured Pirellulaceae bacterium | reverse complement strand
CCGCACCAGTTCGCCGAACCGCGGTTCCGCTCCGTCGGAGCTCTCGGATTCGTCCGCCGGGATCTGCAGCAACTGCTGTTGGATCTCGCTCCCGCCGATCGCCAGCGGTCGCCGCGGACTCCGTCGACGATAGTCGCGCACCTTGTTGCGCGTGATGGTCCAGATCCAGCCGCGGAACGAACCGGTCCGAACCGTCCCGTCGACCGCCGGCTGATGCCGAAAGGTGTCGAGATTCCGGATCACGGCGCGGAAGACCTCCTGCACCAGATCGATCGCGTCCTGCTCGGGGACTCGCCACTCGCGGCACCATGCAT
>CAZZBI010000040.1:0-16336 GCA_964652385.1 uncultured Pirellulaceae bacterium | reverse complement strand
ATGCATAGACGAGCGGGCCGTAGACGGTGTGAATCCGTCGCCACGCATCCGGCAGATGGCGACGCGCCTCGGCGATCAGACTGGCGGAGGTCGATTCGTCGGGCGAGGACTGCGAAAAATCCATTCGGTCGGCTCGTCGATAAGTCGGCTCGCGTCGATGTCTCGCACCGCATGGGGACGGGTCGATCCCGCACGCGATCGCGCATCGATTCTTCGGGGACAGGCAGCCCCCGTTCGGCAAGAGCCGCCTTCCCTGGAGGGCCGGCGGGCGATCCGACGGGATCATAACCCCCCGCCGCCGAGGACGCCAACGCGGCTTGCGCCGATCGCGCTACTCCGCTCCGATCGGCTCCAACCGGACTCGCAGCAGGTCGCAGAGCGCCCCCTGCTGTCCCGCCGAGCCCTGCACCTCCAGCCGCAATCGCCCCGCCGGCAGATCGGCCGTTCCGAGCTCCCGGTCGCGGTACCGATCCCAAGCCCCGGTCGACTCGATCGTCGTCGACAGAGCGGGGGCGACCGGCGATCCGAGTTCCGAAACGAAGCGGACCTCCAGGCGATTCCCGTCGCTCCCCGGGGCGCAGCTGTAGTCGATCGCCACCCGGTAATTCCCCGGCCGGGAGAGATCGATCGTCCAGGTGGTCGAATCCTGCTCCGAGTGCCACCAGCCGACATTGCCGCGCGGAAGTTCGATCGCGATGTCGCCTCCCCGAATCTCGGCCGCCGTCGCAGGAAGTTCGGTCGAGCCCTCGGCGGCGACGGCGATCGGTCGCGGTTCGTTTCCGGGGAGTTCCTTGAACGGTGTCCGCCGCGACCGGAGCAGCGCGATCACGTCCCGCAGCTCTTCCGGCGAGAGGGTCCGGTCGAGACGTTCGGGCATGAACGAGATGCGTCGCGCCGAAATCTCGACGATGCTCTCGCGCGGTACCGAAGTCCGCTCGGTCGGAGAAGTCTGAACCCGGACCGCCGTCGCCCCTTCCTCGAGCAGCAATCCGACGACCGTCCGGCCGTCATCCGTCGTGATCGTCACGCTTCGGTACTTCGCGTCGATGTCGCGCGACGGCTGCAGGATCGAATCGACCAGACTCTCGATCGACGGCTGGCTGAGCGCCGCCAGATCGGGTCCCAATCTCGCGCTCCCGTCGCTCGGCGCATGGCAGGCGGCGCAGTGCTTCTCGAACACCGCGGCCCCCGCCGACACCGATCCTTCGGTATGCGCAACGACCGAGTATCGCTCGACCACCTCGGACAGGTCGGGATCGGTCGGCAGCCGCCAGGCGGCGATCAGTTCGGCACGCTCGCTCTCCTGCAGCGATTCGAGCAGCCGGTCGCGCTGCGCCGGAGTCATCCAGGCGGCGACCTCCGCATCGCGGCGAACGATCGCCAGCCACGACGCGCGAGTCGAGTCGCGTTCAAGCCAGCGATCGATCGCTCGCTCCTGAATCGCCGGACTCGCTCCCCGCAGTCGCTCGACCAGTTCCATCGGTACCCCGTCGCCGCGACGCGCCAGCCGATCGGTCACCGCCAGCTGCGTCGCCGCGGGATAACGCGGAGCGAGCCGCTCGAGCAGTCGCTCGTCGAGATCTTCCGTCGCCCAGCCGAACAGGATCAGACGCTCGGCGGCCCGGTCGCTCGTTTCGTTCCCCGCATCGAGCGCCGCGAAATCCGCCTCGCGCAGTCGATCCAGTCGCTCGCGCGTCGACGTATCGAGCGCCGTGACATCGACCTCGGCTCCGCGGAGTCGATCGAGTCGCGCGAACAATCGATCGAACCGCCCCGATGCCGACGCCTCCGGGCCGATCAGCGTCAGCGTCTCGGCGAAGAGCGCCGGCCAGTTCGCGAGCGGCCGGTCGATCGGGCCGACGATCGCTCGCGCCAGATCATCGGGCAACTCGCGATTCCCTTCGCTCAGATGCCGCAGCGTCTCGCGGCGCCAGATCGCACGGCTCGTATCGTCGATGGCCGAAAGAACGGCATGGCGATCGTACGGATCGGTCCACGCATCGAGCCGCTCGAGAGCACGCAGGATACGCCTCGCGTCACCTGACGCGGCGTCCTCGGCGGTCAGACGGACGGCGACGGCGTCGACGGTCGCGGGATCGATCGCCGAGCTCGCCGCATCGAGATCGATCGCCTGACGAATCGCGTCGTCCGAGACGATGTCGAGCAACGCGGCAAGATCAGGTTCCTCGGCCGCTCGACGGGCGGCGGCCGCATCGAAACGACCGAGTTGTTCCAGCAGCGCCAAGGTCTGCGCTCGAGCCGCGGACGAGGGGGCGGTGGCGGCGACCTCGAGAATCCGCTCCGCCAGATCGTCGCGCTCGTTCCACAGCACGACCTGATGCGCCAGATCGCGCAGCGCGCCGCGAGACGAGCCGAGCGCAGCGATCAGGCCGTCATCCGAACCGGTGGTGAAGAGCGCATGGGCACGATCGTCCGCTTCGCGCACCGCCGATCGTTCCCGTTCGACGATCCGCCACAGGCGCCCGAGCCCTTGTCCGGCGAAGACGTTCGTTCGCGCTCGCGTCTCGTCCGGAATCCACTGCGGGTGCTCGATGACGTAACGGACCATGTCGACGACGAACAGCGTGCCGTCGGGAGCCGCACGGACCTGCACCGGACGGAACCAGCGATCGGTCGACGACAGGAACTCGCGCTCCCGCTCCTCGGCCGCACGCCGCGCCTCGATTCGCGTCCCGACCGTCGTCAGGACGCGCCGATGAACGAGCTGATTGACCGGTTCGCAGGTGAACGAACTCCCGTCGAAATCCCCGTGCCAGCCGCCGTCGCGGAGGATCTCGAGACCACAGGCGCTGGTCGGACGGCCGGGGGGACCCGAGAGCGCGAACGTGACCAACGGCCCCGACGGATAGAGGATTCCCGGCGCATCGATTGCCGTCGGATCGACGGCGCTCGGCGGCGCATCAAGCCACGGGGCTCGTTCGGCTCGTCCCGGGGCAAGCGGATAATGACGCAGCAGCGTGCCGTTGTCGCAGCCGAACCAGCGATTCCGATCGTCGCGGGCTCGTCCCTGTTGCGTCGAACCGGTGACCGCCTCGAACTCGCCGGTATCCGGCTTCCACCGAAAGTCGCGTCCGCCGAGCGGATAGTCGGCCGTCACGACCGTCCCGGCAGCATCGTCGCGCCGCACCGTGATCGATCCGCCGAACAGCCCGCAACTGCCGTACAGCCAGCCGTCAGGGCTCCATCGCAGACTGTTGACGCGGGCATGCGGGTTGTGCGTCGCGAAGCCTTCCAGCAGCATTCGGCGATCGTCGGCTCGTCCGTCTCCGTCGGTATCACGAGCCAGCAGGACGTGCGGCGCATCGCAGATCAGCACGCCGTCGCGCCACGCCTTGACGTCGGTCGGAAACCGCAGGCCGTCGCAGAAGACGACGCTCGTCTCGTACGTCCCGTCGCCGTCCCGATCGTTCAGCCGTCGTACCTGTCCCGACGGAACGAACTCCCCGTCGACCGGCCTCGCATAGTCGGTCATCTCGCCGACCCAGAGACTCCCGTCAGGAGCGAAATCGATCGCGACCGGATCGGCGATCGCCGGCTCGGCCGCCGCCGCGCGGATCTCGAACCGCGGATCGATCCGAAACTTGCGGCGCGAACCCTCGACATCGCTCGGCGGGATGCCGTCGGTCCCCGGCGGCACCTGCCACGATTCGGGCAGCTGCCGCTTCACCTCGTCGACGATCGTCCGTTCCAGACCGGGAGCGAGCGTCGTCGGAAGCGCGAAGTAGACCGTCTCGGCGCCGCCGCCGTAGCCCCCTTCGCTCAGCAGTCGCTCCGACGGAATGTAGGCGCAGAAGTCGTTGGCATAGGCGATCGGCCATAGTCGCTCGACGTTCAGCTCACGCTTCAGGCGATGCGCATAGTCGACGCAGACCTCGCCGGCCAGAAAGACCATGGCCAGTTCGTCGCCGAAGCGAAAGCTGCGGATGACGTAGTCGACCCGATCGGCCAGCGGCCGTCCGGCGTCGAGCTGAGCGAGCTGATGACGGGCATTGAACCCGGTGGGGGACTCCTGAGCCGCGAGCGCTTCGAGCGTCGCGCGACCCGGAAGCGGTGCCAGAGGCAACGGAACGATCGCCGCCGCCGCCGCCGGCTCGCCCGACAGCGGCGTCAGCCCGAGCGCGAGCAGGCGGTCGACCTCCCTGGCGATCTCGTCCCCTTGCGCCGCCGCGATCGCCTCGCCGTCACCCGTCACTCCCGAGTCGGGATTCGAATCGCTGCCGCAGCCGATCGAAATCAACCCGCGGCAACCCGGATGACGCCGCTCGATCGCGATCCGCGCGTAACCGGCCCAGTCGCCGTTGACCTTGTCGTACGAGAGCGTGACGCAGTGGCATGCATAGGTCGTGTGGATCGCGCGCAGCGAACCGTCGAGTCCGAAGACGGCGAGGACCGGCAACGAGTGATCGACCGGCCCTCCCGCCGTGCGGCGATTCACGGCGAAGCCGACCGAACCGACCGACCAGGCGAGCTTCGACGGCGTCATCGTGTCGAGCGCCTGGCGGACGACCGACGTCAGATCGTCGGTCAGCTTCGCGGTGTAGGCGGTGATCCGTCGCTGATGCTCCTCGGGGATCGGCGTGCTGAAGATCGTGTCGCACGCCCCGTCGACCTTCGGCGTGCAGTGCGAATGCGTGAAGACGATCGACAGTCGCTCGGCAGCCAGACCGTGACTCTCCGCGACGCGCCGGGCGACCTCGTCGACCATCGTCATGCGGATGCCGAGATTGTCGAGCGTGACGAGCACGATCGGTTCCCCCTGCTCCGAAGCGATCGCCATCGCCGTCGCGGCGATTCGCTCCCCGGTCTCGCTCGCCTCGTTCCGGCGTCCGCCGAAGCCGTTCAGACGGATCGGCGTCGTCGGCGTGACGTCGACCTGCGCGATGCCGACTCGATAGGTCGCTCCCGAAAGCGAGTCGTCGGCGGCGACGGCCGAAGACGTTTCCGAGGCGACCAGCGCGACGAGGAACATCGCGACCGAGAGCATCCGCATCACGCGCAACGTGCCTGCGCGAGTGGCGATGGTGGCGAAGCGGAGAGCGTCGAACGCGAGCGAGTCTCGTCGCGACATCGGCGTGCGGACCATGGCGGGACCTCCGAAGCGGGCGAAGGCAGGTGGGAGTCGCATTATGCCCGCTCGCGAAGCGGAAGTCGCGTTCGACTCGGCTTGACGTCATCTGCCGCGATCCGGCCGCGACTCGTGGCGCCCCGGCGGCTTCGGCTACGATAAGTCGGACCGAGAGCGACCGAGGGAGCGATCCTGCGAGTCGTCCCTGCTGCCTCGCTCCTCGCAGCCCCTCGAATGCCGCGTCCCCCTTCCCGCCACGGAGTCTCGCCGATGTCTGCTCCTCGCTCGTTTGACGCTCGCTCGTTCCCGACGACCGGACCGCTCTCTCGGCGCCGCATACTCCAGCTGCTTGGCGCGATCGCCGGCTGCGCTCTGTTCGTCGCGGCTACCTCAGCTCGCGCGGGCGAGCCGATTCGGATCGGCATCATCGGTCTCGACACCAGTCACAGCATCGCGTTCACCGAACTGTTCAACGCGGCGACGCCGTCACCCGAGGTGGCCGGGTTTCGCGTTACCGTCGCCTATCCGCACGGAAGCGCCGACATTCCGTCGAGCGTCGAGCGGATTCCGGGATACGTCGAGAAGATCCGGACGCTCGGCGTGACGATCGTCGATTCGATTCCCGCGCTGCTCGAGCAGTGCGACGTCGTGCTGCTCGAAACGAACGACGGGCGGCTGCATCTCGAGCAGTACCGCCAAGTCGCCGCCGCGAAAAAGCCGTGCTTCATCGACAAGCCGATCACCGCGAGTCTGGCCGATGCGGTCGCGATCTTCGACCTGGCCGAGGAGCACGGCGTTCCGGTCTTCTCGTCGTCCAGTCTGCGGTTCTCGGCCGGCCCCCAAGGGGCTCGGAAAGGCGAGGCGGGGGAGGTGCTCGGTTGCGAGGCGTACAGCCCCTGTTCGCTGGAACCGACGCATCCCGAGCTCTATTGGTACGGAATCCACGGCGTCGAGATCCTGTACACCGTGATGGGGCCGGGGTGCGAGAGCGTGTCGCGCCTGTCGAGCGACGACTTCGATGTCGCGGTCGGGCGCTGGAGCGACGGGCGGATCGGCAGCTTCCGCGGGATCCGCAAGGGGGCGTCGGGGTACGGCGGTGTCGCATACGGCAGCAAGGAGATCCGCTCGCTCGGCGGCTTCGACGGCTACGCGCCGCTGGTCCATGCGATCGCCGAGTTCTTCCGGACCGGCACGGCGCCGGTCGATCCGGCCGAAACGCTGGAGCTGTACGCCTTCATGTCGGCCGCCGACCTGAGCAAGGAACGCGGTGGCGCTCCGGTGGCGATCGCCGAGGCCCTCGAAGCGGCTCGTCGTGAAGCGCGCGGCGAGTGAAGGGTGAGGTGAGGCACGGAGGAAGGGCGCGGGGGACCCCTTGCTGACGCGGCGGGCTGGCGAAGGGGGGCGGGGGGCGAGAGGTGCCGAGGCTTCAGCCGATCAGACTCAGCAACGCTTCGCGGTTGATCGCGTCCCAGTCGCGCCCTTCGTGGTCTCCCTTGGGCGTTTCCAGGTACATCGGGACCTTCGCGAAGCGGCGATCGTTCAGCAGGTGGCGAAACGGTTCGAGACCGAGGGTCCCCAAGCCGATGTGTTCGTGCCGGTCCTTGCGACTGCCGAACGCTCCCTTGCTGTCGTTCAGATGGAACGCACGGATCTTCTTCAGACCGACTGCGCGATCGAACGCCCGCATCGTCTCGGCGTACTCCTCGGGGGACTGCAGCGCATAGCCGGCCGCGAACGCATGACAGGTGTCGAAACAGATGCCGACTCGCGCCGCGTCCGCGGTCGCATCGAGCATCGCCGCGAGTTGCTCGACCCGCCAGCCGAGATTGCTCCCCTGCCCCGCCGTGTTCTCCAGCAGCACCGCCGCTCCGGCCGGATCGGTCCGTCGATGGATCTCGTCGAGCGAGCGACCGACCTCCGCGATTCCTTCGGCTTCGCTGCCGGTCGTGAACGATCCGGGATGCAGGACGACGTAGGGAATGCCGAGCTGTGTCGCTCGTTCCAGCTCGATCACCATCGCCTCGATCGACTGGCTGCGCAGCGCCTCGTCCGGACTCGCCAAATTGATCAGATACGACGCGTGCGAAAGCGGATGCTCGACCTTGTGTCGCGCGAGCGCTTCGCGGAACGCCGCGATCTCGTCATCGACGATCGGCTTGGCCTTCCACTGGTTGTTGTTCTTGGTGAACAACTGGACGCAGTTCATGCCGCAGGCGGCGGCGGCGTCGACCGCGCGGTAGTAGCCGCCGGCGATCGACATGTGGGCACCGAGGTAGCGTGTCATCCGCCCGAAGATACGGCCTCGGGAGGCGCGCGCCCAGGGACGAGCGGCGCGCTCCTCGGTTCGATCGCGCAGCGCCGCCGAAGTCGAGCGACGCGGACTACAACGCCGCCAATCCGGCGAAGGCGCCGGCACAGGCGAGCAGACCGGCGACGACGGCCAGTCCGATGCCGATCGCGGCGGCGATCTTCAGGTTCGAGATCGGAGCGGTGCCGGTCGAGCGGCCGGTCTGGCCGTTCATCAGGAAGCGGTGGGTCGTCCCCTTGTACGAGTACGCGAGAATCCAGAACGGCAGCAGGACCGGATCGCTCGCCAGCCCCTCGAAACGGACGTTCACCTTGACGTTCCGACTGCTGCCGGGAACGTACTTGGCGCACGCCTGACGCTCAAGGTTCTCGATCGCCCACCGGGCCGTCGGCCGCGCGTAGCGCCGCGCGACCATGAATCGTTCGTACGTCACGCTGTCCAGATCGAACGCGTCGCGAGCGACGGCGGCCGAGAAGTCGAACGGCTCGATCGCCGCGATCTCGGCCGGAGTCAGCACGCTGCTGGCGCCGACCAGCAGCCCGGAATACTCGCCGCGATGATCTCCCGAAACGGGAAACCAGTCGCCGCGGGCGCCGGGGGGAGTCCGGTTGGAATCGGCGGTCCAGTAGGTGAAGGTCGTCGCGCGGAAGACCCAGAACGGAACGTAGACCTGAACGATCTTCACGACGACCGCGGTCGAGCTCAGGTCCGAGGGGCGCCAGAAGCCGCTTCCGAGCCAGCGGCGCAGTTCCGCCTCGGCTCGCCCGCGATCGATCGCCGCGGGGATGACGTATTTCGGCGCGACCGACAGTTCGTCGTCGCGCGCTTCGAGCTTCTCGCTGCCGCAAAAGGGACAGCGGAGCGACTGGGCGTTCGCGTCGTAGCTCATCGACGCCCCGCAGCCGTTGCAGCGGAAGACGTGAGTCGACGTTTCGGCTGCCATCGCCGTCGCCTCGGGATGCGGCGCTTCGGTCCCGCAGTTCGCGCAGAACAGATCTTCCTCGTCGAGCAACGCTCCGCAGACCGCGCATTTCTCGAGCAGTTCGCTCATCGGTTCATCGCTCCGAACAGGCCGGCGATCGCGGCGATCGTCGCGACGACCATGCCGACGGCGACGATCCCCACGACGACGGCGATCGCGATCCGCGTCGACGAGTACGGCTTCTTGCCGGCGATCGCTCCGGTCTGGCCGTTGATCAGGAAGCGGAACTCCTTGCCGCCGTAGCGATAGTTCATCAGATAGATCGGCAACAGGCAGAGATCCGACGTGGCGTCACCGAAGCGGGTCGCCAGCTGCAGATTGCGGTGCGTGTCCCCCGGCAGGAACTCGGCGACATGGCGTCGCGCCCGCCGCTCGAACTCCTCGCGGCACCGTGCCAGCGCCGTTTCGCGATCGACCGACGCCTCTTCCGCTCCCCAGCCCGCCAGATACGACGGATCGAATCGCTTGAGCGCCTCCAGTCGGTACGGCATCACCTGTTCGGCTTCGGCTTGCGGAAGTCCGGCGGCGGCCGACACCAGATGACCGCTGTAGTAGCGATGATGGCGCCCGGCGAGCGGCCACCATTCGGTCTCCTGGACCCGCCGTGTCTTGGTCACCGTCTTGCCGTCCGGGCCGCGCTCGGTGTACGTCTCGGTCCGATACCAATGCTCGCCGATCTGCGCTTGCCATTCGCTCTCGGCGAGCATCGCGAAGTGCCAGAACGGCAGATAGACGCCGCGCAGGCGATCGGCCAGGCGCGCCTGGGACAGATCGCTCGGATGGAACCACGACTTGTCCGAGATCCAGCGGCGATAGATCTGCTCCGCCTGTTCGCTCGTCACCGCGAACCCGATGACGAACTCGGGAGCGGGGCGATCGTCGGTCGCCGGCACCTCGAGAACGTAGGTCGAGTCGCAGAACGGGCAGGTGTAGCTTCGCTGATCCTGCTGCGTCACGATCTCGGCGCCGCAGTTGTCGCACTTCAGGTGACGGGCCGGAGCGGCGGCGACGGCGGTCGGATCGACGAATCGGGGATTGGCCGTGCCGCAGGCGCCGCAGTAGCGCTCGCTCGACTCGACCGGCGCTCCGCACGCTCCGCACGGCTCGCCCGACGGCGGAGCCGAGTCGAGCGCGACGCCCCCCTGGGCGTTCGGTTCGAGGAACGTGATCTCGTCGGCGGAAGCGGCTTCGGCGGGCATCGAGCAAGGCTCCTGAAGACGCGGCGATCGCGTTGCCGGGAGCGCGACGGACCGCCGTCCCGGCGACTTGTCGGTCAGAGATGACGCTGCTGATAGACGGCGTGTACCAACGACTCGACGTCCTTGAACTTCTTCCCCGAGGCGGTGGCGGCATCGAGCAGCCGGCGCGCGTCGGATTCGCCGTGCCCGAGCGTCAGCAGCAGCGCAAACGTCTCGGCGACCACATCCGGCGACTCCGCCACCCCTTCTCCCAACTCCTTTTGCACCAACAGCGCGAACTTCGGCATCTTGCGGCGCAGCTTGGCGATGACCCGATCGGCGGTCGCCGGACCGATTCCGGGGAGCGTGCCGAGCCCCTTCACGTCCTCGTTCTCGATCAGCCGAGCGATATCTTGGACCGGACGGACCATCGCGCGGAGCGCTTTCTTGGCGCCGACGCCGTCGACCGAGCAGAAGAGCTCGAAGAACTCCCGCTCGACCACATGCAGAAAGCCGATCAGCCGCGGCGTCAGGCGACCTCCCTGAGCCGGGTTGCCGTCCAGATGGTGGATCGTGAACAGCCGCACCGTTTCGCCGATTCGCCCCTGGAGCTGCCGGCGCGCGAAGTCGGGGACCTGCACCTCGTAGGTGAACGGCGGGACGTCGAAGTAGGCGTCGGTCTCGCCGAGAGCGGCAAGCCGAGCCGTGATCTGATCGATCAAGGGGAGCGGTCCTTCGGGAGGAAGGCGGAGACCGGCAGCCGAGACGCCTCGAAGCGAGACGTCGGCCGGGAATCCAACGTACCGGCCTCGCCGACGTTCCGAAACGTGCCTGGCGTTTCGCCGGAGCGGAAGAACGCGCAGAGCTCGCCGACCGCTCCGCGCGGCCGGTCGTCCTCCGCGGTCAGGCCGAGTAGAGCGAACCGGGCCGCGACAGGAAGTAGTGCGTCAGCGCTCCCGCCAGCGCATCGGCGACGTCGGCCGGTTCGGGGGCAGTGGCCAGTCCGAGCTGTCGGCAGATGGCCCACTGAATCTGCGACTTGGTCGCGCGGCCGCTGCCGGTCAGGATCTTCTTGATGCGCGTCGCGGCGTAGTGGTGGACGCTCAAGCCGTTCTGAGCCGCTGCCAGACAGAGGACGCCGCGGGCGTGCCCCATCAGGATCGCGGTCCGAGGGCGTTCGTAGTGGGAGTACAACTGCTCGATCGCCATCGCCTCGGGGCGCAGCGACGTGATGACGTCGCTGATCCCTTCGTGCAGTTCCGCGACGCGCTCGGCCAGCGTCAGGCTCGCCGTGCTTCGCACGACTCCTGCTTCGACCAGCTTCACGGCACCGCCGACGATGTCGATGACGCCGTAGCCGGTGGTGTTGAGTCCCGGATCGACGCCGAGAATTCGGCGCGAGCCGATCGGACGTTCGGTCGCCATCCAAAGCCTTTCTGCCGAGTCGAACGGCCGTGCGGCGATCGATCCCCGAGGCGCGATCGAACGTTCGGGTGATCGCGCCGCGCGTCGCCCGCGACTCGACCGAGGTTCGCTCAGCCGACTCGCCAGCCGGTCCCTTCCTTGCGATCCTCGAGCGTCACGCCGATCTCCTGCAGTTCGTTCCGGATCCGATCCGACGTCGCGAAGTCCTTCGACTTGCGGGCGTCGTTCCGCATCCGGATCAGCAGGTCGATCACCTTGCCGAGCGCTTCGCCGTTGCCCGATCCGGAGGCCTGCTTCGGCGGCTTGACGAACAGGCCGAGGATCGCGCCGAGCTCCCGCAGCGTCTCGCAGGCCCGAGCCAAGGCGGCACGCTGCGCCTCGGTCCCCTTCCCTTCTTCGAGCCCCTGCTGTTCGACTGTCCGGTTGAGCAGATTCAGCAGCAGGAAGAGATCGGCCGTCGCGCCGCCGGTGTTGAAGTCGTCATCCATCTTGGCGAGGAACGCGGTGCGGAGCTTCGCCGTCTCGATCAGCAGGGGATCGTCGTTCGTGGCGATCTCTCCCGCGTCGCGCGCCGTCGACCCCGGTTCGCGAACGATCACGCTCGCTCGATCGTCGCCGGCCGGATCCAGATAGAACGAGCGTCCGAAGACGCGGGCGTAACGTTCGAAGAAGGTGTAGAACTTGTCGAGCGCCGCTCCCGCTTCGGCCAGCGTGTCGTCACCGAAGACGGCGGTGCTTCGGTAGTGGGTCCGGAGCAGGAAGAAGCGGATCCGCTCGCCCCCTTGCTGAGCCAGCAGGGCGCGGAGCCCGCCGCCCCCCTTCGAACGACTGATCTTGGTATCGACCGTCGCCTGCTCTTCGGCCCCCGCATCGGCTCCGTCGCGATCGGTGCGCCCGCCGACCTTCCCCGCCGCGGCGCTGGCTCGCATCAGCCCGTTGTGCATCCAGTAGTTGGCCATCGGCGCGCCGTGGCAGCACTCGCTCTGCGCGATCTCGTTCTCGTGATGCGGAAAGGTCAGGTCGAGACCGCCGCCGTGGATGTCGAAGGTCTTGCCCAGAATCCGGCGACTCATCGCCGAGCACTCGATGTGCCAACCGGGGCGTCCGGCTCCCCACGGGCTGTCCCACGACGGCTCACCCGGCTTCGCCCCCTTCCAGAGCGCAAAGTCGCCGGCGTTCCGCTTCTTGGTCGCCGCCTTGCCCCCTTCACCCTGCTGATCTTCGGGGCGACGGTTGGTCAGCTTGCCGTACTCGGCGTCGCGAGCGACATCAAAGAAGACGTCGCCGTCGACCGCATAGGCGTGATCCTTGGCGATCAGCTCTTCGATGAACGCGATGATCTCGTCGATGTTCTCGGTCGCCCGAGGCATGTGGGTGATCTGATCGACGCCGACCTCGAGCAGGTTGGCGCAGTAGTCGGCGGTCATCTGCGTCGCGACCTGCGACATCGGGATTCCGCGCCGCTGCGACTCGGCGATCAGCTTGTCGTCGACGTCGGTGATGTTGACGACCCAGTTCACGTCGTACCCGCAGAACCGCAAGTAGCGGGCGACCGTGTCGAAGATCACCGGTCCGACCATGTGCCCGATGTGCGCTTCCTTGTAGACCGTCGGGCCGCACAAATAGATGCCGACCTTTCCCGGCTCGACCGTCTTCAGCGGCCGCTTCGAGCGGGTCAGCGTGTCGTACACCTGGATCGGAGCGGTGGGCATCGGAGTCGCCTTGGAGCGGGTGCGGGTGCGGCGAGTCGACGTCGGCATGAGGACCTTCGCGAGGTTGGCGGGAACGAGGCCCGATCGCGACAAGCGAGTCGTCGGAGACCGGGGAGTTCGAGGGGTGGTCGTCGGAATCGGTCGGTCGGCAAAAGGAGCGAGTCGTCGGCGGCGCGGTTCGCGTCCGGCACGGCTCGTCCGGTCAGTCCTCGGCGGCGGCGCGGTACAGGAGCGCGACGCATTCGGCCTGAATCGCCTCCCCTCGCCCCACCGGCCCGACCAGCTCTCCCGTCTTGGCCTTCACGCCGATCCGATCGGCATCGAGCTCCAGCAACTCGGCGATCCGAGCGGCGATCGAGCGCTTGAACGGGCCGAGCTTGGGGCGTTGAGCGAAGACGATGCAGTCGAGGTTGAGGCAGATGAACCCGGCGTCGCGGACGCGGGCGTACGCCAGTCGAAGCAGCTCTCCCGAATCCCGACCGGCATTCTCCGCCGCCGTATCCGGAAAGAGCTCGCCGATGTCCCCCAGAGCCGCGGCTCCGAGCAACGCATCGGTCACGGCGTGCAGCAGGACGTCCGAGTCGCTGTGGCCGATCAGGTGATGATCGAAGTCGATCGTCACGCCGCCGATCCTCAGCGGGCCGCCGGGACCGAGTCGGTGCGTGTCGTGCCCGATCCCGATCCTCAATCCCTGCACCTGCATCCTTGCCTCGTCGCTGACGCTTGCCCAAACGACCTGACCGGCAGCGATTATAGGGAAAGGGGAAATTCCGGACAACGCGAACCGGCCTCCACGTCTCCCAGCCCGAAGCGCCAAGCGCAGGGGTCCCCCGTCCCCTCCAGCCCGCCGCGTCAGCAAGGGGTTCTCCGCGCCCTCCAGCCCGCCGCGTCAGCAAGGGATTCTCCGCGCCTCCGTCATCTCAGCGTCTCCGTGAGAAAAATCCGCTCCGTGGCTCAGTGCCTCCTCAGCGCCTCAGAGCCTCAGAGCCTCCTCACCGGCCTGACGTGGGCCCGCGTCGATGCGCGGCCGAGAGGCGCGGCCGAGAGGCATCGAGCGGTCAAACACTTTCCGATCGTGAAGGGCATCGAATTCGCAACGTCTCGGCTCGGGACGAGCCGCGGCTACGCAGGGTGCCGACTTCTGCAGCCACTCGACCGGCCCGAAGCGAATCGTCGGGAGCAGCTGCTTCGGCAAACCCCTGCGACCGGGGTCGGTCGCAGTACGAAACCCCTGCGACCGAGGTCGGTCGCAGTACGACAGGCTGCGACGGCCTCCGTCCTATCGGTCCGTCTCGAATCCGAGATAATGGCCCGCTTGGCATTCCCCTTTCCGACTTCGCCGGCGGCTCGTTGACCATGGCCGTGATCGAGATCGAGCAGCTCACCAAGTCCTACCGCGTCTATCAGAAGCGCGAGGGGCTGCTCGCCAGCGTCCAAGGGCTCTTTCGCCGCGAGTACCGCGAGGTCCAGGCGGTCCGCGGGATCGATCTGAAGGTCGACGCCGGCGAGTTCGTGGCGTTTCTGGGGCCCAACGGCGCCGGCAAGACGACGACGCTCAAGCTGCTGTCGGGAGTCATCAATCCGACGTCGGGGAGCTGTCGCGTGATGGGGTTCGTCCCCTGGAAACGCGAAAACGCCTACCGCCGTCGCTTCGCGCTGGTGATGGGGCAGAAGAACCAGCTCTGGTGGGACCTGCCGGCTCAGGAGTCGTTTCGACTTCATCAGCACATCTACCGGATCGATCCGACCGAGTATCGACGGACGATCGACGAGATCGCCGAGCTGCTGGACATCGCGCGACTGATGGGGCGTCCGGTGCGCGAACTGAGTCTGGGCGAGCGGATGAAGATGGAGCTGACGGCCGCGCTCCTGCACTCCCCCGAGGTGCTGTTTCTGGACGAGCCGACGATCGGTCTGGACGTCGTCGCTCAGCATGCCATCCAGCAGTTCCTGAAGCGGTACCAGCAGCAGCGGCAGATCACGATCCTGCTGACCAGTCACTACATGAAGGACGTCGCGGCACTCTGCCGACGGGTCGTGATCATCACCCAGGGGCAGATCAAGTACGACGGTTCCCTCGCCGGGATCGTCGATCGCTTCAGCGGCCACAAGATCGTGACGCTGCAGTTCGGCCCCTCCGGCATGCCGGCTCGCCCCGAGGCGTTGGGTGAGGTGCTCGAAGCGCAGCCGCCGCGCCTGAAGCTGAAGATCGCTCGCGCCGCCGTGCCGCGCGTGCTCGCTCAGGTGCTCGATGCGCATCCGATCGAGGATGTGGCGGTCGAGGACCCGCCGCTCGAAGAGGTCATCGCCTCGCTCTTTTCCGAAGCGGCCGAAGCGGATCGCCTCGCGGCACTCCCCCTCGCGGAGCAGGAGAGCGGACGGTGATCGCGGCGCGACTGATGACCTGGTGGATCTTCCTGCGCATCTCGATCGAGGAGCGGTTGGTCTATCGGGGCGACTTCATGCTCGGCACGCTGATGCGATTCCTGCCGATCGTCACTCAGGTCTTTCTCTGGTGGGCGATCTTCGACGCCGCGACGCGCCAGTCGTCGGCGACCGACGGCCGGATCGTCGGCTACACGCGCGAAGACATGATGGCGTACTACCTGTTGGCGATGGTCAGTCGCGCGTTCTCGAGCATGCCGGGGCTCACTTCCGGGATCGCGCGGCAGATCCAGACCGGCGAGATCAAGAAGTTCCTGATTCAACCGGTCGATCTGATCGGCTGCCTGCTGCTGCAGCGGACGGCGCACAAGCTGGTCTATTACCTGATCGCGACGCTGCCGTTCGCGCTCGTCTTCTGGCTCTGTCGCGGCTTCTTTCCGAACGGTTGGCCCGACGCTCAGGTGCTGGTCGCGTTCGGGCTCTCGCTGGTGATGGCGTTCCTGCTGGGGTTCTTCATCGAGGTCTGTCTCGGGCTGGTCGGCTTCTGGTTCCTCGAGATCACGTCGCTCGCGTTCATCTACATGCTGCTGAATTTCTTCCTGTCGGGGCACATGTTTCCGCTGGAGTTGCTCGAGACGGGATCGTGGCCGATCCGGGAGTGGGTCGAGGCGATGCCGCTGAAGTACCTGGCCTATTTCCCCGCCGCCGTCTTTCTCGAAAAGATCCCTCCCGAGCGACTCTGGTACGAACTGGCGATCGAAGCGACGTGGCTCGCCGCGTTCGTGCTGCTCGCGCGGTTCCTCTGGTGGCGCGGCACCGCTCGCTACAGCGCGTTCGGCGGCTGAGACGCCTCGGTCGCAGTGCCGTACTGCGACCGCCCCCGGTCGCAGCGTTCGTCGTACTGCGACCGCCCCCGGTCGCAGCGTTCGTCGTAGTGCGACCGCCCTCGGTCGCAGCGTTCGTCGTAGTGCGACCGCCCTCGGTCGCAGCGCCAAGTCCCGTCAGGGACGGCCGACCGTAGCCCACCGATTCATCGGTGGGGCATCGTCGGTGAACCAGCGGATCGAAGAGTCCCGAAAGGGACGAAAGAACGCCGTGTCCGTTCCGAGGGGCGACCGTTTCGAGACGCCGTTCGGTCGTCCCTGACGGGACTACGGATTTCGCGCCGAGTAGCCTCCCATCCCGGCGATGAATCGCCGGGCTACCGTCGGTCGTCCCTACCGGGACTTCCGGACCTCGGTCGCAGCGTTCGTCGTAGTG
>CAZZBI010000039.1:7985-23080 GCA_964652385.1 uncultured Pirellulaceae bacterium | reverse complement strand
CCGCCTCGTCCGTCTCAGGCTTCTCGGCGTCTTGTCTCGTCGTCTTCAGATCTGACGAGGCGTCATTCGCCGATCGCGATCGCTTGGCCGAAGCTCAGGTGGTTGCCGCTGGGATCGGTCAGATGAACGTCGCGCATCCCGTACGCTCGTTCGCCGATCGGTACGTCGACTTCGACACCCGAACTGCACATCTCATCGAAGTCGATGTCGACGAGCCGAACGTACAGTCGCAACGGCCCAACCGTGTCGACGAGTCCTCGCTTCGGCAGGGTGATCTCCACGTCGTCTCGGATCACGGAGGCGCGATCCGGCGATCTCGGACATCGAGCCGGATCTGCTCCGTGAGAAGACCTCCGGCCAGTGCCTCTCGGGCTTTCTCGGTGCCTTGTCTCAGCGTCTCGGCGTCTCTGACCGTTACGGCCGATTCGCGGTCCAAGAAAAGAAAAAGGCCGCACCTCGACGGTGCGGCCTTTCCGAGCGGAGGGCACGGGATTCGAACCCGCAACCCCTTGCGGGGCACTTCATTTCCAATGAAGCCGCTAACCATTCGCTTACCCTCCGGATTCCGGTTCGGCCCCCTCGATCGCTCGAAGCGCCTCTTCCTTCCTGCCGGTCCGACCTTCCCTGCGGACGGTCGGTCTGGGATCTTACTTGATGATCGGCGCCCTGGCAAAGCCGGTCGATCTCCTCACCCACGGGCAGACCGGCCCTCGGGTCAGGACACGCCCGGTTCGGTCCGGTTCGGGTGCGAGGGTTCCTGTCATGTCCGCCGTCTGTCCGATCTGCGGCAAGTCGCTCGACGGATTCCGCGAGCGCTGCCCCGAATGCGTCGGCCGGGTGCCGCAAGGTCGCGGAGCGATCCCGCCGCGGCGCAAGTCCAACGGCATCGGCGGAATCGTCGCCGCCGGGATCGGCGTGCTCGTACTCCTGCTGCTCGGGCTCGTCGGTCTGGTGGTCGTCGCGATCTACGCCCTGGGCTGAGTCGCCACCGCTTGCGACATGGCTCCTCGACTCGCAGCTCGTCAGCTCCGGTTCGCTTCTCCGAACGCTCTTCTTCCTGCGGAGGCCTTGCGCGATGGAGCTGACCGACCATACCTATCGCGGTCTGACGCGCAGTCTCTGTCCCGGCTGCCTGAAACTCGTCGACGCCAAGATCATCACGCGCGGGAAGCGCGTCTATTTCCGCAAGCGCTGTCCCGATTGCGGCTCGCGCGACGATTTCGTCTGCAGCGATGTCGACTTCTACGACCGCTTCGAACTCGCTCTCCCCGGCAAGGTCCCGCCGAAGCGGTTTGCGGCCGTCGATAAGGGGTGCCCCTTCGACTGCGGACTCTGCCCCGATCACGAACAACACACCTGCGTCGCCCTGATCGAGCTGACCGACAGCTGCAATCTGAGCTGTCCGATGTGTTTCGCGTCGAGTCTGCCCGGCGGCAAGCACCGCTCGCTCGACGAGATCCTCCGCTGTCTGGATCGACTGGTCGAAGCGGAGGAGCGCCCCGAAGTGGTGCAGCTCTCCGGCGGCGAGCCGACGTTGCATCCCGATCTGCTGAGAATCGTCGACGAGGCGTATCGGCGTCCGATCGACTACGTGCTGATCAACACCAACGGTCTGCGCCTGGCTTCGGACGGCGAGCTGGTCGAGCGGCTGGCGGCGTATCGCGATCGACTCGAGATCTTCCTGCAGTTCGACGGCTTCGACGACGACGTCTATCGGCGGCTGCGCGGCGAACCGTTGCTCGATCGCAAGCTGCGGGCGATCGAGCGGGTGACGGCCGCCGGTCTGAACGTCACGCTCGCCGTCACGCTGCAGGGAGGAGTCAACGAGCAGGAAATCGGTCCGATCGTCGAGTTCGCGGCGCGCACCCCCGGCATCACCTCGATCAACTTCCAGCCCGCGACCTATTCGGGGCGCTGCGAGCTCCCCGCAACGCTCGAGCAGCGCGTCACCTTTCCCGACGTCGTTCGCGCGGCGGTCGCCGCTGTCCCCGGCATGCGGATCGACGATTTCCTGCCGCTCCCGTGCGCCCATCCGAATTGTCACTTCATCGCGCTCGCCTATCGCGGGTCGGACGGTCTGGTGCCGCTGTCGCAGCTGTTCGATCTGACGGCGCATCACGATCTGCTGGCCAACGGCATCGCGTTCACCCGCGATCGGGCCAAGCGGCTGGCGGCGGTCTACGCCGCTCGAACCGGCTGCGACTGCAACGATCCCTCGGCGACGGCGGAGCGAGCGAGTTTCGATCCGCGCGGCGCCGAACTGCTGGGGCGGGTCTTCGCGGGGAGCCTGGGGGCGCGCGACTTTCTGCGGCTGACGATCACCTCGTTTCTGGACGTCTACAACTTCGACGTCCGCCGCGTCATGAAATGCTGCACGCATCATGTGCTGCCGAGCGGGCACGTCATCCCTTTTTGCGCCTACAACGTGCTCTATCGCGAAGGGCATGTGGCGCTGCCGAAGCTGATCGAGGCGGTCGGCAGCGAGATCGCGGCGGTGGCCGGCAGCAGCACGGACGGCGCGATAGAGAAGGGGAGTGCTGCCGGCGATTGAGTCGGCCCTGAGCGGGCGACTCGCCGATCGGCGACGTGCTCGGGCACGCGACGTTCGGGCAAGAAACGAACGAAGTCCGGTTTGCGACGGGCGCCAACCGGACTCCGGCGTTCGATCGCGATCAGTCCTGAGCCATCTTGCCGGCGATCAGGGTGATGAACTCGCGGTTGGTCTTGAAGCGGCCGAGCTGCTTGGTCAGCTGCTCCATCGCCTCGACCGGATGCATCGACGTCAGGGTGCGACGCAGCATGGTGATGGCGTGCAGCGAGTCGGGCTTGAGCAGCAGTTCCTCGCGGCGCGTTCCCGACTGGCTGATGTCGATCGCCGGCCAGACGCGACGGTCGGCCAGGCGTCGATCGAGGACCAGTTCCATGTTGCCGGTCCCCTTGAACTCCTGAAAGATCAGGTCGTCCATGCGGCTGCCGGTGTCGATCAGGGCGGTGCCGACGATCGTCAGCGAGCCCCCTTCCTCGAACGCTCGCGCCGTGGCGAAGAGCTTCTTGGGGATGTCCATCGCCTTGATGTCGACGCCGCCGGTCATCACCTTGCCGCTGTTGCCGACCCACTTGTTGTAGGCGCGGGCGAGGCGGGTGATCGAATCGAGCAGCAGGAAGACGTCCTGGCCCATTTCGGCCAGTCGCTTGCAGCGTTCGACCACCAGCTGCGACAGGCGGACGTGACTCTCGATGTCCTCGTCCAGGCTGCTGGCGATCACCTCGCCCTTGACGCTCCGACGCATGTCGGTGACTTCTTCGGGGCGTTCGTCGACCAGCAGGACCATCAGCTTGGTGTCGGGATAGTTCGTCGCGATCCCTTCGCTGATGTGCTGCAGCATGATCGTCTTGCCGCTGCGCGGCGGAGCGACGATCAGTCCGCGCTGTCCCTTGCCGAGCGGCGCCAGCAGATCGATGACCCGGTTGGTCAGCGGCTGGGGGCCGATCTCGAGCTGGAACCAGTTCTCGGGATTGATCGGCGTCTTGGACTCGAACGTGCGGACGTTGACGTATTCCTCGGGGGGCATGCCGTCGACATCCAGGATCTCGCGGACGCGAGGTCCGGTCTGGCGGCGCGCCGGCTGAATCGACCCGCGGATATAGACCCCTTCACGGAGTCCGAACTTCTCGATCATGGTGCCGGGAACGAACGGATCGGAGCGTTCCCGCGAGTAGTTGCACCCCGGGCTGCGGAGAAAGCCGTAGCCGTTGGGATGCATCTCGAGCATCCCGCTCGCCTCGTACAGCTCGACCTCGCCCGGCTCCTCGACCGGCAGTTGCGACGGAGGCGGGTAACCGCCTCCTCCGCCACCGCCACCACCGCCTCCGTTCGGCTTGCGAGGGCCATCCATCCGACGACGTCGCCGATTCTTGTTCGGTCCGCCACCGCCGGAGCGACCGCCGGGAGGCCGACCGCCTCCACCGCCGCCGCCGCCGCCCCCTCCACCACCGCCGCCACCGTTGTCCTTGCCGTTGGCAGAACGAGGCCGGAAACGTTTCTTCGCCATTGAGTTACCCAATACGGACAGAGCGAACGCGCGCGATGCCGGTCGCGACGGACCTCGACCAGAGCGAGGAACGCCCAAGACCTTCCCGGACTCCGGAGACGAACTCCGGCGACGGGCTCGGTTCCGCCGAACCGAAACGAACAGGCTCCTTCCCATGCCCGGTGCCGTTCCGTCACGGAACGGATCCCGAACGCATCGGGACCGAAAGCACCGCCGACCATCCTGGTGCGCCGTGCCTGGAATCCGCCGAACCGACGGAGGAACCAAGGATCGGAACGCAGGCGGCAATCGCCGAGCGGACGTTCCGAGACGCTGCGCTTCCGATCCGTTCGACCTGCCGAACGAAACGACAGGGACGAGGACCGACGAAAGACGAATCGCCGAAGATCGGCCAGATGCCTCGTCGGAGACGGAAGCGTCAGACCTCAGTAAGAGGTTTGATTCCGATCAAACACAGCGGTTGAATCGCGAAACCGGATCAACCGGGGCGGCGCAAGACGCCGACCCTCATGCGAAATCTGATGTCGCCGTATCTTAAGGAGGCGATCGGGTGTGTCAAGCCGCATCATGAGACGGCGCCGGACGAATCCCGGAAAAAAGGGGAATCCGGAGATCCTGCGGATGCCATCAGATCGGATTTTCGAGATCCGATCCTCCCTTCGCTTCAATCGATCCATCCGCTCCGACCGATGCAACCGCTGAGGCGTCTCGTTTCGTCTCGACCGGTTCTTCCTTTGGCATGCGGACCGAAACGATGGGGCGATACCTGATCTGCTGGCTGCTGGTGCTCGGGACCACGCAAGCCGTCGCGGGAGAAGGCCCGTGGGTCGACGATCCGGACCGGGCGATGGCTCTCTCGCGCCAGACCGGTCGCCCCGTCCTGTTCCATTTCTGGAACGAACAGTGTCCGCCGTGTCGCAAGGTCGAGACGTTCGTCTTCACCAACGGTCAGGTCCTCGAGTCGCTCGATCGGAACTTCATCCCGGTCAAGGTCAACACGACTCGGCACCCCGAACTGGTCCGCAAGTATCGCGTCGAACGGATCCCTCAGGATGTCATCGTCCTGCCGGACGGGCGCATCGCCGTGCAGACTCAGTCGCCGCTCAACAGTCGCAACTACCTGCAGATGCTCGAGCAGGTGGCCGCACAGTCGTCCCGGCCTGATGCCGGAGCCGACGTTGCGCTCGCTCGGGCGATCGCCTACAACGACCCTCGCGAACTCGGTCAGATGCCTCGCGGCGAGGGGGCTCCGACCTCCGTCGGAACCGCTCGCGAACGCGCGGATGGCGTCGCGATGCGACATCGTCTGAGCGGGACCGCGACCAGCAATCCGGTCGCCGCCTTCGATAGCGTCCCGGTCTCGGCCGCCGCTCCGGCGCTGCCGTCAGCGACGCCGCCGAGCGAGTCGCGGATTCCGATCGTCGGCGTGCCGACCGTCCCGTCCCCCGAGCGTTCGGCCGGTCCGGTCGTCGTCTCGAACCCGCATGTTCCGGTCGCTGCACCGACTTCGACCGTCGCGGCGACGGTACAGGGAGGAGCCAACGGGACCGCCCAGCTCGGACCGTCGGTCGGAGGTGGAGGAGCGTTCCGTCCTCCTGGAGCCGCGGCGCCGCAGGGCCCGTCTGCCGTGCCGCAGAGCCAACCCGTCTTGCCGTCGAACGCGCCGCTCACCCCGGGAACGAACCCGTCTTCGGGGCCGATCGCGGCCCCAACGTCGCCGATTCCGCAGAGCAATCCGGCTCAGGCCGCTCCGCTGATCCCGAGCGGGTTGCCGAATGGTTCACCGACGGTCGGTCCTTCGCCGACCGCACCCGGCCGGTCGCCGGCCGAAGTCGCGGCGGTTCCTCGCTGGCCTCAGGTCGGTGCGGGGGCGACGGCGTTCCCCGGCGGAGCGCCTCCGGAGAATCCGGCGAGCGTCCGTCCGAATCCCCCGACGACTCCGGCCCCGCCGACCGGCCCTCCGGCCGGATCACTCGCCGACCGCTCGTCGGTCGCTCCTCAGAGTCCCTCTGCGCCGCCGACGCCGTCCCCCGGCTCGCCCCCTCAACCCGCTGCGGAACCCTCGCTCGGACTCGACGGTTTCTGTCCCGTCGCGCTCATTCGGGACAAGGTCTGGCAGGAAGGGGATCGCACCTACGGCTGCGTCCATCGCGGCCGCGTCTATCTGTTCTGCTGTGCGGGCCATCGGGACGAGTTCATGACGAATCCCGACGCCTATGCTCCGGTCCTGTCGGGCTACGATCCGGTGATCTTCGCCGAGCAGAATCGGCTGGTCGAAGGGAAGCGGGAGCATGGCGCGTTCGTCGACGATCGGATCATCCTGTTCGCCGACGAAGTGACCTTCGCGAAGTTCCGCGAGAACTCGGCGACCTACGTCCAGGCGGTGAAGCAGGCGATGGCGGCAACCGATTCGGTCCGCCGCTGATGACCGGCGGTCGCTCCTCGTTGTCGTACCCATCTTCGATATCGAATCGTCGAAGACCGGAGAACGACTGCTGCGCAGCTGAGGTCACCGAGGGAACGACGTGCTGCGGGGTATCGTCGACGTCGGTGCGGCGAATTGACCTGGGTGCCGAGACGAGGCGGTCGCCCGAGTCATGTCGTGTGCCGGACTGCGGCGGCCGTGTCGGCCGTTCAGAAGAGGCGGTTGTAGCCGTTGAGCGCCGCGACGCGATACGCTTCGGCCATCGTCGGATAGTTGAAGGTCGTGTTCATGAAGTAGTGGAGCGTGTTGGCGCTCCCCTTCTGCGCCATGATCGCCTGGCCGATGTGGATGATCTCGGCGGCATTCGATCCGAAGCAATGCACGCCCAGGATCTCCAGCGTCTCGCGGTGGAACAGGATCTTGAGCATCCCGGCGGTGCGCCCCGTGATCTGAGCGCGAGCCAGGCTGCGGAAGTGGGTATGGCCGACTTCGTACGGGACCTTCGCCTCGGTCAGTTCCCGCTCGGTCTTGCCGATCGACGAGATTTCTGGGCTCGTATAGATCCCCGACGGGATGTCGCCGATCAGTTCGCAGTGCTCGTCGTTCCCCAGGATGTGGTTCGCCGCGGCTCGCCCTTGCGTGTAGGCGGCGCTGGCGAGCGACGGGAAGCCGATCAGGTCGCCGACCGCATAGATGTTCGGCGCCTCGGTCTGGAAACACTTCGTGACCTGCAGGTAGCCGCGGCGATTGGGAGTCAGTCCGACGTTCTCGAGTCCCAGGCTGTCCGAGTTGCCGATTCGTCCGGCGGCCCAGAGCAGCAGGTCGGTCTTCACCTGCTTGCCGCTCTCGAGATACAGCACCACGCCGTCGTCGGTCGGTTCGACCTTCTGGTACTGCTCGTTATGGCGGATCAGCACGCCGCGTTCCCGCAGGTGATAGCCGAGCGCATCGACGATCTCGTCGTCCAGGAACTCGAGCAGCTTCCCGCGCGTGTTGATCAGGTTGATCTTGATGTCCAGGTTGCGGAACATCGACGCGTATTCGCAGCCGATGACTCCCGCTCCATAGACGGTCATCGAGCGAGGCTTGAAGCCCAGATTCAGGATCGTGTCGCTGTCGAAGACGCGGGGATGACCGAAGTCGATCTCCTTCGGCCGATGCGGTCGCGAACCGGTCGCGATGATCGCGTGATCGAACCGGATCGTCGTCTTCTCGTCGACGATCACCGTGTTCCCGTCCACGAAGCGGGCGTGCCCCTGGATGATCTCGACGTTGTTGCGGTCGTAGAAGCTCCGCCGCATCGTCTCCTGCTTGTTGATGATCGACTGGGCGCTCTTGCGCAGGTCGGCGACGGTCGGATTCGCCTTGACTCCCGCTTCCTTGACCAGCTGATTCGAGAGGGCTTCGGTCAGCTGGTAGATCGAGTACCGGAGCGCCTTGCTCGGGATCGTCCCCCAGTGAGTGCAGCCGCCGCCGATCCGCGAGTACTTCTCGACGACCAGTACCGGGCGTCCCCCCTTGGTCAGCTGCATCGCAGCCCCTTCGCCGCCGGGGCCGGAACCGATGACCAGAACGTCGGTGGATCGAGTCGACATGCTTCGGAACTCTCGCTGACGGAAACGGAGCGGGACCGCGCGGATCGAACGGCGAAACTCGGGGGCTGACCGCGGATCGAGCCGCGCCGTGATCGCGCTGCTCCTCGCCCCGAAAGGGCTGATCGGCACCGCTCGATCACTCGCCTCAGTCGATGCTCCCCCACCGTTTCGACCGCGACAGCGAGACGTGGGCGACGCGTTCGGGAACGGCGCACTGATGGTTGTCTCTTGCCTGAACTGCCTCGATTCCCGAACGCCGCCAAAGGTTCGCTGCGTTCTCCTCGCCACCGACGAGCCCGGCGAGGCGGTCTGGTGAGGATGCGAAAAGTGTTCCGCCGTCGGGCCCCGTATTGGTCCGAGAGGTGATCGAGTTCCGATCAACCGGAAGGTCCCCGAAGTCCTCGGAGACGACCGGCTGTCGTCGCGCGCATCGACAAGGCTCACCCCATGATGCCACTTACGCGATCTCGCTCTCGGACCTTCGCCGACCGACGGTTGTCGGCGGGAGTCTTGGCGACCTCGCTGCTGCTGATCGCTCTCGGCTCGGCCGGAGCGGGGGACCGGATGACGCCCGAAGTCCGGGCGGTTCGCGACGCGCGCCCGGCGGTCGTGAACATCCGCGGCAAGAAGACGGTGGGAGAATCGGTCCGGCGCTTCGACGACGACGGTGCACGTCAGGTCAACGGAATGGGGACCGGCGTCATTCTCGATCGCCGCGGCTATGTGGTCACCAACTACCACGTCGTCGAAGGGGTGTCGAACATCCAGGTGACCCTTCCCGACCAGCGCACCTTCGATGCCACGCTCGTCGCTCGCGATGCCAAGACCGACGTCGCCGTCGTGAAGATCTCGGCCAGCGAGGATTTCCCGGTCGTCCGCCTGGGCGATTCGGACGGGCTGATGCTGGCCGAGACGGTGATCGCGATCGGCAACGCCTATGGCTACGAGAATTCCGTTTCGGTCGGCGTCATCAGCGAACTGCACCGGACGGTGCAGGTCAGCGACGACCAGATCTACTACGACCTGATTCAGACCGACGCGGCGATCAACCCGGGGAACTCGGGAGGCCCGCTGCTGAACATCGACGGCGAGATGATCGGACTGAACGTTGCCGTGCGGGTCGGCGCTCAGGGGATCGCGTTCGCCATTCCGGTGAATCAGGTGATCGACATCATCGGCGGGCTGATCTCGGAGCGGAACGACGGCGCAACCCTGCATGGAGTCGTCGGCCATACCGAACGGACCGGCGGTCGCGCGGAGTTCGTCGTCGATCAGGTCGTTCGCGAATCGGCTGCCGATCGCGCCGGCCTGGCGGTCGGGGACATCGTCGAGAAGGTCGGTGACATCGAGGTCCGAAGCCGCTTCGATTTCGAACGCGCGTTTCTCGGAAGGTCGGACGCATCGGAACTCGAACTGACCTACCGTCGCGGGAGCGAGTCGATCGCGGCGATGCTCGAAACCGGTCGCCGAGCTCCCGCTCCGGCGGCCGACGACGATCCGGTCTGGACGATGCTCGGCGTTCGTCTCGACCCGATCGCCTCGACCGACTTCCGTCGACTGAGCGACCGGTACAACGGCGGGATGCGGGTGCTGGAGGTGCGGGACGGAGGCCCGGCGGCCAAACGCGGGATCCGCGCCAACGATGTCCTCGTCGGCATCCATATCTGGGAGACGACGACGCCGAAGGACCTGCGCTACATCCTGTCGCGCCCCGAGGTGATCGAGTCGGAGCAGGGGGTCTCGTTCTTCATCCTCCGCGGCAAGGAGGAGTTCTTCGGCAACATCCGTCTTTCGTCGGCTCAGGAAACGGTCGCCGCCGGCGCTTCGCGCTGAGCAGCCGGCCCCTATCCGGTGTTTCTCGCGCCGCAGGGTGTCGGGGGATCGCGGACCGGCCGGCAACCGCCGCGCCGTCCCGGCATCTCCCGCCGTGCGCGGATTCCGCTACAATCCGCCGAACTTCGCTCCCCCTCTCGGATCCCTTCCGACCGCCGGGACCGTCGAGCGAACGTGTCGTGAAGCCCGTCGAGTTCGGGCGAGCGGGTCGAGCGGGATTCAGCGCGATGACGGTGACGGTCGAGAGTCGCTCCGAAGACGAGACGTTGGCGATCGGGCGAGCGCTCGGCCGAACGCTCCAGGCGCCGATGGCGATCGGCCTGACCGGGACGCTCGGCGCAGGCAAGACGCGACTGGTGCAGGGAATCGTCGCCGGACTGGGCGGGGACGGGATCGCGGTCACCAGTCCGACCTTCTCGCTCTGGCAGACCTATCCGACTCGGCCGGTCATCCATCACCTGGATGCCTACCGGATCGAGACCGAGGCGGAGTTTTGGGACCTGGGGATCGAGGAGTGGTTCGATACGCCGACGATCGTCGTCGTCGAGTGGGCTGACCGTTTCCCCGATACGCTTCCCGACGATTCGATCTGGATCGACATCGAATCGCTCTCGCCGCACGAGCGGCGCATCCGCATGACGGCCGCTCGTCGCCGCGGACGCGACTGTCTGAACGATCTCCAGCGTCTGCTCGACGGCGAGCTGTCGCCGCTCGACGGGGAACGCCGGGACTGAGTCGCCGTCTTCCGGCCGCGACGGCCGGGAGTTTCGAGCCGAGCAAGCCGAGCGGGGCAGCGCGCCGCTCGCCGAGATCGCTCCCGTTGTCTCTTGAGTCTCGGTCAGCTCGCGGCGTCGCAGCCGGTCTCGTCGCAGGACGACAGGTTATCGTCCGGCGGCGAGTCGCGTTCGTCCGAGGGAGCATCGTCGCGAGGGAAGTAGCGATCGACGACGTCCACGAACTCGCGGCGCGTCTCGACATGCGCCACATGCGTCCGAAACGCTCGGGCGCCGCGACGTCCTTGGGCGTAGCAGCAGGCGTACTTCCTCATCAGAAGCGTTCCCTTCTCCTCGCCGAATCGCCGACAGACCAGCTCGTAATGGTGCAGCATGTGTGCGCGCTGCGTCTCGAGATCGGGCTCGTCCGGCACCGGTTCGCCGCGCAGCGCCGCTGCTGCCTGGGCGAAGAGCCACGGGCGTCCGAGCGAGGCGCGGGCGATCATGACCCCGTCGATGTCGTACCTCCGAAACGCCTCGACCACCTTGGCGGCCGAGTCGAGATCGCCGTTGCCGATCAGCGGGATCCGCTTCAGATGCGGACGGATCGCCGAGATCGCCTCCCAGTCGGCGCTCCCCTTGAAGAAGTCCTGAGCGGTCCGGCCGTGCACGGTCAGCGCCGCCGCTCCCGCCCCTTCCACCACCTGAGCCACGTCGATCGCGTTGACTCGATCGCGCGTGCAGCCGAGGCGGATCTTGGCGGTGACGGGAGTCGGAGCGCACGCCCGAACGACTCGCTCGACGATCGCTCCGATCCGATCCGGAAAGCGGAGCAGGTAGCTGCCGCTGTGCGCCTTTTCGGTGACCTGCTTCACCGGGCAGCCGAAGTTGATGTCGACGACGCTGACTTCGTACTCCTCGACCAGACGCCGTCCGACCTTCGCCAACGTTTCGGGATCGTTGTCCCAGATCTGCACGGCGAGCGGCCGCGCTTCGTCCTTGACCCCCCACAGCCGATCGGGATGTTCCGCTTCATGCTCGTCCATCCAGACGAAACCACGCGCGTTCACCATCTCGGTCGCCTGCAGTCCGGCGCCGCCGAACTCGCGCACGACCTGACGAAAGGCGTAGTTGGTGAAGCCGGCCATCGGTGCCTGGAGGATCGGCGGGTCGACGACGATCGGCCCGATCCGCAACGGAGCGACGGTCGGAATCACGTACGAGTTCGAAGCGGACATCGGCAGGGGGACCGCGAATCGCGGCTCCGAGACAGGGACCGACGGAACGAAAGCGGGAGCCCGATCGCCGTCGGCGACCGACCTCCCGCTTCAGAGTCGCATGGGGTCCCCGAGCCGGTCAACCCGTCGGCGAGCCGAGCGGGGATCCGGCGGCGGGCGATCCGCGGATCTTCTCAACGCTGGATCGAACGCCAGGCGTCGAACGGCTGCTCCTCGACCCAACCGGTCCGGCGAACGCCGGTGTCGCGCGCGGCCGACTGTTCGGGGTCCTTGACCAGCATGCCGACCACCGCCTCGGGGCTCATCCCGTCCGGAGCGACCGACATCGCGAAGTCGCCGATCAGCTGGTTGTAGTCGCGCGTCGTCGCGAGGAAGGCCAGACGCTGATCGCGGAGCCGTTCGAACGAGGCAAGCACGGAATCGAGGCCGACGCGAGCTCCGGAATAGTCGCGTCGCAGCTCCTGGAACTCGGTCTCGAGCGCCATGACCGCGTCGGCTCGAGCGTGGATCGTCTCGAGCATCCAGGGCAGCGATTCGTCGATGCGGACGATCGAGGTCGGCAGCGCTCCGGCATTCGGATAGGCCGACAGCTTGGTCAGGTAGCGGCCGATGAACGGGGCATCGGTCGGAAACGGAAGGCCCCCTCCCGGTCGCGTCTCGAGCAGATCGGCCAGATCACGCTGCGTCATTCGCCACGCCAGCTCGGTCTCGGCGACTCGGGCTCGGGCGATCGACTGGGCGGCGGCGAGCGACGCCTGCTGGATCGGATCCGAGGGGCGAGGGAGAGCCCCGAGATCGGCCGCTTCCTGTCGGGCATGAGCCAGATCCATCGCCGCGACCGAGAGCTGCCAGTAGCGCCGAATCACCGCCTTGCGCCGTTCGCTGTCCGCAGAACGCGGGATCGCATCGACCAGCGGCAAGGCGAAGTCGCTCGCCGCAACCCGTGTCGCGGCGGTCAGCGAATTGCCGACCAGTCGTCGACTCGGCAGCGAATCGCCTGCCGGCGGAGCGGTGGCGGAAGGATCGGTTTCGGTGGCCGCCGATCGCCCTGGCGTCGCGGGACGAAGCGGCGTGCCGGAGGTCGCTCCCGACGGATCGGCGGCGCGGAGCGGCGCGATGCCGCTCGGGTTCGAACCGGTTCCGCTCCCCGCTCGCGGATCGAGCCCCGAGGTGCCCGAGCTGGGGAGGCCCGAACTGGGTGTGGGGGCTCCCGGCGACCCAAGACGCGGTGCGGCGGGGGAGAAACCCGAGCGGCTCGGATCGATCCCCTGAGACGAACCGCCGGGAGGGAGGCCGGGCGAGGTCGGAGCGCCTTGCGAGGGAGCTTGCGGGGCTCCGATCCGCGAACTCCCGCCGCTCGTCGCCGAGTCGGTCGGCGCGAACGGACGGAGCGGGGTATCGGCAGAGGCGTTGTCGGTCGAGCCGCTGCGCATGGCTCCGGAAGGAGGCGCGGCGGGACGAGAGGACGGTCATCGGCGGCGCCGGCGAGCCGGACTGCGACGTTCCGCCGATTCCGCCGGAACCGCCGCTCGGCAAGCTCGGGCTCCCCGAGGCCGCACCGCCGGACAGCGTCCGCGACGGGCTGGTCGGGGGAAGGGCAGGGGACGAGCCGGCCGGGGGCCCGCTGCCGGCACCTCCGCCGATCGATGCCGGGGGTGTTGCGGGAGCCGCGGGACCCGATTGGCCGGGAGCCGAAGAAACGCTGCGCAGTGCGTTACCGAGAGCGCCGGACGGGCTGGCGGGAGGAGGGGTGGCGCTCCCTCCTGACGATGACGGGAAACTCCCTCCAGCCGGCCCGGACGGGAGCGAGGGGGGAGCGCCGGGGACGAACCCGCCTCCGGAACCGGACGGAGACTGAGCCGGCGGTGCGGAAGGGGGCTGCTGCAACAGCAACGACCCGACGATCAACGCGGCAACCTGCGGGAGTGTCATCCTGACGACCCTTTCGAATCCCTTCGAAACTCTCGAACACGTCCGCCGAACAGGGTGTCGAGAATCGCTCGGCGAGTCAATCCGAGAATTCGAGACCGCGCAACGTTCGGGACTCCGAGGAGTGTTCTCGTTCGGTCGGCGATGGAGAGAGCCGCGCCGACGGAGGGCGGGTTGCCGATCGTCGGTGACGCGACTAGAACGCGACGAGCGGCCGCATCCTTCGCACATCGACGTGCGGTGCGGCGAACGTCTCGAGTCAACGAGGGAGTCGGCGTCGATGAAGCGTCCTGCGGCGGTCACGTTCAAGGGGGTCCCGATGACCCTGGTCGGTCCCGAGCTCGCGGTCGGAGGGCCGATTCCGTCGTTCGTGGTGCATTACTACGACGGCGGTCTCAAGACGCTCTCGCCGGCCGATCTGGCCGGCAAGCCGACGCTGATCAGCGTCGTCCCGTCGTTGGATACCAAGGTCTGTGCCATCCAGACCAAGCGGTTTCACGACGAGCTCGGGGCGCTCGGCGACAAGGTCAACGCCGTCACGCTCAGTCTCGATCTGCCGTTCGCTCAGGGGCGGTTCTGTTCCGAGAACGGCGTCTCGATGCGGACCGCCAGCGACTATCAGGAGCGTTCCTTCGGCAACGCCTGCGGTCTGCTGATCGACGAACTGAAGCTTCTCGCTCGGGCGACCGTCGTGCTCGACGCCGCCGGCAAGGTCGTGCATTACGAGCTGGTTCCCGAAGTGACGTCGGAACCGAACTACGAAGCGGCGATGGCGAAGCTCCGCTCGCTCGTCTGAGCCGCGTCCGAACGCGTATCGTTCCCGCGCCGCCGTTCGGCGGCGCGGGGGCCTTGGTCCGCACGAGTCCGGGTCGCGCCCGTTTTCGAGCCTCAGGTTCGGATGTTCAGGTGCAGTCGGCCCAGGTCCGGCCGGCCTTCGTGTCGACCTTCAGCGGCACCGACAGCTCGATCGCTCCGGCCATCCGCTCGATCGTTCCGGCGGTCAGCGCCGCAAGGTCCTCCGGGTGGCATTCGAACAGCAGTTCGTCGTGGATCTGCAGGAGCAGGCGGGCTCGCAGGTTCGCCTTCTTCAGCCACTCGTGCACCCGCAACATCGCCACCTTGATGATGTCGGCGGCGGAACCCTGGACGACGGTGTTCACGGCGATCCGTTCCGACAGGTTCCGCGATCGCGACTTGTCCCGCTTCTCGGCCGGACGAATTCCGTCGATCAGCCGCCGTCGTCCCAGGATCGTCGCGACTTGCTTGTCCCGTTCGGCGGCGTCGAGCGTCGCTTCGATGAAGCGATCGAC
>CAZZBI010000039.1:0-7975 GCA_964652385.1 uncultured Pirellulaceae bacterium | reverse complement strand
TAAGAAAGTCGCGAAGCGCAGTCGTGACTTGATCCGCCGCTTCCTCCTGCGGAATGCCGAGCGATCGCGAGAGACCGAAGGCGCTCTGCCCGTAGAGGATGCCGAAGTTGACCGCCTTGGCCTTGCGCCGCAGTTCGCTCGTCACTTCGGCCAGCGGCACTCCGGCGACTTCGGCAGCGACGATCGCATGGATGTCGGCGTCCGCCAGGAACGCTTCCCGCAGTGCCTGGTCGCCGGTGAAGTGAGCGAGCACGCGCAGTTCGATCTGCGAGTAGTCGGCCGATAGCAGCAGCCAATCCGGCTCGCCCGCGACGAACGCCCCTCGGATCAGTCGCCCCGTCTCGGTCCGCACCGGAATGTTCTGAAGGTTCGGATCCTTCGAGCTCAGTCGGCCGGTCGCCGCGACATCCTGCATGAACGAGGTGTGGATGCGGCCCGTCTCGGGGTGGATCAGTTCCGGCAGCGTGTCGACATAGGTGTTCTTGAGCTTGCTGTCCTGGCGGTATTCCAGCAATCGCGCCGGAAGAGGATGCAGCGGAGCGAGTTCGGCCAGCACTTCGGCATCGGTGCTCGGTCCGGTCTTGGTCTTGCGCAGCACCGGCAGCCCGAGCTTCTCGAACAGGATCCGCGAAAGCTGCAGTCGCGAGTCGATGTTGAACTCCTCTTCGGCCGCGACGTAGATCGCTCGTTCATGATCGGCGATCCGCCGCGCGAGTTCGTCGCCCAGTCGCTCGAGGACCGACCGATCGACCGCGATTCCGGTCGACTCCATGTCGACCAGCACATCGATCAGCGGCATCTCGACCTCGCGCATCAGCGGGCCGAGGCCTGACTGGTCGAGTCGCGAGCCGAGCGGATCGCGCAGCCGCATCGGGACGTCGGCATCCTCGGCCGCATAGTCGGTGATCGCCGGCAGCGGCACTTCGTCCATCAGCTTCTGCGTCTTGCCCGTTCCGATCAGCGCCGAGATCGGAATGGTCCGATGCTTCAGGTGCCGCAGCGAGAGTTCGTCGATCCCGTGATTGCGCTGCCCGGGATCGAGCAGATAGTCGGCGACCAGCGTGTCGAACCAGGGGCCGATCGTCTCCAGTCCGTGATGACGCAACACGATCAGGTCGTACTTCAGGTTCTGGCCGATCTTCTCGACGCGCGGGTCGGTCAGCAGCGGCCGCAGCGCCGCACGAACCCGCTCCCACGGCAATCGCGGCGTCCCCTCGGGAGCCCGGATCGGCAGGTACCAGGCGCGCCCCGCTTCGCGACAAAGCGACAGACCGACGAGCTTCGCGAAACGTGGGCGAGTCGACGTCGTTTCGGTATCGATCGAGATCCGCTCGGCTCCTGCCAGCGCGGTCAGCAGTTCCGCCAACTGCTCCTCGTCGGTGACCGATCGGTACTCGGCCTCCCAGGGCAACTCGTCTTCGGCGATCGCCCCGTCGTGCGGATCGCCGGCGGACTCGGAACGGTCGGCATCGACAGCTCCGCTCTCCTGTCCCCAGCGAGGGAGCAGTCGTTCGAGTCGTTCGCGCAGCGAGCGGAAGCCGAACTCGCGGCAGAGCTCGATGGCGCCGCGGCCGTCGAAATGATCGGCTCGCCCGAGCTCCCAATCGATGGTCAGCGGGACCGCGGTTTCGAGTCGCACCAGCCGCCGGCTCATCTCGGCCGACTCGCGCCCCTGAGCCAGATTCTCGCGACGCTTGTTGCCCGAGATCTCGTCCAGATGCTCGTAGATCCCTTCGAGCGTTCCGTACTTGCCGAGCAGTTCGGTCGCCGTCTTGGGACCGATGCCGGGGACCCCCGGGATGTTGTCGACCGAGTCGCCGACGAGCGATTGGAAGTCGATCACCTGGTCGGGACGGATCCCCCAGTCGGTCGCCAGTTCGGCCGCGCCGTACTCGATCCCCTTGCGAAGATTGAACATCCGGACCTGGTCGGTCAGCAGCTGGCGACAGTCCTTGTCGCTGGTCACCAGCAGACAGCGCCCGCCATGCCCCTCGACGATCCGAGCCATCGTCGCCAGGACGTCATCCGCCTCGAAGCCCGGGACTTCGACGATCGGCAGCCGGAACGCTTCGAGCAGCCGCCGGATCTTTCCGATCTGGTCTCGCAGATCGACCGGCATCGATTCGCGGTTCGCCTTGTAGGCGTCGTAAAGGCCGTCGCGAAACGTTCGCACGGGCGGATCGAAGGCGCAGAACAGGAAGTCGGGCTGGCGCTTCTCGAGCAGATCGAGCATGTCGCGCAGGAAGCCGTGCACCGCCGCGACCGGCTCGCCTCGCGGCGACGACATCTCGGCGCCGGCGAGCGCATGAAAGACCTGATAGATCACCGCGTAGGCGTCGACGATCCAGACCGAACGCCCGGCGAGAAAGTCGGGACGCGTCGAATCGAGCGGCTCCCGAGTCGCGGCGACGGGGGGATTCCGTTCGGCCGAGCCGCCGGATTCGTCGTCGCCGAAGAGCATCTGCTGCCGAGCGTTCGCCATGGAGACTCGTTCCGTCGATCGAGAAGGGGGGCGGGAATCGGCGCCGAGCGATTCGGTCCGTCAGGTTCGGATCGGCTGGCGCCGGGTCAGGATACCCGGCGAGCCCGAGTCGGACATCTGCCGCCGGCTTTCCGTTTGCGCTTGGCATCGACCGGTTGACCGCCGGCAGGAGGGCGAGTTTCATGGCAAAGACCGCGATCCGGTCGGCGCCGCGATGATGCGGACGGTATCGCGGGGCCGAGCCGAAGTCGTGCCGAGTGACTCGGGGACGACGTTGCACGTTGACGAGGTCGAGACGATGGTGCCGGCCTGGCGGATGGTCTTCTGGTGCAGTCTGGCCGCCGCGATCGGCGCGGGGATCGTCGGCAAGCTCGTTGCGCCGTCGATGGTCGCCGTGAAGGGGACCCCCGCGGTGGCGGCCGACGCAACGGCCGACGAGACCGCATCGTCCGGCGAGCCCTCTGCGGCGGCGGCTCCCCCGCCGGCACCGGTCGTGACGGCCGGAGATCGCGCGGCCGAAGGGGTCCGGATCGGGCTGATCGTCGTCTTCGTGATCGGCGCGTTCGCGGCGGCGCTGCATGGCGGGGCGGTCGCGGCAGCGGGGAGTCCGCCCGCGGCGGCTCCCCTTTGGGGTCTCGTTCCGGCGACGATGATCGTCGCCTCGGCCGCCGGCTTCGCTCTGTGGATCGCGTGGGCAGTCGGACTCGAACCGATTTCGCTCGTCCGCGCCCCGCTCGTGCCGCTCGCCGCCTGCGGGCTGGGGGCGTGGGAGGTCGGATTCTTCGGAGTGCTCCCGTGGAGCCGTCGCGCGGCGGCTTGTTGAACGGCGTTCTGCCTGGTTCACGACTCGAGGGATCGCCCCGAATCCGCTCGGCTCTCGACGGGAACGATCGCTCGCAAGTCGTTGCCGAGCCAGGTCTTGTGGTGGCGCGGCGCCCGGGGGCAGGGCCTGGCGAAACCGCCGGGAATCCCGGGGCGTCAAAGTTTGACACCCCCGGGAGCCCCAAATAGACTCGATTCGTGGGGCCGAAGTACCGATCGCCGCCGGGCGGTCGACAGTTCGCCCGTCTTCTCTCGAGCTTCGGTTCCGAATGGTCGGCTGCCGCCGATCGGGTCGCCTGCGTACCTCCTGAAGAGGTCCGCCGGACGATGCCCTCCTCCTAGGAGCACCTGAATGGCTTCGCGTCAGAACCAGGGTCTGCAGATCGCTCTCATCTTCTTCGTGATGATGACGATCCTCCTGTCGGTCGTCGTCTATTTCACGGCGACGAGCGCTTCGGAATATGCGGACAAGTACGCCAAGGAGCAGGAGCGGGCGCGGAGCGTCGAGGCGCAACGGAACGCGGCCGACACGCTGTCGAAGCTGCTGATGGCTTGGGTCGGCGACGGCGAGCTGACCGAGGACCAGTGGAAGCAGCAGTACGACCAGCTGAGCGGCAATTCGGACCAGGCGGTCAGCACCTGGGTCGCGGCGGCTCAGCGGTACCGCGGCTACTACGATCAGGACATGTTCAACTTCGGCGTCGACTACTCCGACCCCAAGGGTTGGCGCACGCTGCCGCAGTACCTGTTGACGACGATCAAGCAGAAGAACAACGAGCTGGTCGCCAACAACAACCAGATCAATCAGATGAAGGCGGATTTCGCCGCCGGTCTGGACGCGGCCAAGGAGCAGGTCCGAGTCGCCGAAGAGGCGCGTCTGGCGGCCGAGACGGCGAAGACGCAGGTCGAACAGGCGGCTCGCGCCGTCGAAACGACGCTCCGCACCGAGCAGCAGAACGCTCAGGCGCTGGCTGCCACGGCGCGACAGGAACAGGAAGCGGACCGGGTCACGCTGAACACCAGCGTCGACGTCGCCACCGATCTGGCGACCGCTCGCGAGCAGAGCGTGCAGGCCCTGGCGGCTCGCGTCGACGAGTACGAGCGGGACGAGTTCGACATCGCCGACGGCGAAGTGGAATGGGTCAACGCCCGGCTGGGAATCGTCTACATCAACCTCGGCTCGGCCGACAATCTCCCTCGTACCCAGGTCTTCACCGTCTATGGTCAGGATGACGCGACCTTCAACCCGACCGGCAAGAAGGGGACGATCCGGATCCTGCGGATTCGCGATGCCCACTCGGCCGAGGCGGAGATCCTGGAGCAGGATCTGAAGAATCCGATCCTGGCCAACGACAAGATCTTCACGCCGACCTGGAAGCCGGGCCGGACGCTGAAGTTCGCCCTCTCGGGCTTCCTCGACTTCGACGGCAACGGCTCGTTCGAGCAGATCGACATCGATGCCCTCTCGACGCTGATTCGCGAGAACGGCGGCGAGGTGGTCGCTTCGATCGATCCGCAGACCGGAACGCTCTCGAACGACATCGACGCTCTGACCAACTTCGTGATCACCGGCGGCGATCCGACGAGCGGCGATCCGACGACGATCAAGGCGATCGGCGATGCGTCCAAGACGCTTCGGGATCAGGCGGTCGAGGCGGGAGTCCAGCTGATCGACATGAACGAGCTGCTCGAACAGTACGGTTACCGCAATTCGATCGGCATCGAGCGGACCGGACCGGGCGTCGAGGGCTTCGTCCCGCGTCGTCCGCCGGGGCGCAGTGCCGACGGTACGAGCTTCTGATCGGACGGGCTCGCTGACGATCGGATCGCCTACGAAAACGGGGCCCGCGACAGGCGGGCCCCGTTCTCGTTTCTTGACTCGGCCGATCGGAGATCAGTTCGCGACGCGATGAGCGAAGAGCCGATCGCGCAGCTTCAGGTGCGCGGGCCAGTCGCGATGATGGATCGATGCCAGGTTCGGCAGCTCGAACAGTTCGGGGCGCACGAACATCTCGGCGGCCGAACCAAGGCCGTGGAAGCGGGCGAGCCGTTCGAGGCGTCGTCGATCGGCACGCTGGAGTTCGTGAGCCCGGCAGAGATTCGCGAAGAGCTGCCGCGCCCGGTAGGCCGGCGTCCCGCGCAGCAGGAACGTTCGCGCGTAGAACGCGGCGGCGATCGCGCCGGCGGTCAGCAGGGCGCCGACGAACAGCCAGGCGATCGTGCCGAACTCGAGCGGCTGAGCATCGGATCTCAGACGGCTCCCCATCTCGGCGAACCGATCGATCTCCGCGAGCAGTTCCGGGGACAGCGGCATGCGCTTCATCGTTCGGTCTCCGTCATCGCACCGGTCGGCGTCGTCGAACCGGCGAGCAGCATCGAATCGGCCTGTCGCGGGCGAGTCGCGGCCTGACGCTCCAGCGCCGCCGCAGCCGCCTCGCGCACCGAGATCATCGGGTCGGTCAACGCGGCATTGAGCGCCTCACGAGCCTCGCCGGTCGGACAACCGGCCAGCACTTCGATCGCCTCGATCCGCAGGAACTGGTCCTTCTCGCGCATCTGAGCGACGACCAGATCCTGGATCTCGGTCATCACGTCCAGCAACGGCGCGGCCGACATCGCGCGCAGTCGCCGGTTCCGATCCCCTTGTTCGAGTTCCGAGCGAAGACGTTCCGCCGCGTGGCGATCGACTCGCCGGACGATCTCGCCGTTCGAACGGCGCGCCGAGGGGTCCATCGAATCGAAGCCGTTCAGGAACCAGTCGACGGTGTAGTCCTCGAACACCTCGGCCGCCGCCTCGCGGACTTCAACCGCCGGATCGTCCAGCGCCGCTCGCAGACGGCTCATCGCACCGGGGAGATTCCGTTCCCGCAATTGCCGCAACGCTTCGGCTCTCAGATCGGTCGCATCGCAATCGGCGAGCGCCAGAACGAACTGATTCACCTCATCGGTCCGGTACGGAGCCAGTCGTCGGACGGCGAGTCCGCGGACTTCGACGTGCCCGGTCCGGATCAGCGCTTCGAGAATGCGGACGTTCGCGTCGGCTCCGAGCTTCGCCGTCTCGACGACCGCGATCAGGCCCAGCTGCGCATCGACCGACAGTTCGGGAAGCGACGTCAGGCGTTGGTCGAGCCATTCGAGATGCCGAAGGCGGCCGAGGTTTCGCTTGGCCGTCGCGCCGTCGATCGATGCGATCCGACCGAGAAACGTCTCGACGAATCGTCGATCGGACCGGGATGCCCAGAGTCGGACGATCGAATCGGGAAGGTCCTTCGCGCCGAGGAAATCGGTGACCAGACGGTCCGGCAGCGCCTCGTGATCGGAACGCATGAGTTCCTTCGCCGCGGCGGCCAGACCGAGGTCGTTCGGCGCTTCGAGCAGCGCCAGCAGCGTCGCCGAATCGGCGTCGGCCAGCAGCGCAAACGCCGCGATGATCTCGGGGCGGCGATGATCCAGATAACGACGGAGCGCCTGCTCCAGGCTCGCGATCGCCCGGTGGCGGACCGGTCGACCTTCGGCGTCGACCGCATCTCGGTCGAGCGACTGGACGAGACGCAGGGTGACGCGCGCGGCCGATTCCCGCACCTCGTCGTCTCCGGCGAGCATCAGCTGAACCAGGTCGGGAACGAGCGCGTGGATTCTCAGCGAAAGGGCCATGCCGATCGCCGCATTCCGTTCGTTCGCCTCTCCCTTGGCGAGCGACTGTCGCAGCCCGGGCAGAAAGCGGTCGATCGACTCTCCCAAGCGTCGTCGATCGTCGTCGTCGATCTGCTTCCAGGCGCGGATGACCGCGCGTTGGACCGGTATGGGGGAACCGACGAAGGTCGCTCGGAGCGCATGCTCGCGGACCGTTCGCCGCTCGCTGGCCAACGCCGCGAGCCAGACGGCCTGAGCCGCGTCACTCGGGTCGCTTCTCAACAGATCGAACGTCGTTTCCAGACCGCTCATCTCTCACCTTCGCGTCGGCGGCTCGCCTCAGACCGGCAACCATAAGACGCCCCTCGGAAGGTGACGGCGGGACTCCGCGATCGTCAGGCACCGCTCCTCGGAGCGGGCCGTCCGATCGTCACAGTCGGCTCGCGACGAACGCGCGGCGACCGATCGGATCAGGTGGATTCGGCGAGCAGTTCGAGCAACCGCTCGCGGACCCGGTTCGGGTCCGCGTTCCGATCGCGTTTGCGCGCGGCACCGATCAGCGCGCCGAGCGCCTGGAGCTTTCCGCTCCGATAGTCCGCGACCGACTGCGGATGTTCGGCCAGCAACTCGCGACACAGGCGGTCGATCGTCGCCGGATCGACCGCTGCGATCCCGAGATCCCGCATCGCCCCTTCCACCTCGCCGTCCGCCTCCGTCAGACGGCGAAAGACGTCCTTCGCCTGAGCGGTCGTCAGCTCGCCGGCAGCGACACGGCGGAGCAGCTCGCCGAGTCGCTCGGGCTTCAGCGGGAATCGATCGATCGACTCGCCTCGTTCCTTGAGCGCGCGAGCGACGTCCTGCTGGAGCCAGTTCGCGGCGCGCTTCGGATCTGACGACGTCTCGGCGACCCGATCGAAGAAGGCGATCGCCGCGGGCCCCATCTGCAGCAGCACCTCGGCGTCGTAATCCGACAGGCCGCAGGTCTCGATCAGCCGGCGCCGAACCGCGGCCGGCCGGCGCTCCAGCTCTCCGCGGAGC
>CAZZBI010000038.1:17339-23495 GCA_964652385.1 uncultured Pirellulaceae bacterium | reverse complement strand
CGACCTCGGTCCCTCAGAGGTCACGGGGACCCCTGCGCTTGGCGCTTCGGGCTGGTAGAGCCCGGGGCTGCTTCACTCACTCGATCGTCGCGAACTCGGCAGTGTTGATCAGGACGCGAATCAACTCGTCGGTCGAGCGGCGTTTCAGGAACTCCCGACACGCTTCCCGTTCGTCGTCACTCGGCTCGCGCTGCAGCAATCGGCGATAGCTCTCGCGCACGATCGCTTCGGGATCGTCCCGTCCTTCCGCGACGAAACTCCGGCCGGCCAGCGCCGACACTTCGTCGGTCAGATCGCCGTTCAGAAGCGTGAAGGCCTGCGGAGGAACGATCGATACCCCGCGCATCGCGCAGCTCGTGCCGTTCTCCGGGAGATCGAACGTCTCGAGAAACGGAATTCGCACCGTCCGCTTCTGGACCCAGTACAGACTGCGCACTCGTCGGCGCTCGACCGGTGACGGATACCAGCCTTTCGTCATCTCGGCGTTGTCGTCCAGGAACGCCGGATTCGCCTGCAGGATCTCGGCCGGGAGTTCGGGCCAGATCGCCGGTCCGCCGCGACGACTGTCGAGCGCGTCGAAGCCGACCAGCATCGCATCGCGCAACTGTTCGGCGGTCAGCCGACGACCGGGATATCGCCAGTACAGTCCCCCCTCCGGATCTCGCTCCCACGCGGTTTCCTGTCGACGCCGTTCCGCTTCCGAGTCGACTCGCGATCCGACCTGCCGATAGACCGCGCTCGTCACGATGCGTCGTCGCAGTCGTTTGAGCGAGCCGTCGCCGTCGACCAGATCGAGCGCCAGGTGATCGAGCAATTCCGGATGAGTCGGCGGCTCGCCGCTGAAGCCGAAATCGTTCGGCGTGCCGACCAGTCCGCGGCCGAAGAAACCTTGCCAGACCCGATTGGCGGCGACGCGCCAGGTCCACGGATGATCGGGGCGGACGATCCAGTCGGCCAGCGTCGAACGGCGTCCGGAGGTCGAACCGGCCGGAGGCTTGCGGATCTCGGCCCCCGCCGGATCCCAGAGCGACGGGAATCCGGGGACAACTTCTTCGCGCGGCGCCTGGTGGTCTCCCTGGTAGAGCACGAAGGTCGCCCCGATCGGCTCGTCCGACTCGCTCATCATCATCGCCGTCTCGAACCGAGGGCGAAGCGACTCGAGACGCGAGCGTTCCGCGTCGAACGCGGCGAATCGCTCACGAATCGCCGGGTCGGCGGCGGCAATCAGTTCGTCGTCGCTCGGCTCCTTCGGCTCCTTCGGCTCCTTCGGCTCGTCCGGCATCTCACCCGACTCGTCGTCGGCCGAGGAATCATCGGTCGTCGCGGCCGCTGCTGCATCTCCCTCGGGCATGGTCGGAGCGGCGCGTTGAGGTGAACGCAGCGATTCGAGCAACGCCGACCGCTCCGATTGCAGTGCCTCGAGTTCCCGATCGATCCGCTCGGTCAGACGTTCTCGCTCGATTCGCTGGTCGAGCGTTTCGAGCGGCCGGTCGTCGACGAACGCGACCCCTTCGAAGAACGCTCTCAGCCGATAGTGATCGGCCTGCAACAGCGGCTCGGTCTTGTGGTCGTGGCAACGACAACAGGAAAAGGTCTGCCCCAGAAATGCCGCGGCGGTCGTCTCGACCAGATCCTGCATCAGCTCGGCGCGACTTCGGTCCTGCTCGTCGAAGAGTTTGGCGGCGTTGTCGTGCGGTCCCAGACGCAGGAAACCGGTCGCGATCCAGGGCCCGAGATCGTCGCGAGTCGCCGGATCGGGGCCGATCAGCTCGTCCCCCGCCAACTGCTCGCGCACGAAGCGTCCGTACGGCAGATCCCGATCGAATGCGTCGACGACCCAGTCCCGATAGCGATACGCCTCGGGACGAAACTCGTCCCAGTCGAACCCGTTGCTGTCGCTGTAGCGCGCGACATCCAGCCAAGCACGAGCGACATGCTCGCCATGCCGTGCCGAGGCGAGCAGACGATCGACTTCCCGCTCCCACGCATCGGGACGAGCGTCGGCGACGAACCGCTCGATCGCTTCGACCTCCGGCGGAAGGCCGGTCAGGTCGTAACTCAATCGACGCAGCAAGGTCCGCCGATCGGCCTCGGGCCCTTCGTCGATTCCCGCTTCGCTCCGACGCACCTCGATCCAACGATCGATCGGATTGCGAGCCCAGTTCGATGCGACGATCGGCAGCGGAGCGCGACGCATCGGTTCGAGCGACCAGAGTTGCAACCGCTCTGGACCGAGGCGAGCGACGACCGGATTCGTCGGATCGGTCCAGGCGTTCCGCTCGGTGGCAAGCGGATCGTCGCGCAGCGGAGCCGATGCTCCGAGTCGCTCCTCTGCCTCGATCCACGCCGCTCCCCCGTCGATCCAGCGTCGCAGCAGGTCGATGCGAGACGGATCGAGCGGCTTCTTCGGAGGCATGGCAGCGACCGAATCGTCGCCGCTGACCGAACGGAACAGAAGCGAGCGTTCTGCCGAGCCCGGTTCGAGCGCCGCGCCCGATTCCCCTCCGCTCAGCGCCGTTTCGCGCACATCGAGCCGCAACCCGCCTTCCTGCCGATCGGGACCGTGACAGGCGACGCATTCGGCTCGAACCAGACGAACCGCCTCGATCGCATCGGCGCGGATCGAATCGACGCTCGGCGAATCATCGTCTCCGGCCGAGCGATTCGGAGCGGCGAGCAGCGTCCACGACAGCACCGACATTAACGATGCCAACGCAACAGCGCTTGTTCGCCGCGGAGGTTTGCTCACGACCGAGAGCCTCGCCTATGATCGGAGTATGGGAAGCCGACCTACCGACTCATTGTCTCCGTCCGATCGGTCGCGCCGCAATGCGTTGGCGTCGATCGGCGGCGGTTTCGGAGCCGTCGCGCTGGCGTCGATGCTCGAAAGCCGCGCGGCGGCGGACGTTCGGCTCGACTCGATCGATCCGATCGCGCCGCTTCGGCAGCGGCGCCCCGACCGAGTCGGCCGAGCCCGCAGCGTCATCGTCATCTTCCTGGTCGGCGGTCCGTCGCAGGTCGACACCTTCGATCGGAAACCGGAACTCGATCGCCTGGATGGCCAGCCGGTCCCCCAGTCGCTCCGCGAGGCGGTCGAGAAGACGAAGTTCGCCAACGTCTTTCACGGTGCCGAAGACGCGCTGATGAAGAGTCCCTATCGCTTCGCGCAGTACGGCGAGAGCGGGATGTGGATCAGCGAGCTGCACCCTCACCTGGCCAAGCAGGTCGATCGGCTCTGCTTCGTCCATTCGCTGCAGTCCGACAGCAACAATCACGCCCCGAGCAGCTATCAGCTGCACACCGGCGACATCCGACCGGGCAAGGCGAGTCTCGGATCGTGGATCACGTACGGGTTGGGGAGCGAAAGCGAGAATCTTCCGGGGTACGTGACGCTGTTCGACGCGGGGCCTCTGGGAGGGGCCGCGAACTACACCAACGGCTTTCTCCCCGCGGCATTCCAGCCGACTCGGCTGCGCGATCGAGGGGTACCGGTCCTCGATCTGGTTCCCCCCGAACGATTCGCCGACGGGCAACGCGACACGTTCGACCTGATCGGTTCCCTCGATCGACGCTTTCGCGAGTCGCACGTCGCGACCGGCGACCTCGATGCACGGATCGCCTCGTACGAACTCGCCTACCGGATGCAGTCGGCAGCGCTCCAGGTCGGCGACCTGGCCGACGAACCGGAGTACGTCCGCCGCGAGTACGGAATCGACGATTCGGAAGAGCGGCTGGCGAGCTTCGGGCGCAAGTGCCTGATGGCGCGACGACTGGTCGAGCGGGGCGTCCGTTTCGTGCAGCTTTACGACATGCCGGACAAGGACGGTTGGGATGCGCACGGAGCGCTCGAGAAGAACCACACGCCGCGGGCGCGCTGGACCGATCGCCCTGCGGCGGCGCTGATCGAGGATCTGCATCGACGAGGGCTGCTCGATTCGACGCTCGTGCTGTGGGTCAGCGAGTTCGGTCGGACGCCGATGCGTCAGGGGAGTGACGGTCGTCAGCATGACGCCGCCGGCTTCACCTGTTGGATGGCGGGGGGTGGAGTGCGGGCCGGTGTCAGGATCGGCGCGACCGACGAGATCGGACTGATGGCGGTCGAACGCCCGGCGCCGATCCGAGATCTGCATGCGACGCTGCTGACGGCGATGGGAATCGACTACGAGAACCTGTCGTATCGAGTCGCCGGTCGTGACGAACGACTGACCGGAGTGGCGGGGTCGGCGCGCCCGATCGACGAGGTCTTCGGCTAAGCGCGCTCCGATCCGCTCGCTCCCTGCCGAAGCGGCTCATCTCGCGCCGCTTCGGACGCCGTGAACCGCCATGAGGTTTCCCGCAATACGGACTCGCGAATCCGACTTGCGCCGACGTCGTCTCAGTCCGCTTCTACAGTTCCGCATCGATCCTCGCCGCTCGCTAGAGGCCGAACGTCTCGGCCACGTCGATTGCGCGATGACGATCCGAACCGACAGGGAGCGTACGCGATGCGACAGGGGAGCACGCCGTTGACCGGAGTCGAACGGACGTTCGACGTCGACGAGATCATCGTCAGCAAAACCGATCTCAAAGGGCGAATCACCTATGCCAATCAGATCTTCCTGAAGATCGCCGGATACACCGAAGCCGAAGTGATCGGCAAGCCGCACAACCTGATCCGCCACCCCGAAATGCCTCGCGCCGTCTTTCGGTATCTCTGGGAGACGATCGCCGCGGGGCGTGAGGTCTTCGCCTATGTCGTCAACCGAGCGAAGAACGGCGATCACTACTGGGTTTTTGCGCACGTCACGCCGACGTTCGACGCCGCAGGGCGGATCATCGGCTATCACTCCAGCCGCCGCGTCGCCGATCGCTCGGCCGTCCGGACCGTCTCGACGCTGTACGCCGAACTTCGTCAGGTCGAGGCGCGGCATGCGACCGCCGCTGCCGCGGCCGATGCGGGGCTTGCTGCACTGCGAGCCAAACTCGAGTCGCAGCAGGTCGGTTACGAGGAGTTCGTCTTCACGCTCGCTCGCCGCGCCGTCGTCTCGGAACTCCCGGTCGGCGATCGAAAGAGGTCGGACGAGAACGCCCGTCCGATCCTGACTCGCGCCTGAAAGGGACGCGACCGTTTCCCTTCGGCGTCGCTCGCCGTATCGCCCGACCTCGTCCTCGCTCGTTTCGTCGCATCCGAACCGGCCGACGCTCGCGTCCCGACTCGCGCCCCGGAGTCTTCCCGATGTCCTTTCCTGCCCCCTTTCGCTCCTCGACGTCGCCTCTGCGAAACTCCCTCGGATCTCCGCGCGAGCCGGAGGATCGCTCCAGCGACTCGACGGCCGCTGCACCGCGCTCGGTCGAATCGACGGTCGCATCGAAGGCCGATGCGTTCGACGATGCGGCGAGCCTGAAACGTTCGCTGCGTGAGGTGATTCGAGTCTGTCGAGCGGCGGCCGAAGGGGACCTGGAACCGCGTGTGCTGGCGGTCGATCGGATCGGCGATCCGGAAGTGGCGGAGCTCTGCCACGCGGTCAACCATCTGCTCGACATGACCGACGGGTTCGTGCGCGAGTCGACGGCAACGATGGATCATGTCAGTCGACGCGACTTCCACCGGCGCGTTCTTCTCGAGGGGATGCGCGGGACGTTTCGTCGCTCGGCCGTCACGATCAACACCGCGACCGATGCGATGGAGGACGAAGCGCAGGCGCTGCGAGAGGCTCGAACTCGCCGAGCCGAACTGACCGCCGACTTCGATTCGGCATCGCGCGACGTCGAGACGCTCGCGACCGCCTCGACCGAGATCGCCGAGATGTCGGAACTGATCGGTCAGATCGCCAAGCAGAGCAACCTGCTCGCCTTGAATGCCGCCATCGAATCGGCGCGCGCCGGAGAAGCGGGAGCGGGGTTCGGAGTCGTCGCGAGCGAGGTGCGGAAGCTCTCGGACCGGACCGCCGAAGCGACTCGGGACATCACCGCCCGAGTCGACGCGATCCAACGGGCCAGCGTGAAGGTCGGCACGACGATCCGCGATATCGGCCGATCGCTTCGCGACGAGCCGACCTGAAACCGAGTCCAAAGCCGGCAGCTTACGTCAGAGCGTCGCCGCGCGACGCAGTCCGTCGATCGCCCGATCGATCGCGGCCCCGTCGATCCCCAGGTAGGTCACCAGTCGGACATGCT
>CAZZBI010000038.1:0-17329 GCA_964652385.1 uncultured Pirellulaceae bacterium | reverse complement strand
AAGGGCATCGCACGAACGCCGCAGCGTGCCAGACGCTCGACGAACTCGCGCGACGAACCGAGCGACTGGTCGACGCGGAAGATCACGATGTTCGTGTCGACTCGTTCCGGCTCGAGAGTCAGCCCGGAGATCTGTCGGATCGCATCGGCCAGCCGCGCCGCATGCGCATGATCCTCGGCCAGTCGCTCGACCTGATGCTCGAGCGCATGCAGCGCCGCGGCTCCCAGCAGTCCGACCTGTCGCATGGCTCCGCCGAACAGCTTCCGGTGGCGGCGCGCCTGAGCGATCATCTCGCGAGAACCGACCAGCACCGACCCGACCGGCGCACCGAGTCCCTTGCTGAAGCAGAGACTGACCGTGTCGAACGGAGTGCACCATCGTTCCAGAGGCACGCCCGTCGCAACGACGGCGTTGAACAGTCGAGCTCCGTCCAGGTGAGTCGCCAGACCGAGCTTGCCGGCGGCAGCCGCACACGCCTCGATCGCCTCGATCGGCACGACTCGGCCGCCCCCTTTGTTGTGCGTGTTCTCGAGCGCGAGCAGACGAGTCCGCACGACATGTTCGCTCGGCGGGCGGACGACGTGCGCCAGCGATTCGACGGTCGGAATCGAGTCGGGCCAAACGATGGGGCGAGCGGCGAGACCGCTCAGCTGCGCGTAGGCCCCCTGCTCGTAATGCAGGATGTGACAGCCGTCGTCACAGACGAACTCGTCTCCCGGACGACAGTGGACCCGAAGCGCGATCTGATTGGCCATCGTTCCCGACGGAACGAAGATCGCCGCTTCCTTGCCGGTCCGCTCCGCCATGATCTTCTGGAGTCGATCGATCGTCGGATCGACGTCGATCACGTCATCCCCCAGCGGCGCATCGATCATCGCGCGGCGCATCGCCGGCGTGGGGAGCGTGAGCGTGTCGCTCCGCAGATCGACCGGCGTCAGTGGCGTCATGCAGGCGACTCGTGAGGGTCGTCAGGAAAGTGAAGGATCGGGCGTTTTGACGCTCGTGGCTCATGCAGCGCGTCTTCCCGAGCGAAGCGCAGGGGTCGACTCAGACGCCGACCGTTTCACGTTCGGCGTTCGGCGATTCGGTCCGTTCGACGATCGGGGGCGGTACGGGAACGCCATCCGCTTCATCCTCGTCCAGTCCTTCCGGATCGCTGTCCCCAGGCTGGACATCGAACCACCAGGCGTAGGTCTCGTAGGCGACCGGCATCTGGATCAGGACCAGCAGGGTCGAGAAGAGGACGCCGAAACAGAGGCTGGCCGCCATCGGAATCAGCACCTGCGCCTGGAAGCTCGTTTCGAGCAGCACCGGGACCAGACCGGCCATCGTCGTCATGCTGGTCAGCCAGACCGGTCGGAATCGTCGCTTGCCGGCCTGCATGACCGCTTCCCGGATCGTCATGCCGTCACGGACGGCGTGGTTGATGAAGTCGAGGAGCACGATCGAATCGTTGACGACGACGCCCGTCAGCGCGATCAGACCGAAGACGCTGAAGATGGTGAACTCGAGCCCCATCACCCAGTGCCCGAAGACCGCGCCGATGATCCCGAACGGGATGATGGCCAGGATCAGAAGCGGCTGGACGTAGGAACGAAACTCGATCGTCAGCAGGACGTACATCGCCACGATCGCGATGGCGAAGCCGATGAACATGCTGTTGAAGCTCTCGACCGTCTGCTGCTGCTGTCCCTCCCAGCGAATGAAGATGTTCGGATGGTCGGCCAGAAGCTTCGGCAGATGCTTTTCCTTGAAGTCGGCGATGACCTGAAAGGCGTTGTTCTTCGCCGTATCGATGTCGCCGCTGATCGTGATCGACCGCATCTGGTCGATCCGGTTGATCTCGCTCTGCCCGCGATAGACCGAGATCTCCGCCAGATCGGCGACGGGGCGTTCGAGGCCGTCGGCCGTCCGAATCCGTAGATTGCCGAGGTCTTCGACCGACTTGCGCTCGTCGGCCGGGTAACGGACCATCAGCTTCACTTCGTGCCGTCCGCGCTGCAGCCGCATCACCTCTTCACCGTAGAAGGCGGCGCGGACCGTGCGGATCAGTTCGTCGAGCGTCACCCCCGACGTCCGCCCCTGTTCGGTCAGCTTGATCTGCAGTTCCCACTTCCCCGGACGACTGTCGTCGTCGATGTCGAAGACGCCGTCGTAGTTGGCGAGGATCGATTTCGCTCGCTCGACCGCCCGTTCGAGTTCCGGAAGCTCGGAGCGTTTGGCGAGCAGCTTGAACTCGATCGGCAGCCCTCCCGGTCCCATCGACTCGGAGGTGTACTTCACCGATTCGGCTCCGACCACCTCGCCGACCCGCTCGCGCCACAGCGACAGGATCCGCTCGCTCGTCGTCTCGCGTTCTTCGAGCGGAACGAGGGCGATCTGGACGCTGCCGACGTGACTCCCTTCGCTCGTCGCTCCCGGCCCGAGCGCCTGGGGATTCTGGACCTGCCCGACCGTTCGTCGGACGGTGGTGAAGAGTTTCGGACGTCCTGCGGCGATCTCCTCCGCCTGGATCTGCTCGATCTCGCGGACCATTCGCCGAGTCGTTTCGTCGACGAAGTGGGCCGGCGTTCCGTCAGGGAATCCGACGCTCGCCTCGATCTGTCGCGCGTCCATCTTGGGGAAGAACTCGAACGGGACCAGATTGCTGATGAACGCTCCGACCGTGATCAGGATCGCCACGAACTGGGCGGCGAAGACCGACGGCTTGTTGTTCAGCGCCCATTCGATGATCGGGGCATAGACCTTCGACTGGAACGAGACCATCCCGTCGGCAAAGTAGCGACTGAGGGCCATCCAGAACCGATGGAGGAACGCCAGAGGGGAAAGGAGCCAACCCATCAGACGCAGAAAGGCGTTGTGCTCGTGCCCCAGGTGAGTCGGCAGCGTGAAGGTCGCCTCGGCAAGCGAGATCAGCAGCATCGCGATCACCGCGAGCGGCATGACCGAGATGAACTTCCCCATCACTCCGCTCACGAAGAAGAGCGGTATGAACGCGACGATCGTGGTGGCGATCGACGACGCGACCGAGGGCATCACCTCATACGCGCCGTCGATCGCGGCCGACATCGGCGATTTCCCTCGCTCGCGATGCGCGTGGATGTTCTCGCTGATGACGATCGCATCGTCGACGACGATCCCGAGCGCCAGCAGGAATGCGAACATCGTCAGCATGTTGAGCGTCTGGTCCATCATCAGCAGCACCGCGCTCGCTCCGAGGACCGAGACCGGAATGCCGAGAGCGACCCAGAAGGCGAGCTTCAGTTCGAGAAAGAGCGACAGGACGACGAAGACCAGAATCAGCCCCTGGATGCCGTTGGTGACGAGCATGTCGAGACGATCCTTGACGTCAATCGACTGATCTCCCCAGGTCGTCAGACGATAGCCGGGGGGGAGCTGCTTCTCGGCGACGTACTTCTTCACCGTGTCGACGACGGTCAGCAGGTCCTCGTCGCTCGTCCGTTCGACCCGGATCACCATGCCGGGACGACCGTCGATCTCGTCGATCGCCGTCCGATCCTCGAACGCGTCGCGGACCGAGCCGAGATCGGCGACGGTCAGCACGTCGCCGTTGGGCTGCGCGACGACCTTGATCCGTTCGATCAGTTCCCCCTGATCGCTCTTGTTCTTGCCGCGGATCACCAGTTCCTGACCCGACGTCCGGATCGTCCCTCCCGGAAACTCGAGGTTCTCGCGACGAATGATCTGCGCCACCTCGATCAGACTCAGACCATGCCGCAGCAGACTCTCTTCCGGAATCTCGACGTCGATCTGATAGGGGCGGACGCCGACGAGAACGGCGGACGTGATGGCTCCCGATTCGCGAGCCGGCTTGAAGGCGGCGAGGAATCCGCCGATCGGATCGGTCGGCGGTGCGGGAGGAAGCTGCATCAGTTCGTTGCGGATCTGTTCGGTCAGTTCGCGCAGCTTCAGCTCCGAATCCTCGTCGAACTTGCCGGGACCGGTGATCCCCAAATGGATTGCCGGCGCGCGGAAGGTGATCTGTTTCACCTCGGGATCGAGCGCCAGCTCGGGGAAGCTCGGAATGTTGTCGATCTCGCTCCGGACCTCGGCGAGCAGCTTCTGGACATCCCTCACGCTCGGTTCGAGCTCGAGGACCAGAAAGCCGCTCCCCTCCTTCGCCACGCTCGTCTGCTTGCGGATCCCCGAAATGGCCGAAACCGCCTCTTCGATCTTCTGGCAGATCCCCTCTTCGACCTCTTCCGGACTCGCTCCCGGATAGGGGACCGTGACGAGCACGATCTCGAGCTCGAACTCGGGGAAGACCTCGCGACGCATCCCGAACAGACTCAACAGACCGACGACCAACGTCGCGATCAGGATCGTGTTCATGGCGGGAGAATTGCGCACCGCCCAGCGGATCACGTTCTTCATCTTGCGAATCCTTCGGACCGATCGACCTCGAAATCCGAGAGCGGTCGTTCGCCCGACGCTCTCGATCGTCCCCGCATTCCTTCCGAGACGCTGACGCTGCTCACGAACCGTCATCGGCCGACGAATCGGCAGCGGACGATTCGGCAGCGGCGGCATCGGCGACCGAAGGAGTCGGTAGCAGCGAATCGCGCAGCTCGACCTTCAGACCGTCGTAGGGAAGCGTCAGCGGAGAATCGACCAGGCGATCCCCTTCACGCAGTCCGCCTCGGTCCCGAACGGCGATGATCCACCCCAGTTCGTCGGCGCTCTCTGCATCGGCGTCGATCGTCGCGAGCCACCCGGCATCGAACTCGTACGTCTCGCGCACTCCGGCGACTTCACGGAAGCGACCCGCCACTTCGACGTCGAGAATCTCGAGCGCCCCGTCGCGCACGGCCCAGACCTTTTCCCCCGGCTTGAGCGCGCCGGCCGGAAAGGCGACCAGCGGGACGTTCGGGCGTACCGGGATTCTCAGCGAGACGAACATGCCGCGTCGCAGCAGTCCGACCGCTTCGTTCCCCGCCAGGATCGGCTCGTCGACGATCACGCGGAGCGGCACGTTGCGCGTCTTGGCATCGACTCCGTGAGCGGCAAAACCGTCGAGACGTCCGCGCCAGGTGATCTTCCGATCACCGAACTCGAACGCGATCTCGATGTCGTCGATCGGCGGCAGACGGAATCCGGCTTCGGACGCGGCGGCGATCTGAGCCCCGGTCGGCGTCGAACGGTCCTGCAGCAACCAGTAGATCTCTTCGGGACGGAGCGTCAGCTGCACCTCGACGCGACTGGTATCCTCGAACGTCAGCAACTTCGTTCCGGCCTGGACATAGGTTCCCTTTTCGACCTCTTCCGAGACGATGACGCCGTCGCTGGGGGCGACGATGCGCGTCCGAGCGAGATCGAGCTCCGCCCGCTCGACCTTGACCTGAGCGAGATCGCGAGCCGACTCGAAACGACTGCGACGCGCCTCGAGCAGACGAGCGAGATTCTCCTGTTGGACGAGCGCGTTCTGAGCCTGGTTGAAGCTGCGACGCGCCTGGTCGATCTGTCCTTCCGAGACGCGGCCGACGAGCTGCTCGAGGCGATCCTTCTCGCGCCCGGCCAACTCGACTTCGGCCACCGCGTTCTCGATCAGTCGCTGCGCATTGGTGATTTCGAGATCGAGTTCCTGGATCTGCACGTCGGCCTGCTGCTTTTCGGCCGTCGCCTGTCGCAGCGCGATCGTCGCATCCCGATCGTCGATCCGCAGCAGCTCGGTGCCGGCCGGAACCCAATGACCGGAATGACACTCGGGGCTCTTCTCGGCGATCGAACCGGCCGTTTCGGCCGACATGATGATCTCGCGATGCGGGACCACCACCCCCTGCCCTTCGATCACGATCACGCCGTCGTAGGCCTGAGCGGGTGCCGCGGTCACCAGCGGGACCACACCGGTCGTATCGCGCAGCTGCTGCTCGGGCCGCATCGCGTACAAGCCGGCGAACAGGGCAAAGCCGATCCCCAGCAGCACCAGCGCCGGGATCCCCTTGGCGATCACGTAGCGGAGAGTCGACATCGAAACGCTCGGGTTCTTTGGGTGTGCCAGAAACGGCGCGGGTCAGCGCCGCTCCTCGCGTTCGAAAGGAAAAGGGGGATCGGTCGCTCGAGGCGATACGGTCCCGTGGAGTTCGATCTCGGCCGTCGCGCCGGTCCGCTCGTCGCGACGATGCGGGCCGCTCAGTCGCGTCGCGCCGTCGACCGAGGTCGCGGCGTACGGATCGCGCGAGCGAGAATCGGAATCGCTCGCTCCATAGCCGCGGATCGCCGCGACCGAGAAGCGAGTGATGTGAGCGATCAGCGCCTCGAGATCGTCCAGACGCTCAGGAGGCTGACTGGTGATCCGCTTCAGCAGGGCATTCGCCATCCGATGATGGGAGCACTGTGCGATGATCGAGAAGCCGATCCGCTCGAGCAGTTCGGGCGTGATCGGTTCGACCACCAACTCGTCGAGAATCGTCAGCAGACCGCGAAAGTGAGGGCGGACGTTCCGCTCGATCAACGCGTCGCTTGCGGCGCTCGGGTTGAGCATCTCGCGCGTCAGCAATTCGCTCGGCCAGCCGGTCCGCCGGACATCCATCATCCGCAGGACCATCGACCGGACGAACAGTTCGAGTTTCTTCTCGGGGGCCAGCGAGTCGGGCCACTGGGGGATCGGAGCGGCATCGCACAGGCGGCAATGCGCCTCGTCGATCGTCGCGACGTAGAGCCCCCACTTGTCGCCGAAGTGGTACGAGATGGCGGCGACGTTGGCCCCGGCCGCATCGCAGATTTCGCGGACCGTCGCCGCTTCGAAACCGGACCGCGCGAAGATCGGACCGGCGGCGGCGACCAGTCGCTCCTTGGTTCCGGGCTCCTTGGCGCCCGAAACGCTCCCCGCCTCGTCCTGTTCTCGCGCGTCTACCACCCGCATGCTCGCCGACGTGCCCGATCGCTCGCCCAGATTCAAACGAGTGTATGAAACAGACGTTTGATCTGCCAAGGGGAGATTCCTCAGCGATTTCGGGGGAATCCCCGGTCAGCACGCTCGAAGGGGCTCAGCGGTTCGGCAGTCTGGCTCGAATGGCGAAGGTTTTCGGAGCAGGGGCGTCGTTCTGATTGCGGCAGGACTGGGGTCCGATACAGCCAGGGACTTGGACTTCATGCCGAGTCCATTCGACCGCTCATTCCCCTGACGAACTCCGCATGAATCCCTCTCGAGAATCGCTCGAACAGCACTGGCATCGCCTGGGTATCGAGGCGGGAGAGTACGTCGGGACGGCCTTGTTGCTGGCCGACGCTCACCTGGTCGGCCGACGCTTCCGTTGGGAGCGGGCGCAGGCGACCTGGTTTGCCGACGAAGGGGAAACGAAGCTCTTCGACGACGACGGCCATCTCGTGGCCCGATTGGTCGTCACCGCGGGTGAGGGGAGAATCACCGAGCGACGTCACGCAGCGTGATGTGACCGGCGTCGATGTCGCACGCCCGCGGCTCGGGACGAGCCGGGGGAACGTCGGCCCGCGTCGTCCTCGACGCGCGGCCGAGCGACAGCGGTCACTCCTAACGCACCGCAGCAAGACAAGGCGGCGCGACGGCCCCGCACCCTCGGCCACGTCGTGGCCGAGGAGCGCGTGATGGCCGGAATCACTTCGCCAGGTCGATGCAGATGATCTCTTCGTCGTTGCGGACGAACATCCGCTTGCCGGCGTAGGCCGGCGCGCACCAGACGACGTCACGACCGAAGGCGACGTTGGTCGGCTTGATGATCGGTGCGCGGTCGATCTCGCGATAACCTTCGCGGTCGATCTCGCAGATCACCAGATCGCCCAGATCGCTGAACAGGAACCAGCGTTCGCCCTGACGGACCATGAACGCGGTGCCGCTCCCGAGCGGCCGATCCTCGGCCAGCGGCTGAGGAGTCGTCCAGACTCGGTTGCCGGTCGCCAGATCGACCGCCATCAGCAACCCTCCCTGATCCATCCCGAAGATCGTGTCGCCGATCAAAGCGGGCTGGACGTTGACCGGCGAGATCGCGGCGCGACTCTTGTCGCGCCACACTTCGGTCGCGGTCGGCGCATCGGTGCCGAGTTCGAGCAGCAGGTTCTTGTTCGAGTAGCCGCCGATGTAGAGCAGGTTCCCCGACTTGAGCGGCGACATGATGATCGAGCCGTTGGTCGCCTCGTAATCGGTGTGCCAGAAGCGCTTACCGGTTTCGGGATCGACGCTCGCCACGCCGGCCGGATAGGCGAGGATCAACTGTCGCTTGCCGGCCGCTTCGATGATCGTCGGCGGCGAATACCCCGGCTCCTCGGAACTCTCGGTCCGCCAGATCTCGGCGCCGGTCTTCCGATCGAACGCGACGCAATGCGTCCCTTCGCCGCCGACCAGGCTGATGAGTTTGTCGCCGTCCAGCAGCGGATGAGCCGAGAAGCCCCAGAGCGGCGTCTTGGCGGCGTAGTCGGTCGCGAAGTGCTTCTGCCAGACGATCTTTCCGGTCGCCAGTTCGAAGCAGATCAGATGCCCTTCGGCTCCGAGCGTGTAGACCATGCCGTCGTGGATCACCGGCGTGCAGCGCGGGCCTGCCGGGTACGACATCGTGTAGGTGACCGGATACTCGTGCGTCCAGATCGTCTCGCCGGTCGCGGAGTTCAGGCAATGGACCCGCTCGATCCCGGTAAAGCTCTCGCGTGCGAAGTTGTCGACCTTGACGTTGTCGCCGGTCTGATAGTCGGTGATGACCAGGCGATCGCCGACCACTGCCGCTCCGGCATAGCCGCCGGCGAGCGGAGCCCGCCAGACGACCTTCGGTCCCCCTTCGGGAAACCGCTCGATGATCCCATCCTCGCGCCAGACGTTGTCGCGCTGGGGGCCCATCCAGTACGGCCAGTCGTCTCCGCTCGCGACGCAGGGAGCGAGAGCGGCGACGGCGGAAAGGCCGACGATCAGACGGCGAATCGGGACGAAAGCACGAGAGACCGACATCGATAGTTCCTCGGGACCGGACCTGACCAGGCGCAGCGGAGAGGCCGCCGAGCCGAACGGCCGAATTGGAACACGCCTCGACGTCCCGACGCAAGAGCGACCGATTCGCGGCCGGTTCGTCTCCGTACCCTGAAGGTTTATCCCCTCCGCGCCTCCCAGCCCCTCCGCGCCCTCCCAGCCCGCCGCGTCAGCAAGGGTTCCTCCGTGGTAAGCCAATGCCTTTCAACCACAAAGAACACGAAGGTCACGAAGTTTCGCTGACCGAACCGAGGCGTGATCCGTCGCGAAGCCGAACGCACTGAGCCGCCGAAATGACCGGCGTGACTCGTGATTCTCGATCGGGACTCCCCCCGACTCCGCGCGTTGCCTGCCGCCACTCCCCGATGAACTGACTCGGTGACCTCGGTGTCCTCGGTGATTAAAGATGCAATCAACCGTCACCGGACATCGATCAGCTGCTCGTCCTTCTCGACCTTCAGTTCGATCATGCGAGCAGCTTCGCCGTCACCGATTCGGATCTGTCCGACCAGGCCGATCGGCAATCGTGCCGTCAGATGATCGTTCGCGTCGAATCGCTCATCGCGAGTCGTGCCGCGAAATCGCTCGGTCCCTTGGTCGTCGATGATCGCGATCGTCGTCTCGATGCGCGTCCCCTCGTCCCCGCGCACGACGAATCGGACGCGCGCCGTTCCCGGTTCGAGCGGCGGGTCCTTGTCGACATAGCGATGCGTCACGTCGACCGCCCAGACCGGATCGGCTCGCCGCGCCCAGACGAGCGGAAAGCGGAGCGGCTTTTCGGCCCAACTGGTCGCGAAGATCGCGTGTCGTGGGTCTCCCGGCACGGCGCGCGACGCCCGATCGATGAACCACGCCTCGTCCAGCCGTTCGCCGGACGCTTCCGCGGCTCCGGTGAAGTGCCAGCCGTCGTCCCACACCTCGACCCACGAATGATTGCCGCTCATGTCGGACCAGAGCGGCGTGCCGACCAGTCGTGCCGGAACGCCGACCGCTCGACAGGCATCGATCAGCAGGACCGACAGGCCGGTGCACGACGCCAACTTCGCCTCGATCGACTCGTACGGACTCTGATCCGCCTTGGGACGTCCGGTCGAATAACGCACGTCGAGCAGACCGAAGATCTCGCGATTGAGCTTCGTCGCCGCGGCCGTCGCGCTCGGGGCATCGGCAACCATGCCGGCGAACCGCTCGTGAAAGTCCTTGCGCCAACGATCGCGGCGTTCGTTGATGCTGGCGTACGGCAGTACCGCGTCGAAGAAGATCGCTTCCGGAACCCGCCTTGCCCACTCGCTGCTTTCGCGCGCCCGATAGGCGTAATCGACGTTCTCGAGCAGGAACTCGGCATCCAGTCCGGTCAGGTCGCGTCGCGGCATGTACGCGATCAGATAACGCATCGCACGTCGCCGTTCGGCCGGCACCTCGGCCAGAGCCCGTTCGAGCTCGGCTCGATTCTCTCCGGCGGTCTCGAGCGCCTCGGCAAGGCGTTCGTCGAGTCCGTCCGCATCGGTTTCCGACGAACCGTCCGACGTCGCATCGGCCGAATCGGCCGGCGGCTCGTCCGTCGAAAAGATCACGTAGGTAAAGCATTCGGGAATGTGCGAGTCCCAGACGCCGTGATGACTGTGAGCCCATCCGCCGCTGTCGTTCGCATCGGTCTTGTGCTTGTTGAAACGCGAGAAGTCCATCCGCCAGGTATCACCGTCGCGCGGCGGCAGAGGACGTGGCTTCGAACGATCGAGCAGTGCGAGCCCCTGCCACGGAATCGCCAGCTCGACCGTCCAGCCGCGATCGATGTCCGAGCGATCGTTGAGCGTGCCGTCGACATGAACGGCGGACCGAAGTCCGGGGAAGTCCCACGCGAGAAACGCCAGACGATCACCGCGCGGATGCTCGGTGAAGCCGACTCCGTCGAACTTCTGCCATTTCGTCTCGGGGCGCCGTCGATCGAGCTCCGGCAGCTCGCTCAGTCCCGACGTCTCGTACCGCTCCGCCCAGACGAAAAGCCCCTCGTAGATCGTTCCGAGCGCGTTGATCTCGAACTCGTAGTAGGCATCGTCGCCGGCGATGAAGAACTCGACGTCGTTCTCCTGCCAGATCGGCGAGTCGCGTTCGGTGAAGCTCCCCGCGACGTTCGGCTCCTCGATCCGATACCCCAGGTAGAGCGCGTCGTCGTCCCAGCCGATCGCGACGTCGGTCGCGTACTTCGTCGCCTGCCCGCCGATCAGATCGACGAACGAGCGACTCCGCGGCAGGCGACTCCAGATCGGTTCGTCGAAACGACCGTCGATCGTCGGAGCCGCGTCGACTCGATACGCCGTCTGTCTCGGGATGCCGGCGTCGGGAACCGGCGGAAACTCGTCGACGGTCGCCGCGGCGCCGGCCGACCATCCGGGCAAGAGGGCGAGCATCAAGGCAAACGGCAATCGACCGGGCATGCGAGACCTCGGCGGCAGAGCGATGAGCCAAGCAAGAAACGCCAAGCGGCGCGGCACTCTTCGCAGAAGAACGCCGCGCCGCCCGAGCTTAGCCGATCGATCGACGGGAAGGAACGGTTCCTGCTCCCGTCCGTACTCCGGTGGTCGTCATTCGTGTTCAGTCGATGCTTACCGGGTTGCCGTCGGCATGCTTGAACAGGAGCATCCACATCGTCTGGTCGACGTTGCGGCTGATCGCTCTGACCGAACCGTCCAGAAAGGCGGCGCTCGTCGCCTCACCCTGAAAGTACAGCCCCGCCGTCGGATCCTGCGGATCGATCACCAGGTCGGCCGGCTTGGACCAGGGGACCGCATACTTCCCTGCGGCCTCGACCAACGCGATCGTATTGCTCGTCCCGTCGGTCACGTCGCGAAACTCGGTCGCTCCCTTGGGTCCGAAGAGCGTCCCATCGCCGATCGGGCGCAGGTAGGTCGTCATGCCGGGAGCGAGCCCTTCGGTCGACGGCCCGCGGAAAACCATGATCATCATCTCGGCAAACTGCCGGTTGTGCTCGCTGTCCCACGGCTCGTCGAGCTTCAGGTTGTTGTAGAGCGCCTGCTGCTCGATGTAAGGGAGCAATCGCACGCGCCAACTGAGCAGCGGCTTGCCGTTCGCGTCGACGATGTCGTCGGGGAACTTCCGGTAGGTGTCGTAGTAGTTGTGGAGCGCGAGCATCAGCTGCTTCTGATTGTTCATGCTCTGCACGCGGGTCGCCGCCTTGCGAGCGGCCGCGACCGCTTCGTTCACCGCGCCGATCAGCGGCTGGAACTCCGGCGTCCCCTCGATCATCGAGAACGTCGCGGCGTTCCCCTCGCTCTTCCACTTCAGGCTGCCGACGAGCTTGCCGAACTCCGGCTGAGTCGCCATCTCGGGCATTTCCGCGGCGGTCTGCGCCAGGCGATTCATGATCGACGCGATCGACGCCGCTCCGTCGGTCGAGGCGGCATCGACGGTGATCTCGAGCGAAAGCTGCGGCGCCAGCTTCAGATCGGCTCGGGCAGTCCGTCCGTCGCGAAAGAGCGGAGCCAGATCGATGCCGGCGAAGGGGCCGGGAAGCCGCGGTACGGTCTCGAGCGCCGCGCGGCGATGATCGTCGCTCGGCACGGCGAACGCCGTCACGACCTGCCCTCGATCGGCCCACAACGCTTCGGGAAAGGTCCGCCCCGACGGCTTGGCCGCGGCATCGAGCAGCGCGCGAGGGCCGATCGCGACATGATCCTGTCCCGCACGGATCTGCATCCCGCGGAACTCCCCCTGCAGAAACGGCTCGATCGTCTTCGCCAGCGCGTCGGCGTTGTCCGCCGCATCGGGTCCGCCGACGACGGTCAACACCGCCATCACTCCTTCATTCGGATTGCGGGGATCGACCAGGATCCAGAGATCCTCGGCGCCGGTGGCGATCAGCCCGCCGATCGTCCCTTGAGCCATCACGATTCCTTGGCCGATCTGGCGATCCTCCTCACGATCGATGATCTCCAGCGCCTGTGCCTTGCGACGAAGCATGTTGAGATCGACGCGATCGAGATCGATGCGGACGCCGGCCACGGTGTGCGGCGACAGATAGCTGGCGGCGATCTCGGTCGAACTGCGCTGCTGAGCGGCGGCCGGAACCGCCAGCGAGGCGAGCACCAGCCAGGCGACGAGCGAGCGTCGCAGCGGTGCGAGCCAGGAGGGACGAATCATCGGAACGACTCCTCGAGAAGAAAGTGAGAGAACGTCAGTTTCGGAAAAGAGGCGAGCCGAAGCCGAATCGATCGAATCGAGTCGACGTCATCGCGGCTTCGCGGCCCGCATCATCGCTCGGTCGCACGACCGAGTCGATCGGGGAACGGTTCCCGCGTGAAGCGGCCTCGGCTTCACTCGCCCGCCGCGCCTCGACGGCGATTCGTTCTCGATCTACGGCCGCTTCCAGACGTAGACCGATCGCTGACCAGGAATGTCGTCGACGCGGATCTCGACCCGATCGTCGTAGACTCGATAGTCGAACGGAGCGCCGGTCGCAGGGTCGTCAGGGACCGGAACGATTTCGATCTCGTCGAGCGACGAGGGGATCGCGTTGGTCGCGGCGACGTGCAGCCGCAACGCCTCGATCGTTCTCAGCAACTCGCGTTGTTGGCGGATCCGGACTTCGGCGCGAACCGCCTGGCTCAGAGCCGGCATCAGCAGTCCGACGAACGGCGTCAGCGTTCCTCCGTCCAGGTTGCCGAATCCCGAGGCCAATCGACGCAGCGATTCTTCGGAGCGTTCCAGCCCTACCGACCGATCGGCGCCGTCGACCAACGTCCACTTGAAGAACTCGTCGACGATCCGGGCGATCGCTCGCCCTTCGTAGATGCAGACGACCTGCAGCACCGGCATCGCCTCGAGTCGCGCCGGGTCATATCCCTCGGCGATCAGTCGCTCCTTGGCGATCGGATACCCGCGGATCGCCAGGGCGGTCATCAGCCCGTCGATCGCCGTCTCGTCGACCGGCCCCGAACCGACCGAGGGCATGATCCGCAGAAAGTCGCGACGAACGACCGACCGCCACTGTTCCGCACTCCAGTCTTTCTCTTCCGGTCGATCGAACGCCTCGAAGCCGAATCGCAGCAACCTCAGTTCGCCGAACAGTCCGTCACGGATGTCGGCCGGTCCTTCCGGCAGACTCGACAAAGCCCAGTAGAGATTGGGCGAGCCTTCGGTCGCGATCCACGAACGGACGTCGCCGAAGGCGATCCCCTGAATCGCGATGCCGATGAGCGAGGTGATCAGCAGGCCGGGCTTCGAAACGTCGCGAGCCATGGCGGCCATGCGACGGATATCCTTCTCGGCGCGCTGCCAATCGCGCATCGCGATCGCGTAGCGAGCGTCGAGCGTGACGAGTCGCGCGAGCTGCCGCATCTGCTGCTGCGATTCCAGATTGATCGCCAGCAGGTCCGCGACCGAACGATCACCGTAGAGTTCGATCTGCCAGTCGCAGTAGGAGCTCTCGGTCGCGCGATCGATCGCCGCGAAGGCCGCTTCGTGGACCTCGAGAAACGCCCCGACTTCGTCGAGCGGCAACTGGTCGATCGGCCGGTCGAGCCAGATCGAATCCCACTGCGCCGCGTCCCCCCTCAGCCCGCGCCGCACCCGTTCGGTTTCGCGATTCGCTTCGAGATAACCGAGAGCACCGTTGCCGGGGCGAGGGACGATCGGCGTCGGTCGGAACAGATAGTGCAGTGCCGGATCGGGCTCCTTCGCGCCGACGAGCGTCCCCATCTCCCAGCGCACCAGCCGCCGACCATCGGTGTCGACGATCTCCTGCGTGGCGACCGCCGCCGTCAGCATCGTCTCGTGCCCCGCTGCCGGCAGCGCCGTCGACGGCAAGCCGATCGCTCCCGCAGCCATGACCCATTGCACCAGGCGTCGACCGGTTCGTCGAGCCGAGTCGCGGTCGCCCCGTTCGGTTCCCGAGTCGATTCGACGACCCGTTCCCTTTCGTCCGCTCGATCGATCCTTCACAGCCAATCTCCCCAGTTGAAGTTCGTTCGCCTCGTGTCCCCTTCCGCCGCTTCGCTCCCCCGTTCCGATCCGAATGCCCGCGGGCGTTCGATCTTCGGCAGCACGTCGATCGCTTCGCCGGACTTCTCCAGCGGACGCGCCTCGCGACGCTCCAGCGCCTCCCACGCCCCTTCCTGTCCGAGTCCCAATCGCAATCGCATCTCGAGCGACAACGAAGCCGGATCGAACCAACCTCGCCAATTCCCGAGCGCCTGACCGTTCAGTCCGGTGAATCGCTCGACCGGCGGCGCGCCGACAGGCGGGTCGGACACCGCCAGTCGGTCGAACGCCCCGCTGCTCGACGGCTCGATCGACGGGCGGTCGAGCTTCGGTCCGCGATCGGCTGAATCGTCGCTGGACGGAGGGCTTGGCATCTCGGCCACGGCACCACCGGACGACGCCGGCGGCGGGAGCGTGCGATCGCCCGTCAGGATCGTCGTCCCGCGCGGGATCGCGAACGAACCGATCAGAGCGATCAGCAGCAGAGCCGAGACCGAAGGCCACGCCGGCGATTCGAACCAGCGTCGTCTTGCTCGATCGAGGTTCGGGTAAGCGGAGTCGGATCGGTGCGGTAACATCGACGCCGGTCGAGCGCCAGCCGCAGCGCTCCGCTGCGGATCGTTACCCACAAGCGAACGGTCACGAGTCGTCTCGTCGAGTGCTCGGCGCGACACGTGAGCCCGCTCGAACTCCGCCAGCGCGGCCGCTCGCCCCGCAGCGACTCCCTGCTCGTACCGCAGCAGCGCCAGATCGACGTGCGGCGCGAGCGGAGCGAGCGACGACAGTCGCCGCAGGAGATCGTCGTTCGGATCGGTTGCGGACGGATCATCGTTCATCGAGGTCTCTCCGTTCCGTCGGTCCGTTCGCTTGGTTCGGCCGACGTCGAGCGGTCTTGCGGCGGACGCGATGCGAGTGACGGGGCCTCGACTGCACCGAGGCGCGTCGCGAGACGAGCCAGCAGCGTGCGGAAGCGTCGCATCACCGTCGGCGGCGAGCAGTCGAGCACATCGCCGAGTTGTTCGTAGGTCAGTTCTCCCCAGATCCGACCGACGATCAGCGTCCGATCGTCGGCGTCCAGGTCGTCGAGCGCTGCGGTCACCTCGGCCAGCGACAGGCCGAGCGCAGGGTCGGGGCGATGCCAGAGCGGTCGCGTCTCGCTCGCCGCTTCATGATGGCGACGGCGAGTCGATTCGCGACGCCGCTGATCGATCGCCGCATTGCGGACGGCTCGGAACATCCAGGCGACCGGATCGGCCGGAGGCGGAATCTGTCGCACCAACGCTTCCTGGACGCAGTCGTCGGGGGAACGAGCCGCGCGAGCCGCGAGCAGTCGCCACGCCGGTCCATGCCGCTCCACCAACCGCTCGAGATCGAGCGGCGGCGGGTCGCGATCGGCGCTGGCAGGGGTCGGCGGCGTCAAGCGTTCGGTCTCGCGTCGGGCGTTTCCTTGATGACGTATGCCAGCCCGGCGAATTTCAAGCGACGACGAAAAAGAATCGGGAACCGTTCGTCGCCCAGGCGGCTGGATGCCTCGTGGGTCAAGGGGATTCGCGGCGTGCGGTTCGATCGCGGCAACGGACCTCGACCAGGGAGGCGAGACCTGACGGCAGCGTTCGGACACCTGCCGCTCATTCGCCGGACCGCAATTCGATCGCCGAATCGACTCCGCCGTACGACAACCGCAATCCGACTCGCCCCAGCAGCGCGAGGGTCACGAACGGATGCAGGCGGAAGACCAACAGATGGGTGACGACGAACCAGATCATCGGCGGTGGGTAGAGGACTCCGATCACTCCAGCCACGATCAGCAGGGCAACGAAGAGCCTCGAAACGAACGGCGAGGGTGTTGAACCGAGGGCGCACGGCAGATCGACATAGACCGGCAGGGAAAGAAGGCCGACCACGATGCCGATACCGATCGCTTCGACCCACGCTTGGCCCTGAAACGGGCTGACCGTCGTCACCGTTTCGACTCGCCGCACGATCGCCGCGATTCCGCTCGACAGGATCGCGATCAACGTGATCAGCAGGAAGAGCGAGGCGAGGCTCGAGGGAGGGCGAGCCGATGCACGTTGTCGAAGCGGGAGATCGAGACGCCATCCGCCGATTGTCGTCACGGATGACGAGTCACGGAAAGAGGCCGTGCGACCGTCGGTACTTGTAATACTCCGTGCCCTCCCCAGCCCGAAGCGCCAAGCGCAGGGGTCCTCTGCGTCCCTCGCGTCGAAAACCACGGCGACCGTGGACGAGGCGCACGACGGCGAACACCGGTCACGCCGCGCAGCGGATACAACCCCGCCACGAAACCCTGCCTCGGCCACGGAGTGGCCGGACCCACGTTCCTCCGTGCATCGACAGCCCGAAGCGCCAAGCGCAGGGGTC